>NZ_JBFTSH010000003.1:0-422042 GCF_056399925.1 Cupriavidus sp. 01L43
AGGATTTCGGGGTAGGTGTAACCGGAGAACGACTCGGACTCCACCGTGGTGATCGTCGTCGGCACATCGAAAATCTTGGCCGCCTTGGCCAGGCCCACCACGTTGTTCTTCATGGTCTGGCGGTCCATCGACTGCACACCGAAGGCCATCTGCGGCTGGTGGTCGATGATGATCAGCTGGCTGTTGCGCGGGGTCAGGACTTGCAGCTTGGCGTTGGTGGCGTTCGACATGGTGGTTTCTCCGGTAGCTAAAGGTTTATTCGTTCAGTTTTATTGCTTTTCGCTGTTCGCCGTTGTTTTGTTGTGGCGTTGCGATGGGATGAACTATACGGGGCGATAAGTGACGTAAATCCGCTGAAGTCTCACGTAGTTATTCAAATTTTTTGAAATTGGATTTTTCCACCGCGCTTTTGCACGATAGACTCCACCCGAGCCGTTCTTGACACGGCGCCGGAGCTGCCGATGGTCCGCCTGCTGATGCTGCTACTGGGAGTCGATTACCTGCGTACCCGATGGAAGGGGCTGGCCTGGGCCGGGGCGGTCAGCATGGTGGTGGGCACCGTGCTGTTCGTCGATGCGCTGGACGGCAAACTCGATTTTCCGATCGAGCCCTTCGCCTGGCTGCTGCTGCTCGAAGGACTGGCCACGCTGGCCGTGGCCTCGACCGGCATGGGCGGGCAGCGGACGCTGCGCTACGTCAAGGGCGTCGCCTTCAGTGTGGCGGCGATTCTCGTGCTGGCCGGCCATCACCATGGCCACATGATCCTGTCGTTGATCTTTGGCACGCTGTTTCTTGCCGATGGCCTGCTGCAGGTGGCTTCGGCGCATGTCGTGCGCTTTCGCACCTGGCGTCTGGCAATGGCCGGCGGCCTGCTCGAAATCGCGCTTGCCATCTTCTTCATCCAACCCTATCCGACTCACTACGTTGGCACGGTGCCGTACTGCGTGGGGCTCGGGTTGATCTTCGGCGGCTGGAACATGTTGCTGCTGGCGTCGCGCGTACGGCGTCTGCCCGCCGGTCCTGGCTCGAGGGATGATCCGGCGTTCACGTCGGACGGGGCTGCCAGACGGCGGCTGACGACATGGCGCGGCCCGCCTGCCGCAGACGAGCGCGCGTTGATCGTTCATGTGTGGACGCCGGTGGGCACCGCCAAGGCCGAGGCGCAGCGCCAGCCGATCATCGACCGCTACATCGCCGCCGTGGACCGCGACGGCGTCATTTCGACGGGCCATGCCGCGCTGGAGTCGCCGGAGGGGATCTATATCAGCCTCTATCCGGCCGTCGAGATCGACCGCTCTCCGGACGATTTTGCTCGCCTGCTGCGCGCCACCCGCGAGAACGACGTGCCCGGATTGTTCCAGCCGGACTATCCCACCGAATCAAGCGCGTGGTGTCCGTCCACGGTGCAGGTGCGCATTCGCAACTACGATGCCGGACGCCTGCGAACCTTCTGGCACGACGATCGGCAGAACACCACCTACAACCTGACGCACCGCAACTGCTCAAGTACCGTGGCGCAAGCGCTGGACGCCGCGCTGGAGGGCGCCGCCGCGCGCGTCTGGGCGCGCCTCGACGGCTGGTGGCCGCTGTTGCGGCTGCTTCTGACGCCGGAACTGTGGGTTGCCGCCCATCTGCGCAAGCGCGCTACCACCATGGCGTGGACGCCCGGCCTGACGCTCGACTACGCGCGCGCCATGAGCATGCTGGCCGATCCGCGCCCCTTCGCGTGGGCGACGGTGCTGGACGGGCTGACTGCGCGACGATCCGGGCGCCAGTCGCGCTAGTTCACCGGACGGTTCCTGACCAGCCACGCTGCCATCCGACACAGGCGCCGATCCCGCAAATAAAAAAACCCCGCACATTGCGGGGTTTTTCTTCACAAGAACGGCTGACAGTGGATCAGAACGGAATATCGTCATCCATATCTTCAAAGCCGTTCGACGGGCTTTGCTGCGGGCGGCGCTGACCGCCGCCTTGTGCGCCGCCACCCTGGGCGCCGCCCTGGGCACGGCCGCCGCCGTAGCCGCCACCACCACCGCCTGCGCCAGCACCACCGGCGCCGCCCTGGGCCTCGCGGCTGTAGCCGCCGCCACCGCCGCCGAAGCTGCCTTCCTCACCGCCGCCCGCCGAGCGGCCGCCCAGCATCTGCATCTGGTCCGCGACGATTTCGGTGCTGTACTTGTCCTGGCCAGCCTGGTCCTGCCACTTGCGCGTGCGGATACGGCCTTCGATATAGACCGACGAGCCCTTCTTCAGGTACTGGCCGGCGATCTCCGCCAGCTTGCCGAAGAACGCGATGCGGTGCCACTCGGTGGCTTCCTTGAACTCGCCGGACTGCTTGTCCTTGTAGCGATCGGTCGTCGCCAGGCGAATGTTCGTCACGGCGTCGCCGCTGGGCATGTAGCGGGTTTCCGGGTCGGCGCCCAGGTTACCGACGAGAATGACTTTGTTGACCGATGCCATGTAAATGTTCTCCAAGAACCGCGCCCCGCTTCCCTGCGGCGGCACGGCATGACTGATTTGCTTGTGGGTCGTCCGTCACAGGACGTAAACGACAACACGGTAAACGACATCACGCGCCCCCGGATATCCGGTCGGGCGCGTGTAGATGCTAACCCCGTTAAGACGAAAAAGCGTTTCGGACTGCTACGGATATGACAACAAGTGTGTCTAACCCGCCACTGCCGACGCACCCTCCTGCCCGCGGGCCGGTGGCGCCTTCATGCTCCACGCGATTATAAGCCAGAGCACCAGCACGGCCGCGCAACCGAGGAATACCGCGCTGCGCCCCTCGTGCTTGAGCAGCCAGCCGCCCACCACACCGCCCAGGAACAGCCCCATCGCCTGGGTGGTGTTGTAAACCCCCAGCGCCGCGCCGCGCCCGGCCGCCGCGTAGCGCGACACCAGCGACGGCTGCATGGCCTCCAGCACGTTGAATGCAACAAAGAACAGCAGCAGTACACCCACTATCGGCCACAGGCCCTGCACCGCCGCGAACAGCAGTTGCACCACCGTCATCAGCGCCACCGAGGCCAGCAGCACCGGGCGCACCCGGCCATAGCGCTCGGCAGCCATCATCGGCCCCAGCATCAGCACGAAGGAGACCAGCACCACGGGCAGGTAGACCTTCCAATGCTGGTCCAGCGGCATACCGGCGTCGGCCAGCATGGCCGGCACGACCATGAACATCGCCACCTGGCTGGCGTGCAGCGCCAGCACGCCCACGTTCATGCGGATCAGGTCCGCATTCAGCAGCACCTGCCGGAACGGCATGCGCACCGGATGCGGCGGCGGCGGGGCCGGCACCAGGAACAGCGTCACGCCGATGGCCAGCACGCCCAGCACCGCCATCAGCCCGAAGATGCCGGACATGCCGATGCTCTTCAGCAGCGGCGAGGCAATCACCAGCGAGAGCGCGAAGGTCAGCCCGATGCTGCCGCCGACCATCGCCATGGCCTTGGTGCGATGGCGCTCGCGCGTCAGGTCGGCAATGCAGGCGGTGATGGCCGCCGAGATGGCGCCCATGCCCTGCATCGCCCGGCCGATGGTGATGCCAGCCAGGGTGTCCGAGAACGCAGCGACCAGCGCGCCGGCCACGAACAGCAGCAGCCCGGCCACCATGACCGGCTTGCGGCCGATGCGGTCGGACAGCCAGCCCAGCGGAATGTGGAGGAAGGCCTGCATCAGGCCATAGATGCCCATGGCCAGGCCGATGCGCTGGGCGTCCTGTCCGTCGGGCAGGCCGCGCGCGTACTCGGCGAACACCGGCAGGATCAGGAACAGGCCCAGCATGCGCAGCGCGAAGATGCTCGCCAGCGAGAGACTGGCACGCAACTCGCTTTTCGTCATGCGGTCGCGCGCGGGCGCCGTCTGGGCGGCCGGGTCGGCAAGATTGGCGGGCTGGGGAGAAGAAGGAATCGACGGCATTGCGCTCGTGAATGGAAATCTGACTCGGTCGATGCGAAGCACCCGGATGGTGGGCCATGTGGCGCCCGTCCGCATGCCGGATGGCCAACGGGCAACCCGGGAAACCGAAGTTCGGTATATTAGCAGGTTTGCTTCCCCGCGCTTTCCGGGTCACGCGGCGGCCGAACCGCCGCCTGGCGCCTGGGTCGGAGCGGCGCTTCAGGCGTTGTGCAAGGCACTTTGAACATTCCGTGAGACCGACCTGTCCGCCCCCGGCGGCAGCGGCGGCCTGGCTGGGCAACTAATCGGTATATGGAAGAAATCAAGATCCGTGGGGCGCGTACCCACAACCTGAAGAACATCAACCTCGACCTGCCGCGCAACAAGCTCATCGTGATCACGGGGCTGTCGGGGTCCGGCAAGTCGTCGCTGGCGTTCGACACGCTCTATGCCGAGGGCCAGCGCCGCTACGTCGAATCGCTGTCCGCCTACGCTCGCCAGTTCCTGCAGTTGATGGAGAAGCCCGATGTCGACCTGATCGAGGGCCTCTCCCCGGCCATCTCGATCGAGCAGAAGGCCACCAGCCACAACCCGCGCTCCACCGTGGGCACGGTCACCGAGATCCACGACTACCTTCGCCTGCTGTTCGCGCGCGCCGGCACGCCCTACTGCCCGGACCACCACATCGCGCTCCAGGCGCAGAGCGTCTCCCAGATGGTGGACGCCGCGCTGGCCCTGCCCGAGGACACCAAGCTGATGATCCTGGCGCCCGTGGTGGCGGACCGCAAGGGCGAGCATTCGGACTTGTTCGATACGATGCAGGCCCAGGGCTTCGTGCGTTTCCGCGTGCGCTCGGGCGGCGGCACGGCCCATGAGGCCGAGGCGAAGGTCTACGACATCGACTCGCTGCCCAAGCTCAAGAAGACCGAGAAGCACAGCATCGAGGTGGTGGTGGACCGCGTGAAGGTACGCGCCGACCTCAAGCAGCGCCTGGCCGAATCGTTCGAAACCGCGCTGCGGCTGGCCGACGGCCGTGCCATCGCGCTGGAGATGGATACCGGGCACGAGCACGTGTTCAGCTCGCGCTTCGCCTGCCCGATCTGCTCGTATTCCCTTCAGGAACTGGAGCCCCGGCTGTTCTCGTTCAACAACCCGATGGGCGCCTGCCAGAGCTGCGACGGGCTGGGCCAGATCACCTTCTTCGATCCGAAGCGCGTGGTGGCCTTCCCCAATCTCTCGCTGGCCTCGGGCGCCATCAAGGGCTGGGACCGCCGCAACCAGTTCTACTTCCAGATGCTGCAAAGCCTGGCGGCGTTCTACGACTTCGACACCGATACCGCGTTCGAGGACCTGCCCGCCAACGTCCAGCAGGTGGTGCTGCACGGCTCGGGCGAGGTAGAGATCCCGTTCACGTATATCAACGAGAAAGGCCGCACCACGGTGCGCGCCCATGTGTTCGAGGGGATCATCCCGAACCTGGAGCGCCGCTACCGCGAGACCGATTCGGCGGCCGTGCGCGAGGAACTCGCCAAGTACCAGAACAACCAGCCCTGCCCGTCCTGCGAAGGCACCCGGCTGCGCACCGAGGCGCGCCACGTGAAGGTGGGCGAGGACGACCAGGCGCGGGCCATCTACGAGGTCAACGGCTGGCCGCTGCGCGACGCGCTGACGTGGTTCCTGACCCTGAACCTGCACGGCGCCAAGCGCGAGATTGCCGACAAGATCGTCAAGGAAATCACTGCGCGGCTGAACTTCCTGAACAACGTGGGGCTGGACTACCTGTCGCTGGAGCGCAGCGCCGACACGCTCTCGGGCGGCGAGGCCCAGCGCATCCGGCTGGCCTCCCAGATCGGCTCCGGGCTGACCGGCGTGATGTATGTGCTCGATGAGCCATCCATCGGCCTGCACCAACGCGACAACGACCGCCTGATCGGCACGCTCAAGCATCTGCGCGACATCGGCAACTCGGTGCTGGTGGTGGAGCACGACGAGGACATGATCCGCGCCTGCGACTACGTCGTGGACATCGGCCCCGGTGCCGGGGTGCATGGCGGGATGATCGTGGCCGAGGGCACGCCGCCGCAGATCGAGGAGGCGCCGGGCTCGCTGACGGGCCAGTACCTGTCCGGCAAGCGCCGCATCGAGGTGCCCAAGACGCGCGCCAATCCGGACGAGGAGCGGCTGCTGCGCATCGTCAACGCCACCGGCAACAACCTGCGCAACGTGACCGCCGAGATTCCGGTGGGGCTGCTGACCTGCATCACCGGGGTGTCCGGCTCGGGCAAGTCCACGCTGATCAACGACACGCTCTACCACGCCGTGGCGCGCCACCTGTACGGCAGCACGGCCGAGCCGGCCGCGCACGACCATATCGAAGGGCTGGAGCACTTCGACAAGGTCATCAACGTCGACCAGAGCCCGATCGGCCGCACGCCGCGCTCGAACCCCGCCACCTACACCGGCCTGTTCACGCCGATCCGCGAGCTGTTCGCGGGCGTGCCGTCGGCCAAGGAGCGCGGCTACGATCCGGGCCGGTTCTCGTTCAATGTGAAGGGGGGCCGCTGCGAGTCCTGCCAGGGCGACGGCGTGATCAAGGTGGAGATGCACTTCCTGCCCGACGTCTACGTGCCGTGCGATGTCTGCCACGGCCAGCGCTACAACCGCGAGACGCTGGAAGTCCTCTACAAGGGCAAGAGCATTTCCGAGGTGCTGGACCTGACCGTGGAGCAGGCCCACGAGTTCTTCAGCGCCGTGCCTGTGGTGCGCCGCAAGCTGCAGACACTGCTGGATGTGGGGCTGGGCTATATCCGGCTGGGCCAGTCGGCCACCACGCTGTCTGGCGGGGAGGCGCAGCGGGTGAAGCTGTCGCTCGAACTGTCCAAGCGCGACACCGGCCGCACGCTCTACATCCTCGACGAGCCGACCACGGGCCTGCACTTCCATGACATCGAGCTGCTGCTCAAGGTCATCCACAAGCTGCGCGACCAGGGCAACACGGTGGTGATCATCGAACACAACCTGGATGTCATCAAGACCGCCGACTGGCTGCTGGACATGGGCCCCGAAGGCGGCGCCGGCGGCGGGCAGGTGATCGCCAAGGGCACGCCCGAGACCGTGGCCAAGAGCCGCGCCAGCTTCACTGGCAAGTACCTCGCCCCGCTGCTCAAGCGGGGATAAGACCGCACCCCGGGCGCGCTACCGCGTCTGGGCTTCCGGCACACCGGTCACGCCGGCGGGCGGGTCTTCCTTCATCCGGCTGCGGTTCATCAGCCCGGCCTGCTCCAGCACCGGGTAGGCCGTGGCGCAGAACAGCGAGTTGAGTCGCTTCATTTCGCTGATGACGTCCAGGTGGAGCGAGCTGGTCTCGATGCTCTCCGTCGTCTGCACCGCCACGCGCTGCAAATGCGTCCGCGCGTACTTCCGCTCCAGTTCGCGGAAGTTGGCCTTCTCGCCCATCAGCTGCTGGGCGCTGCGGATATCCCCGTTCAGGAACACCGACAAACCCAGGCGCAGGTTGGCCACCAGCCGGCCATGCATCTCGGTGATCTCCTGCATGCCGGCCTCGGAGAACGCCAGGTTGTGGGCGATCTTCTTGTCCTTGGCGTCCAGGATCACCCGTTCGATCAGGTCGCCCGCATGTTCGAGGTTGATGGTCAGCGAGATGATTTCCGTCCAGCGCTGGCCGTCGTGCTCGTCCAGCGCCTCGGTGCTGATCTGGGTCAGGTACAGCTTGATGGCCGTGTAGAGGTCGTCCACCTCGTTGTCGATGCGGCAGGTGGCCGTGGCGAGCTTGGCGTCGTTGGTGCGCAGCACGCGCAGCATGTTGTCCAGCATCTGCTCGATGCGGTCGCCGATGCGGAGCACCTCGCGCGCGGCATTGGACAGCGCCAGCGTGGGCGTGGGCAGCGCGGCGGGGTCGAGGTGACGCGGCGTGACCTGGCTGTCGCCGGTGTTGCGGCCGGGCAGGATGGCCTCGCAGATCCGCGCCAGGGGCGCCGTGGCGCCCAGCAGCAGCGCGGCCAGCGCCAGGTTGAACAGCAGGTGGAAATTGACGATGAGCCGCTGCGGGTCGGTGCTGACCAGCGCCAGCAGTTCCTCGGCCTGGTTCAGCAGCGGCAGCGCGATCACGCACCCGAGCAGCCGCGACAGCAGGTTGCCCAGCGTCACGCGCTTGCCCGGCTGGTTGTTGCCCGAGGTGGTCAGCAGCGCCGAGATCCCCGACCCCAGGTTGGCGCCGAGCACCAGCGCCAGCGCCACATGGATCGACACCACGCCCGCCGACGCCAGCGCGCCGCAGAACAGCACCACGGCCAGGCTCGAATAGCAGAGGATGGTCAGCACCGCGCCAATCAGCATGTCGAGCGCGGCATCGCCGGTCAGCGTGCTGAACAGCACCTTCACGCCGGCCGCCTGCACCACGGGGCGCGTGGCGATCGAGATCAGCTCCAGCGCGAGCGTAATCAGCCCGAGCCCGATCAGCACCCGGCCCACGTGCCCGGGGCGGCTGCCCTTCCAGCTCAGGTGGAGAATCACGCCGACGAAGATCAGCAGCGGCGAGAGCCACGACAGGTCCATCGAGAAGACCTGCACCATCAGCGCGGTGCCGACGTTGGCGCCGAGCATGATGGCGAGCGCGGGCGCCACGGCGATCAGGCCCTGTCCCACGAACGAACTGACGATGACGGCGGTGGCGTTGCTGCTCTGCACAAGCCCGGTCACGCCGAGCCCGGCCGCGAAAGCCGTGAAGCGGTTCGACACGCTGACTGACAGCACATGGCGCAGATTGGCGCCATACACGCGCAGGATGCCGACCTTGACGATGTTGGTGCCCCAGACCAGGAGCGCCACGCCAGATAGAAGATGGAGAAGTACGCCCATTGCGCGTCCTTATTCCTTCGTGACCGGTGCCGATGTCAGCAATCGAGGCTCCGCCCGGTCATCATGTTGTTGTCAAGGGGGCATTATGCGCCGCGCCCCCGGACCCGGCAATGGAGGGGAAAACAACGGCGGGCGCGGGCGCAGGGCTCAGTGGCCCTCGAAATTGCAAACCGTGAACAGCGGCAGGCCGCTCTTGTGCAACAGCTTCGAGCCGCCGAGTTCAGGCAGGTCGACGATCGCCGCGCCCTCCACCACGGTCGCACCCAGACGCTCCAGCAGCTTGCGGCCGGCCATCATGGTGCCGCCGGTGGCGATCAGGTCGTCGACCAGCAGCACGCGATCACCGGGCTTGCAGGCATCGGCGTGGATCTCCACGGTGGCGCTGCCGTACTCGAGCTCGTACTCCTCGGCCACGGTCTGGAACGGCAGCTTGCCCTTCTTGCGGATCGGCACGAAGCCGAGGTTCAGCTCGTACGCGATGATCGAGCCGAGGATGAAGCCGCGCGCGTCGATGCCGGCCACGAGGTCCAGCTCCTGGTCCATGTAGCGGTGCACGAATACGTCGATCAGCACGCGCAGGGTCTTGGGGTTCTGCAGCAGCGGGGTGATGTCGCGGAACATCACGCCGGGCTGGGGCCAGTCCGGCACGGTGCGGATGCGGTCACGCAGGTAACCGGTGACGTCGCCGAGGTCGGGGGACTGGATGAGGGAATCTGCCATGGGGATTTGCGTCGAAATGGAAATCGCGTGCCGCCTGCGGTAACGGGCTACCACCCGCCCCGCGCAGGGCCGCCGCACAATGGCCCGGCCGGTCTGGACCGGCTCCGGACACCCGTAACCATACAGGAGACTGCAATGGCCAAGAAAATTCTGATGCTGGTTGGCGACTTCGCCGAAGACTACGAAACGATGGTGCCCTTCCAGGCACTCCAGATGGTGGGCCACGTGGTCCACGCCGTCTGCCCGGACAAGAAGGCCGGCGACCACTGCGCCACGGCCATCCACGACTTCGAGGGCGACCAGACCTACACCGAGAAGCGCGGCCACAATTTCACGCTGAACGCGACGTTTGCCGATGTCGATCCGGCTGCGTATGACGCAATCGTCATTCCGGGCGGCCGCGCCCCCGAATACCTCCGCCTGAACGACCGCGTGCTGGAGATCGTGCGCCACTTCGCCACGGCGAACAAGCCGATCGCGGCGGTCTGCCACGGCGCCCAGTTGCTGGCCGCGGCCGGCGTGCTCGAAGGCCGCACCTGCTCCGCCTACCCGGCCTGTGCGCCGGAAGTCCGGCTGGCGGGCGGCAAGTACGCCGATATTCCGGTCGATCAGGCCCATACCGACGGCAACCTCGTCACCGCGCCCGCGTGGCCGGCCCACCCGGCATGGCTGGCCCAGTTCCTGACCGTGCTCGGGACCCGGATCACCCAGTAGTCATCCAGTCGACGTACAGTAGAGCCTTCCGAACGCGGCGCCCGCCCCGGCGCCGCTGTCGCAGGAGGCATGCCGATGTGCGAGATCTTCGTCCGGGCCAATCCGGATTCCTACCAGACCCAGTCCCGCTCGCTGCGGCTGCACGGCGTGGCCACGAGCATCCGCCTGGAAAACCTGTTCTGGGAAGTGCTGGAGGAACTGGCGCAGCGCGACGCGATGACGGTCAACCAGTTGCTGACCCGGCTCCATGACGAACTGGCCGAGCATCGCGGCGAAGTGTCGCTGTCGGCCAATTTCGCGTCATTCCTGCGTGTGTGCTGTTTGCGTTACCTGATGCTGCAGGGCGAAGGGCGGATTCCAGCCGATAGTCACGTGCCGATCCGATCACTTGACGCCCACGCGGTGCTGGACGGCCTGCCGCCGTCCTGGGGCGGCGAAGGCTCCTCCCTCAATTCCTGAGCCGCTCTCTATATATAGAGGCGCTCAATCCCGCAGCAGCCGTTCCTCGGCGGACTCCAGTGCCTCCGGCGTGCCGCGCAGCACCACGATATCGCCCGGTTCCAGCACGGTCTCCGGCTGCGGATCGAAGGCGCGGATGCCGCGCCGGCGCACCGCCGTCACCTCCACCCCGATCCGCTCCAGCCCCAGCGCGCCCAGCCGGCGGCCCACGGCCGTGTGCTCGGCGCCGAGCGAGACCGAATGGAGCCGCACGGTGTCGCGCTCGATCATGTCCTCTTCGTCGTCCCGACCGTGGAAGTAGCCGCGCAGCAGGCTGTAGCGCGCGTCACGGGCCTGCTGCACGCCGCGCACCACGCGGCGCATCGGCACACCCAGCAGCACCAGCGCGTGCGAGGCCAGCATCAGGCTGCCCTCGATGATCTCGGGCACCACCTCGGTGGCGCCGGCCTTCTGGAGCGTGTCCAGCTCGGAATCGTCCACGGTCCGCACGATCACGGGCAGCGCCGGCGCCAGCTCCTGCACGTGGTGCAGCACCCGCAGCGCCGACGGCGTGTTGGCATAGGTCACAATCAGCGCGGCGGCGCGATGGATACCGGCGGCGATCAGCGCCTCGCGGCGGCCGGCATCGCCATAGACCACGGTGTCACCGGCCCCGGCGGCCTCGCGCACGCGGTCCGGGTCGAGGTCGAGCGCCACGTAGTTGATGCCCTCGCGCTCGAGCATATGCGCCAGGTTCTGCCCGCTGCGGCCAAATCCGCAGATGATCGCGTGCTTCTCGGTCTGCAGGCTCTGGGCGGCGATGCGGGTCATGTTCAGCGACTGCATCAGCCATTCGTTGGCGGCAAAGCGCAGCACGATGGTGTCGCTGTACTGGATCAGGAACGGCGCCGCCAGCATCGACAGCAGCATCGAGGCCAGGATGACCTGGATCAGCACCGGATCGACCAACCCGATACCATCGATCTGGTTCAGCAGCACGAAGCCGAACTCCCCCGCCTGCGCCAGCCCCAGCCCGGTACGGATGGCCACGCCCTGCCGGGAGCCGAACAGCCGCGCCAGCACCGTGATCAGCACCAGCTTGAACAGGATCGGCACGAACAGCAGGCCCAGCACCAGCCAGATGTGGTCGATCACCACATTGATGTTCAACAGCATGCCGATGGTGACGAAGAACAGCCCCAGCAGCACGTCGCGGAACGGCTTGATGTCCTCCTCCACCTGATGCCGGTAGGGCGTTTCCGAGATCAGCATGCCGGCCATGAACGCGCCGAGCGCCATCGACAAACCCAGCCGCTCGGTCAGCGCGGCCATGCCGAGCGTGACCAGCAGCAGGTTCAGCATGAACAGTTCCTGCGAGCGCCGCGCCGCCACCACGTGGAACCAGCGGCTCATCACCCGCTGGCCGAGGAAGAAGATCAGGCCGAGGGCCACCACGATCTTGACCGTGGCCACCCCCAGCGCCGCCGCCAGCTCGCCGGGGTCGCGCGAGAGCGCCGGGATGACGATCAGCAGCGGCACCACGGCCAGATCCTGGAACAGCAGCACGCTGATGATGTTGCGGCCGTGCTCCGCCTCCAGCTCCATGCGCTCGGAAAGCATCTTGGAGACGATGGCCGTCGAGGACATGGCCAGCGCCCCGCCCAGCGCCACCGAGGCCTGCCAGGTCAGCCCGATCCAGGCCGAGAGCGCCCATCCGGCCGCTACCACGAGCAGCATCGTCAGCACCACCTGGGAGCCGCCCAGCCCGAATACGAGCCGTTTCATCGAGCGGAGCTTGCCCAGGTTGAACTCGAGCCCGATCGAGAACATCAGGAAGACCACGCCGAATTCGGCCAGGTACTTGGTCTGGGCGGAATCGTTGGCCAGCGCGAGCGCGTGGGGACCGATCAGGATGCCCACCGCCAGGTAGCCCAGCATGGGTGGCAGTTGCAGCATGCGGAAGGCCACCACGCCAAGAACGGCGGCGGCCAGCAGCACGAGGGTCAGTTCCAGCGGAGAATGCATTCGGCGGGCTTCGGGGAAGACTTGGGGCTTGACCTGGAACGAGCCGGCCGGGCACGCGCGCCGTCCCGGCATCGGTGCCTCGCCGGGGAAACACGGCAAGCGGCGGTCGCCCGGACCCCATGGCAGAAAAGCCGGGCCGGTCGCCATCGCATTCGTTGGTATACTTCGTCGCCATGATAGCCAATTTCGATGCGGAACGAGCACTTAAGCTCGCCCGCCATACCCTCCAGATCGAAGCCGACGCCGTTTCCGCGCTGGCTGACCGACTGACGCCCGCGTTTACCAAGGCGGTCCAGATGATCCTGGGCTGCACCGGACGCGTGGTCGTGTCCGGCATCGGCAAGTCCGGCCATATCGGCCGCAAAGTGGCGGCCACGCTGGCTTCCACGGGTACGCCGTCGTTCTTCGTGCACCCGGCCGAGGCCAGCCACGGCGACCTGGGCATGATCACCCGCGACGACGTGCTGATTGCGTTCTCCAATTCCGGCGAGACGGCCGAGCTGCTGTCGATCGTCCCGATCGTCAAGCGCATCGGCGCCGGGCTGATCTCGGTCACCGGGAACCCGGAATCGAACCTCGCCAAGCTGTCCGATGCCCATCTGGACGGCGCCGTGGCCCAGGAGGCCTGCCCGCTGAACCTGGCCCCGACGGCCAGCACCACGGCGGCGCTGGCGCTGGGCGACGCCCTGGCCGTGGCCGTGCTGGACGCGCGCGGCTTTGGCGAGGAAGACTTCGCCCGTTCGCACCCGGGCGGCGCGCTGGGCCGCAAGCTGCTGACCCACGTGCGCGACGTCATGCGCACCGGCAACGGCGTGCCCGAGGTGCGTGAAAACACCCCGCTGGCCCAGGCACTGATGGAAATCACCCGCAAGGGCCTGGCCATGACGGCCGTGGTGGACCCGGACGGCCACGCCATCGGCGTGTTCACCGACGGCGACCTGCGCCGCCTGCTGGAAACCCCGCGCGACTGGCGCACCGTGCCCATCGGCGAGGTCATGCACCGTAACCCCCACGTGGTGAACCAGGACCAGCTGGCCGTGGAAGCCGTGCAGATCATGGAAGCGAACCGCATCAACCAGCTGCTGGTGGTCGATGGCGACGGCAAGCTCGTGGGCGCGCTCCACATCCATGACCTGACCCGCGCCAAGGTCATCTGAGCGGGGCCGGCGATGCGCGACTTCTTCGGCAGGATCTCCGGTCTGGTCATGCGGCTGCTGCCGCTGCTGCTGATGGCGATGGTCGCCGGCAGCACGTTCTGGCTGGTGCAGATCAACTCGCCCCATGAGGACGAGGCCGCCCAGAACCGCGCCAAGCGCCATGAGGCGGACTACTACATGGACCGCTTCTCGGCCACGGAACTGGACACGACCGGCGCCACCAAGATGCGCTTCACCGGCGTGAAGATGATCCATTTCGAGGACGACCAGACCTACGAGGTGACCACGCCGGCCATGCGCGCCTACCAGCCGGACCGCCCCCCGGTCACGGTCAACGCGGACCGGGGCGTGATGAACTCGGAGGGCTCGGTCATCGACCTGTACGGCAATGCCTTCCTGGTACGGCAACCCGGCGTGGATCCGTCGAAGGACCCGCGCATGACCGCTGCATCGCAATATTTCCAGTTGCTGGTCAATGACGACATCGTCAAGACCGATAAAGCGGTACAACTCACGCGCGGCCCGTCGGTGATGACGGCCAACGGACTGGTCTTCAACAATGTCACGCGCGAAGTACAATTGCTCGGCAACGTACGCGGCACCATCGTCATGAATCCGCCGTCGGGGCAGGCCCGGACCACGCAGTAAGCACAACAACAAGCACGCCAGGCGCCGGCAACGGATCGCCCGTCATTCTCTCAGCTGACCAACATGACCCCATCCCTGACGACGTTGTCCTGTCGCCGCATCGTGCCCGCCCTGGCGGTGGCAATCGCCGCGCTCGGCGCGACCCTGGCCCAGCCGGCCCTGGCGGAGCGTGCCGACAAGGACAAGCCGCTGGTGCTGGAGGCCAACAACGCCAGCTATGACGACGTGAAGCAGATCTACACGTTGACCGGCAACGTCGTGCTGACCAAGGGCACGATGGTGCTGAAGTCGGACGCCGCGCAGATCCGCACCGACCCCGAGGGCTACCAGTACGCGGTGGCCACGGCCAATCCGGGCCGCCAGGCGTATATCCGCCAGAAGCGCGACGGCGTGGACGAATACATCGACGGCTGGGGCGACCGCATCGAGTACGACGGCAAGCAGGAAATGTCGAAGCTGATCGGCCACGCCCGTGCGGCGCGCATCGCCGGCGCGAAGACCGTCGACGAGATCCGCGGCGCCGTGATCACCTACGACAGCCGCAACGAGTACTACACGGCTGCCGGCGGCGACAACAACACCTCCACCGGCAACCCGTCCGGCCGCGTGCGCGCCGTGCTCTCGCCGCGCGCGGACCCGGCCAGCGGCGCCGCCGCGCCGCCACCGCCGCTGGAACTGAAGCCGGCGCCCGCGCCCGGCAAGCCCTGAACCCCGGACGCGCCCGCCGCGTCACGCATGCATTGACCTGATGAACGACTCCGCCACGCTCGCCCCGAACGCCTCCGCAGCCCCGTCGGCCGCCCGTACCGACAGCAGCACGCTGGTCGTGCGCCACCTGAAGAAGCGCTACGGTTCGCGCACCGTGGTCAAGGACGTCTCGCTGGACGTGAAGAGCGGCGAGGTGGTCGGCCTGCTCGGTCCGAACGGCGCCGGCAAGACCACGTCGTTCTACATGATCGTGGGCCTGGTGGCACTGGATGAGGGCGACATCGTGCTGGACGACCAGCACATCAGCGGCCTGCCGATCCACGAGCGCGCCCGCATGGGCCTGTCCTACCTGCCGCAGGAGGCCTCGGTCTTCCGCAAGCTCAACGTCGAGGAAAACATCCGCGCCGTGCTCGAGTTGCAATTGGAGAAGGGCAAGCCGCTGCCGAAGGCCGAGATCGAACGCCGCCTGGATTCGCTGCTGGATGACCTGCAGATCGCCCATCTGCGCAACAACCCGGCGCTGTCGCTCTCCGGCGGCGAGCGCCGCCGCGTGGAAATTGCCCGGGCGCTGGCCTCCGCGCCGCGCTTCATCCTGCTGGACGAGCCGTTCGCCGGCGTGGACCCCATCGCCGTGGGCGAAATCCAGCGCATCGTGAGCTTCCTGAAGGCGCGCAACATCGGCGTGCTGATCACCGACCACAACGTGCGCGAGACGCTCGGCATCTGCGACCACGCCTACATCATCAGCGAAGGCACGGTGCTGGCCGCCGGCCAGCCTGAGGAAATCATCGCCAACGAGTCCGTGCGACGCGTGTACCTGGGCGAAAACTTCCGCATGTGACCCATCGGCCGCCGCGTGCGGCCGCGCTTCTCCCGGCCTCCACGGCGACAGCCGGGGTCGATCAGGAAGTCAGAGCGATAGGCGATAGCAATTTCCGTTCCATAGTCGGAAGGATGCGCATAGAATAGGTCGCATGAAACCGTCGCTTCAGCTTCGTCTCTCGCAACATCTGGCATTGACCCCGCAGCTGCAACAGTCGATTCGATTGTTGCAGCTCTCGACGCTTGAACTCCAGCAGGAAGTGGAACAGGCGCTGACCGAAAATCCCCTGCTCGAACGCGAAAACGACTGGATCGAAAGCCCGCTGCGGGTAGCCGCCGATGGCTCGGTCAACCTCCAGAGCGCCCCCGCGCCGGCCTCTTCCGAGCCGCAGCCCAACGGCGATGCGCGCACCGACGGCGCGTCCGGCGGTGAGGACGATAACTACAACGACAACGGCAGCGAGGACTACGGCAGCGACTGGAGCCTCGACGACTTCGCCCGCCGCCCCCAGGGCGACGAGGACGAAAAGTCGCCGATGCAGTTGCGCGATGCCGAACCCACGCTGCGCGAGCACCTGATGGGGCAGTTGGCCCCGCTGAAGATCTCGGTGCGCGACAAGGGCCTGGCCATCTTCCTGATCGAATCGCTCGACGATGACGGCTACCTGAGCGCCTCGCTCGAGGAAATCTGCACCGAACTGCCCGAGGAACTCGAATTCGAGATCGACGAAGTCCACGCGATCCTGACCCTGCTGCAGAGCTTCGACCCGCCCGGCGTGGGCGCGCGCAATGCCGCGGAGTGCCTCAGCCTGCAATTGCGTCGCCTGAAGCACTCGCATCGTGAGCTGGCGCTGACCATCGTCAATCATCATCTGGAACTGCTGGCCGTGCGGGACTACACGCGGCTAAAGAAAGCGCTCCAGGTGGACGAAATAGCACTGAAGGCGGCACACGAACTGATTCGCTCGCTGGCGCCGTATCCGGGGCACGCGTTCAACCGTCCCGAGGCCGACTTCGTGGTGCCCGACGTGTTCGTGCGCAAGAGCGGCAGCGGGTGGATCGCGGCGCTCAATCCGGATGTCATGCCACGGCTGCGCATCAACGACATGTATGCGCAGATCCTGCGCGGCGCGAAGGGCGAAACGGGGACGGCAGGCCTGCAGCAGAAGCTTCAGGAGGCGCGGTGGCTTATCAAGAACATCCAGCAACGATTCGATACGATCCTGCGTGTTTCGCAGGCAATTGTGGAACGTCAAAAGAACTTTTTCACGCATGGCGAAATCGCGATGCGCCCCTTGGTTTTGCGGGAAATAGCCGATACACTCGGTTTACATGAGTCGACCATTTCCCGGGTCACCACGAATAAGTACATGGCCACGCCCATGGGTACTTTCGAGTTGAAGTACTTCTTTGGGAGCCACGTCTCTACGGAGACTGGCGGCGCGGCCTCCTCCACGGCAATCCGCGCGCTGATCAAGCAACTGATAGGAGCCGAAGACCCCAGGAATCCTCTTTCCGACAGCCGGATCGCCGAACTGCTGGGTGAGCAAGGCTTCGTGGTCGCACGCCGCACGGTGGCGAAATACCGCGAAGCGCTCAAGATCCCCGCAGTCAATCTCCGCAAGACTTTGTAGCCGAGCCGCAACCGCCTGCCTGGTGCGGCTCTTTCAGAAGGAGAAGCGCTATGAACTTCAAGATCAGTGGACACCACCTCGACATCACGCCCCCGCTGCGTGAGTATGTGGAAACGAAACTGGAGCGAATTGTCAGGCATTTCGATCAGGTCATCGGCGTGAGCGTGCTGCTATCGGTGGACAACCACAAGGAGAAGGACCGGCGCCAGTACGCGGAAATCAATCTGCATCTGAAGGGGAAGGACATCTTCGTCGAAGCGCATCATGAAGATCTGTATGCGGCGATCGACTGTCTGGTCGACAAGCTCGACCGCCAGGTCATCCGCTACAAGGACCGCGTACAGGGCCACGATCGCGAGGCGGTGAAGTACCAGATGGCCGCCCAGCAACTGACGCAGCAGTAGACACCTGCAGGCAACCGAAAACAGAGCGGTTGCCGACCCTGCAGAGGACTGAAAAGAAGAGCTCAAGCCGCGCAATCAGCGCGGCTTTTTTGATGGGCGCGCGCCATGGCAGTGACGGTGCGGGCACCTGGAATGTTTCGTTACCTTATTGCCACGCCGGAGGGCGACCCGGGGCACCCGGGAGCGGTCAAAATGGGAACAAGTGTTCGCAAGCCGCCCGCCTCGGTGTATGCTCCGCCATACAAATAACGACAGGACGGCCCCGGGACACCCCGGGTGGGCAAGCCGGCCGGCACGTCGTGGCACCGCCGCGACCCCGGCGCTGCATCGCAAAATCGCGGTGGAGCCCTGCTCTATAATGGCCGGACGCTCCAATGCGGGCGTCCCAGACAAGATCTCGGTACCAAAGTTTCGCCCCGAATCCGGCGGGACGGCCTTCGCGCCCCGGCCCGCTAACCTGACTTCTCGCGCATCGCCCATGAATCGTTTGGCCAAATTGCTGCCACCCGGCAACATCCATCTCGACGTCACCGTCACCAGCAAGAAGCGGGTGTTCGAGCAAGCCGGGCTCCTGTTCGAGAACAACCATGGCGTGGCGCGTGCTACCGTGACCGATAACCTGTTCGCGCGCGAATCGCTGGGTTCCACGGGTCTGGGTGCCGGCGTGGCCATTCCGCATGGCCGCATCAAGGGTCTCAAGCAGCCGCTGGCCGGCTTCATGCGCCTGGCCGAGCCCATTCCGTTCGAATCGCCGGACGGCAAGCCGGTGTCGCTGTTGATCTTCCTGCTCGTGCCGGAACAGGCCACGCAACAACATCTGGAAATCCTGTCGGAAATCGCCCAACTGCTCTCGGACCGCGAGATGCGCGAGGGCCTCGCCACACTGCCCACGTCGGAAGCGGTGCATGATCTGCTGACGCAGTGGCACCCCTGACTCCCGCCCCAACGGCCGCCTGAAACGGCCTGTCCGCCCCCGAAAGTCATACGCGCATGGAACTCACCGGCGTCACCTCGCAGTCGATCTTCGACGACAACGCAGCCGATATCAAGCTCTCGTGGGTTGCTGGCCTGGAAGGGGCCGACCGGGCCTTCGACGTGGAATTCGCCCGCGAAGCCACCTCGGCGGCGGACCTCGTCGGCCACTTGAACCTGATCCACCCGAACCGGATCCAGGTGCTCGGCAAGCCGGAAATCCTGTACTACCAGCGCCTCGACGACGAGCCGCGCAAGCGCCAGATGGGCGAGCTGATCCTGCTCGAGCCGCCGTTCCTCGTCGTGGCGGACGGCATGGAGCCGCCGCCAGACCTGGAGCTGCGCTGCACGCGCTCGTCCACGCCGCTGTTCACCACGCCGGTGTCGTCGGCGGCTGTGATCGACCACCTGCGGCTCTACCTGTCGCGCATCTCCGCCCCGCGCGTGACGATGCACGGCGTGTTCCTCGACATCCTCGGCATGGGCGTGCTGATCATGGGCGAGTCCGGCCTGGGCAAGAGCGAACTGGGCCTGGAACTGATCTCGCGCGGCCACGGTCTCGTGGCCGACGATGCGGTGGATTTCGTGCGACTCGGACCCGACTTCATCGAGGGCCGCTGCCCGCCGCTGCTGCAGAACCTGCTGGAAGTGCGCGGCCTGGGCCTGCTCGACATCAAGACGATCTTCGGCGAGACGGCCGTGCGCCGGAAGATGAAGCTCAAGCTCGTGGTGCAGCTCGTGCGCCGCAACGACGGCGAGTTCGAGCGCCTGCCGCTGGACTCGCAATACCTCGATGTCCTGGGCCTGCCAATCCACATGGTGAAGATCCAGGTGGCAGCCGGCCGCAACCTGGCCGTGCTGGTCGAGGCTGCGGTGCGCAATACGATACTGCGCCTGCGCGGCATCGACACCCTGCGCGACTTCATGGACCGTCAGCGCGCCGCCATGCAGGCGGACGTGGTCTCGCGCGGCCAGGGCCGCCTGCTCTGATGGGGTGGYGCGTCAACGCGCCACGGCTCTCCATCGTTTGTGCTGTAATGGGCATCGAGCCAATGGATCGGACCCATTCGTAGTGTTTCCACAGCCAAGGAGAGAAGCATGAAGAAGCTGATCGCGATGTGTTTGCTGGTGACCCCGCTGCTGGCCACGGGCGCGTTTGCCCAGAGTGCCTCGGCCCCCGCCGCCTCTGGCGCCAAGGCCCCCAACGCCCAACAGGACAAGATGAAGGCATGCAACGCCCAGGCCACCGGCAAGAAGGGCGACGAGCGCAACAAGTTCATGAGCGACTGCCTCTCCAACAAGCCCGCCGCCGCCGCCGAACCCAAGACCCAGCAGGACAAGATGACCGCCTGCAGCAAGCAGGGCAAGGGCAAGAAGGGCGACGACTACAAGAAGTTCATGAGCGATTGCCTGTCCAAGCCGGCGGCCTGATCGTCACTTTTTGTGCGCCGGGTGTCATGACGCAGCCATCACCCGGTGCTATCCTTGCAGGGCTATGCGGATCCTCCTCATCACCGGAATCTCCGGCTCCGGCAAGTCTGTCGCCCTCAATGTCCTGGAAGATGCAGGCTACTACTGCGTCGACAACCTCCCGGCACAATTCCTGCCCGAGCTGACCAGCTACCTGGCCGAGCAGGGCTATACCCACCTGGGCGTGGCCACCGACATTCGCAGCCGCGAGTCGCTGGCGCGGCTGCCGGACACCGTGCGCCAACTGGCCGCCGCCGGCCATCAGGTGCAGGTGCTGTTCCTGACCGCCAACACCGACGCGCTGGTGCAGCGCTACTCCGAAACACGCCGCCGCCACCCGTTGTCCGGGCGCGTGGCCGAGGTACCCGCCCTGCCGGGCAGCGCCAATGCCGATGCGGCACCGCACGATACCTCGCTGATCGAAGCCATCGAGATGGAGCGCGAGCTGCTGAGCCCGCTGGCCGAATCGGCGCACCGTATCGACACCAGCAACGTCCGCACCAACACGCTGCGCAGCTGGATCAAAGAGTTGATCCGGGGCGAGGACAGCCAGCAGCTCACGCTGCTGTTCGAATCGTTCGGCTTCAAGCATGGCGTGCCGAGTGACGCGGACATGGTCTTCGACGTGCGCTCGCTGCCCAACCCCTACTACGACCTCGCGCTGCGCCCCCTCACGGGCCGCGATGTGCCGGTGATCGACTTCCTGCAAAGCCAGCCGATGGTGCTGGCGATGGCCGAGGACATCCGCGCCTACGTGGAGAAGTGGCTGCCGAGTTTCATTGCCGATAACCGCAGCTACCTGACCGTGGCGATCGGCTGCACGGGCGGCCAGCACCGCTCGGTGTTTATCGCGGAAAGACTTGCCAACTACTTCCGGGCACATGGTAATGTGCTGGTCAGACACCGCGAGCTTGCCCCGGCAGGCTGACGCGCCAACGTCCCTCCCTGGCAGTGGAACCGGAACCGGCATCGCATGTCGTCACATCCACCAGACACTGGTCATTCGACGCATCCCGCGCCTGATCTGGACGCGCTGCCCCTGTTTCCGCTCCACACGGTACTGTTTCCCGATGGCCGCCTGCCGCTGCGCGTGTTCGAGGCGCGCTATGTGGACATGGTGCGCAACTGCATGCGCGACCACACGCCGTTCGGCGTCTGCCTGATCGCGAGTGGCAACGAGGTGGCGCAGCAGGACCAGCCCACCGTGCCCGAAGACGTGGGCTGCCTGGCCGATATCGTCGACTGCAATATGGAGCAACTGGGCGTGCTGCTGATCGAGGCGCGCGGCCGGCAACGCTTCCAGGTCCTTTCCCACAGCACGCGTGATGACGGCCTGATCGTGGCCCGGGTGGAGTTGCTGCCGCCCGACGAGATCGACTGCAAGCTCGAATTGCTCGGCGAATGCCTGTCGGCGCTGCGGCGCATCGTCAGCGCCATCCATGCCG
Organism: Cupriavidus sp. 01L43; assembly: GCF_056399925.1. Taxonomy (NCBI): domain Bacteria; kingdom Pseudomonadati; phylum Pseudomonadota; class Betaproteobacteria; order Burkholderiales; family Burkholderiaceae; genus Cupriavidus; species Cupriavidus sp. 01L43. The sequence goes on from NZ_JBFTSH010000003.1 coordinate 21,942, forward strand.
AGCAGGCCGACAAGTCGCGCCTGCCCTTCAACGAGCCATATCACTGGGACGACCCGAGCTGGGTCGCCAACCGGCTCTGCGAATTGCTGCCCGTGCCGCTCAAGGCCAAGCAAATGCTGATGGCGCTACCCGATGCCGGCATGCGCATCGAGATCGTCCACCGCTACATGCGTCAGCATCACATCGTCTGACGCCCCTCGCCGTTTCCTGAGTCTTCCCTAGAACAAACCGCCGCGCGCCTGATCTTCGAGCAGCCGCCGCACCGGTGCGGGCGTGCCGAGCGCATCGAGATCGTCGAGCGACAGCCAGCGCCGGCTGACGCCATCGTCCGCGCCGCCGCGCAGCGCCAGCGCGCCCAGGTCCACCCGCACCGCGCGGATCAACAGGCGGAAGTGCGTGAACACGTGCGTCAGCTCGCCGGCCAGCGTCGCGGAGGTCGGCTCGCCGAATTGCCGGGCGACCTCGCGCGCGGCGTCCTCGGCTGCGTCTGCATCGAAGGGCACCGTGTCGACGGGCATCTCGGGCAGGCTCCACAGGCCGCCCCAGATACCGCTGTCGGGTCGTAGATTGACGAGAACGTCGCGGCCGTGGCGGATGATCAGCATGACGGTGCTGCGCTCGGGAATCGCGGCACGCGGCTTGGGCGTCGGCAGCGTGCCGGTCAGGTTCTCGCGGCGCGCCACACATTCGTCGGACAGCGGGCAGGCCGCCGCATCGACCAGACAGGCCGGCTTGCCGCGCGAGCAGATCGTCGCGCCCAGGTCCATCAACCCTTGCGTGTAGGCCACCATGTCTTCGGCCTGATGCGGGCCGGCGGGCGGCAAGGCGCGCTCGGCCAGCGCCCACATCCGCATCTCGATGGCCCGCTCGCCCGGATAGCCGTGGATGCCGAACACGCGCGCGAACACGCGCTTCACGTTGCCGTCGAGGATGGGCGAGCGCACGCCGGCGCTGAACGCGGCGATGGCAGCCGCCGTCGAGCGGCCGATGCCGGGCAGCGTGACCAGCACGGCCGGATCGGTCGGGAACTCGCCGCCGTGGTCGTCCATGACCGTCTTCGCGCAGCGGTGCAGGTTGCGCGCGCGCGAGTAGTAGCCCAGGCCGGCCCAGAGCGCCATGACGGCGTCGGCCGGCGCGGCGGCCAGCGCGGCCACGGTGGGCAGCGCGGTCACGAAGCGCTGGAAGTACTCGATCACCGCCGCCACCTGGGTCTGCTGGAGCATGATCTCGGACAGCCAGATCCGGTACGGGTCGCGCGTGTTCTGCCACGGCAGGTCGTGCCGGCCATGCGTGCGCTGCCACGTCACCACGCGGGCGCCGAAGTCGTCGGGCACGGCAATGTCGGGGCTGGCTGGGAGGGTGGGGGCGGCGGCTGACTTGCGGGGCATTGCGGGGCGGTGGGGAAAAGAAAAGCGCCGCTCTAAGGCGGCGCCACATGATACCGCGATGCGGTGCCCGGTCAGGCCGCGCGCGCGCCGTGCTCGACTGCCGGTTCGACGAGAACCTTGGCAAACCCCTCGATCTTGGTGCTGCGCTCGTCCAGGCCGTTAAGCACCTGTTCGAGTTCGGCGATGCGGCTTTCCAGCGTGTCGGTGGCCTCGTGGATGCGTTCGATCGAATCCACCCGACGGCGCAGCTGCTTCTGATGCTCGCGCACCTGCGCCTCGAGCGGCGTCATCACGGACTTCAGCCAGATCTCGATATCGCGGTTCAGGTCTCGGAAATTCTCCAGAACCCGGCTCGCCATCGTCGCGAACGCGTTCTGCACCAACTGCGGCCGCGAACGGGTCAGCATGTTCACCGTGCCGAAGTGGTTGTTCACCAGTTGCAGCGTTTCCTGCAGCTCCACCGCGTAGCGCGAGGTGACGAACTGCATCGGCGCCGGCAGCGTGAAACCGTGCTCGGCGTTGAAGCGGCGATACATGCTGTCCACCAGTTGATGCAGGCCGGCGATCTTCTGGTCGGCATCGTGGATCAGGCCGGTCAGCTGGCCGAACAGCGCTTCCATGTCCTCGCGCAGGCCGCGCGAGAAAAATCGCTCCTTCATCTGCTCGCGGGCGTCACGCATGGTGCGGCGCACGTCCCGCAACTGCAGGCTCTTGATGATGTCCGCGCTGTGGCGGCCGAAGACCAGGCGCAGCGCCTGGAACTTCGAGATGCTCTGTTCGAATTCCTCTTTCTCGCCCTGCACGCGCAGCAGCATGTGCTTGACCATCGCGTGGTTCTTGCCGCGCAGGCCGCGCAGCTCGAACAACTGCTCGACGATGTCCCGGCGGCGGCTTTGCAGCAGTTGCTGGGCGCCGCGCGACATGTCCTGCACCAGGCGCTGGACCTGATCGGACACGATCTCGCGCCGCTGCGGAATCAGCTGGTCGGACAGCACGTGCTCGAACTGCGGCAGGTTGCTGCGTACCAGCATCGGCTGGTCATGGGTGACCTTGGCGACCAGGCCCTTCTGCGCCGACACCGGGTAGACGCGGCGCTCCTCGATGCCGAGGATCTGGGCCGTCGAGCGAACCTGCCGCGAAATCTCCGAGGCAATCTCCGGCGACGACTTGAGCGGGTCCCACAGCCCGTCGATCTTGTTCAGCACGGCCAGGCAGCCCCGGCGATGGCCGGCGCCCACGTGGCTGCGCCACAGTTCGAGGTCGCTCTTGGTCACGCCGGCGTCGGCGGCCAGCACGAAGACCACCACGTGCGCATCGGGGATCAGCCGCAGCGTCAGTTCCGGCTCGGTACCGATCGCGTTCAGGCCCGGCGTGTCGAGGATGACCAGGCCCTGGCGCAGCAGCGGGTGCGGGAAGTTGATCACCGCATGGCGCCAGCGCGAGATCTCGACCATGCCATCGGCATCGACCGACCACGCGGCGTCCGGGTCGTTCTCGTTATAGAGGCCGAGCGATTCGGCCACGGCCGGCGTCACGCGCGTGGTTTCCACCACGTGCTGGAACGCGGCCAGCATGCCCTCGGGCGACGACGGATCCAGCGGCACCGTGGTCCAATGCGAATTGGACGAGCCGGGCTCCATGAAATCGGCCGTGGAGGCGTCGTGCAGGCGCGTCTCGATCGGCAGCAGGCGAATGCTCGGCTGCTCGTTCTCGTCGTAGCGCAGCTCGGTCGGACACATCGTGGTCCGGCCCGCCGACGACGGCAGGATGCGCCGGCCGTAGTCGGCAAAGAAAATCGCGTTGATCAGTTCGCTCTTGCCGCGCGAGAACTCGGCGATGAACGCCACCTTGAGGCGGTCGCTCTTGAGAACGTTCTGAATGCGCTGGACGCGGTCATCCGCGGTAGCGTCATAGAGGTCGTACTGTTGCAGCCACGACTGGAATTCGGCGAGAGACTGAAGGACCCCGGTTCTCCAGGCGCCATATTGTTCGAATTGATGGGCGAGGCTCGTCATGGAGTTGTGCGCGTTCGCTGTTTCGGCTCGGATTTATTGGTTCGAACTCGTACGACCCGCCTCGCGCAAGGCTACCCGTTGACCCTCGGACCCCGCCACGAGACGCGCACCGGATCAATGCCACATTAGTGGGAGATTCGGCGCTTTTTGTAACTTTTTATGTCTGCGCACACGATACATGGTTTGTGTCGGATTTTGTGGAATTCACGCCCCTTGCGCGCGCCGCCGTCACAGAGTGTTGCGCGGAGCCATCGGCAATGCCGGACGACAATGTATGGACATTGGATCGTCACGCGCACCAAGCCGCCGAGACCCCCGTCAATGCTGGCAATGCGGGCAATAGAAGGTGGAACGCTGGCCCTGCACGATCTGGCGGATAGGGGTGCCGCAAACGCGACACGGCTCGCCGGCCCGGTCATAAACGAAGCAATCCAGCTGGAAGTAGCCGCTACTGCCGTCGCTGCCGACGAAGTCGCGGAGCGTGCTGCCGCCCCGGGCGATGGCCTCGGCCAGCGTCTCGCGCACGGCCACGGCCAGCTTGTCGCAGCGCGCGAGGCTGAGCCGGCCCGCCGCCGTGGTCGGCCGGATGCCGGCCCGGAACAGGCTTTCCGAACAATAGATATTGCCCACGCCCACCACGATCTCGCCGGCCAGCAGCGCGGTCTTGATCGCCACGGACCGACCCCGCGTATGGCGATGGAGCCAGGCGCCGTCGAAGCGCGGATCGAACGGCTCGAGGCCGAGCTTGCGCAGCAGCGGATGCTCGCCGAGGTCCGCCTCTGGCAAGGGGCTCCAGATAATCGCCCCGAAACGGCGCGGGTCGCGGAAGCGCAGGGTCACCGGACGGGAATCGGGGGAATCCGGGGCTTCAGGGACATTGGGGGCATCAGGGGGGGCGTCGGGCGCGGCCAGGACGAGGTCGAGGTGATCGTGGGTGCCCGGGGATGGTGCATCGGGATAGACCCGCAGCGTGCCGGTCATGCCGAGGTGAATCAGCAGCCAGCCGGTGTCGGTGTCACCTTCCAGGCCCTCCGCGCCACATCCGGTGCCGGCCGCCGGCAGGCATTCGATCAGCAGGTACTTGCCGCGCCGCTCGACGCGCCCGATCACGCGCCCGGCCAGCCGCGCCTCCAGTTCCGGCTCCACCGGCCAGCGCAGGCCGCGGTGACGCACCGTCACGCCGACAATACGCCGCCCCACCACGTGCGGCAGCAGTCCGCGCCGCGTGACTTCCACTTCCGGCAATTCCGGCATCGCCCCAGGACCTCCTTCTCGACTTCCGTCGGCCTTCCCATCAGAACCTCTTGCCCGGTTTGGCGCTCCAACCTCGCAGGAACCCGCGGCGCGCGCGGCGCGCTGTGCGGGTTCCCAAACGCATTGGCCCCTCGCGGCAAGCAGGGCATTGTAGCGGCAGGCTACAATGCCTCTCATCCATTCCTACGCCCCCGCGCGCCCGGAGCATCGATTTCATGCCGGACTTCCGTTCGTCCCTTCAGGCCATGCGCCCGGACCTCATTCCGATGACAGCATTTCCCGCCGCGCCCGCCGGCCCCGCCAGCGGCTTGCGCCGCCATGCGCGTGCGCTGGCCGTCTCCGCCTGCCTAGCATTCGGCGCGTTCGCCACGGTGGCGCACGCCGCGCCACCCCGGGTGGCGCAGGGCGACGAAGAAGCCATCGACGTGCCGCCGCCGGCCTCCGTGACCAAGCCCCGGGCGCCGCGCACGCCGCTGCCGAATGTGTCGCTGACGCCGGACATCCTCTATCGGGTGCTGGCCGCCGAGATCTCGCTCCAGCGTGGCCTGGTCGGCACCGCCTACCGCACCTACCTGGACCTCGCGCGCCAGACGCGTGACCCGCGCCTGGCCCAGCGCGCCACGGAAATCGCGTTCAACGCGCGGATTTCGCAGCAGGCGCTGGACGCCGCCCGGCTCTGGACCGAACTGGCGCCTACCTCGCCCGCCGCGCGGCAAGTGCTTTCCACCCTGCTGGTGCTGAACGGCCGCTGGGACGAGGCCGAGCCGCTGCTGGTGCAGCAGCTGGCCAGCTCGCCGCCGGGCCATCGCCCGGAAGCCATCCTGCAGATGCAGCAGCAGATCTCGCGCACCAGCGATCCGGCCGGCGCCGTGGCCGTGCTCCAGCGCGTGACCGCCAACGACACCAAGTTCGCCGAGACGCATCTGGCCATTGCCCGCGCCAAGGAAGCGGCCGGCGACAACGCCGGCGCGCTGGCCGAGCTGGACGAGGCGCTGCGCATCAAGCCTGACCTCGAGCCCGCCGCGCTGATGGCCGCCGAACTCCAGGCCGAGAGCGCGCCGGACAAGTCCATCGCCCTGCTCAAGCGCTTCCTGGCCAAGGCACCGGCCTCGGTCAACGGCCACATCACGCTGGCCCGCCTGTACCTGCAGAAGAACGACATGGAAGCCGCGCGCGCCGAGTTCGAGGCGCTGCGCAAGGTCGCCCCGAACGACCCGCGCGTGCCGCTGGCGCTGGGCCTGACCAGCCTCCAGGCGCGCAGCTACGACGACGCCGAGCGCTACCTGCAGGAATACCTGCGCATGGCCGAGAAATCCCCGGCCGCCAATCCGGACGTAGCCTTCCAGTACCTGGCGCAGATCGCCGAGGAAAAGAAGGACTACGCGCAGGCCATCCAGTGGCTCGACCGGATCGAAGACAGCCGCCTCGCACCGGCAGCCCAGGCCAAGCGCGCGCAGCTGCTGGCGCGCATGGGCAAGCTCGACGACGCCCAGGCCGTGTTCAGCGACATGCTGGCCGATGCCGAGGACATCGCCGACCCCGGCCAGCGCGGCCAGCGCATGGCGGCGATCCGCCAGGCAGAAGTGGCCACGCTGATCGACGCCAAGGCCTACGACCGCGCGCGCAAGTCACTGGAGGAACGCGTGCGCGTGGAGCCGGACAATGCCGACTGGGTCTACGAACTGGCGATGCTCGACGAGCGCGAGAAGCGCTACGACAGCATGGAACGCGGCCTGCGCAAGGTCATCGCCATGCAGCCGGAGCAGAAGCAGGGCTACAACGCGCTCGGCTACTCACTGGCCGACCGCAACGAGCGGCTGGCCGAAGCCCGCAAGCTGCTCGAACGCGCGTCCGAGCTTGGCCCGGACGATCCCTACATCATGGACAGCCTGGGCTGGGTGAAGTATCGCCAGGGCGAACTGCAACCGGCCGCCGAACTGCTGCGCAACGCCTACTCGAAGGCGCCCGAGGCTGAAATCGGCGCGCATCTGGGCGAGGTGCTCTGGCAACTGGGCCAGCATGACGAAGCACGCCGCACCTGGACCGAGGCCGCCAAGGCGGAGCCCGAGAACCAGACCCTGATCGACACGCTGCGCCGTTACAACCAGAACGTGCTGCTGTCCAAGTAAGCTGCCAACCGGCCCGGGCGGCCCGCCATCCGATGCAATACCGTGCGATGGAGGGCGCCGGGGCGCTGTTGTGCGATGGTCGCCCTGGCGGCCATCGCCACCTCGTCATATATCCCGATTTTTCCGACCGACGACTCATGACCATGCTCCGATCCCGTCGCCTGGCCCTGTTCTGCCTTGCCGCCCCGCTCTGGCTGGCCGGCTGCGCCAGCGTGGCGCCCTCGCGCGGCTTCGACGCCGGCGAGACCGCCCGCAGCGAGCACTACTCGGGCCGCTTCGCCGCCAACTACACCCGCTATGGCCGCAACGAAGGCGTGCAGGGCAGCTTCCGCTGGGAGGAACAGGGGCGTAACGTGCGACTGGACCTCGTTTCGCCGCTGGGCCAGACGCTGGCCGTGGTGACGTCCACGCCCTCGGGCGCCACGCTCGACCTGCCCAATGAGCCGCCGCGCAACGCGCCCGAGGTGGACGCGCTGATGGAACAGGCGCTGGGCTTCTCGCTGCCCGTCTCGGGCATGCGCGACTGGCTGCACGGCCGCCCCGCGCCGGGCGCGCCGGCCAACGCCACGCGCGACGTGCGCGGCCGCCTCGACACCCTCACGCAGGCCGGCTGGACCGTGCGCTATGTGGATTGGCAGGAGCCGCCGGAAGGTGCCACCGTGGCCACCGCCCGGCCGCGTCGCATCGACATGGCGCGGGACGGCGGCCCGTCGCCGATGACCGTGCGGCTCGTGATCGACCCGGAGGCCCGCCAATGACCGCCGCCATGACCACCGATAGCTCCCTGCCGCCCCCGGACCTGCGCGACTGCCCGGCGCCGGCCAAGCTCAACCTGTTCCTGCACGTGACCGGGCGCCGCCCGGACGGCTACCACACGCTCCAGACCGTATTCCAGCTAGTCGACTGGTCGGACACCCTGCACTTTCACCGCCGCGACGATGGGGTGATCGCCCGCACCACCGACATCCCCGGTGTGCCGGCGGACACCGACCTCGTGGTGCGCGCGGCGCGTGCCCTGCAGCAGGCCAGCGGCACCCGCTTCGGCGCGGACATCGCCATCGAGAAGCGGCTGCCGATGGGCGGCGGCATCGGCGGCGGATCGTCCGATGCGGCCACCACGCTACTGGCGCTGAATCACCTCTGGGGCGTGCGGCTGCCGCGCGACGAACTGATGCGGATCGGCCTCTCGCTGGGCGCCGATGTGCCGGTGTTCGTCTTCGGCCAGAACGCCTTCGCGGAAGGGGTGGGCGAGGAACTGACGCCCGTGGATTTGCCGTCCAGTTGGTTCGTCGTCATCCACCCGCGCCAGCACGTGCCCACCGCTGCAATATTTTCGGACGAACGCTTGACAAGGGATACGCCCATCTCCATAATTACCGACTTCGCTGCTTGCACAAACAAATTCGCTTTCGGTCGCAACGACCTGCAAGCGATAGCAACAGCGAAATTCGGCGAAGTTGCCCGAGCCCTTGAATGGCTGAGACAATACAGTCCCCATGCAAGGATGACCGGTTCCGGAGCCTGCGTGTTTGCCCGTTTCGACGATCAGCAAACTGCGCAGCAGGTTGTGGAACAGGTGCCATCGGAATGGGATGGCAGGTGTGTGAGTAGTTTGTCGCATCACCCGCTCGCAACATTCGCATAGCAAGTTTTCGTCTGGCGAGGTGCTTCAGTTTGGCGCCGCGACAGTCGATAAAGGTTGTGTAGGGGAGTCGCCAAGTTGGTCAAGGCACCGGATTTTGATTCCGGCATGCGAGGGTTCGAATCCTTCCTCCCCTGCCATTACTTCCTATAGTGTTCTGACGAACACTCGCAGAATCGGCTGCCGGCAATGGCCGGCGGTCACAAAATCTCCCCCAGCAGCAAGACAGGTGCCCCGAATGAGCAGCGAAGGCTTGATGGTATTTACCGGCAACGCCAACCCCAAACTCGCGGAGGCTGTCGTACAGCACCTCGGCATTCCCCTGGGCAAGGCACTGGTAGGCCGTTTCTCCGACGGCGAAGTCCAGGTCGAAATCCAGGAAAACGTTCGCGGCAAGCACGTCATCGTGCTGCAGTCCACCTGCGCGCCGACCAACGACAACCTGATGGAACTGATGGTGATGGTCGATGCCCTCAAGCGCGCCTCGGCCCGCAGCATCACCGCCGCCATGCCCTACTTCGGCTATGCCCGCCAGGATCGCCGCCCGCGTTCGGCGCGCGTGGCCATCTCGGCCAAGATCGTGGCCAACATGCTCGAAGTGGCCGGTGTAGAGCGCGTCCTGACGATGGACCTGCACGCCGACCAGATCCAGGGCTTCTTCGATATTCCCGTCGACAACATCTATGCGTCGCCCGTGCTGCTCGGCGACCTGCGCGAGAAGAACTACGGCGACCTGCTCGTCGTCTCGCCCGATGTTGGCGGCGTGGTCCGCGCCCGTGCGCTGGCCAAGCAACTGAACTGCGACCTCGCGATCATCGACAAGCGTCGTCCCAAGGCCAATGTGGCCGAGGTGATGAACATCATCGGTGAAGTGGCAGGCCGCAACTGCGTGATCATGGATGACATGATCGACACCGGCGGCACGCTGTGCAAGGCCGCCCAGGTGCTCAAGGAGCGCGGCGCGCTGAAGGTTTTCGCCTACTGTACCCATCCGGTGCTGTCGGGCGGTGCCGCAGCCCGCATCGCGGCGTCCGAACTGGACGAAGTGGTGGTGTGCGACACCATCCCGCTGTCCGACGAGGCCCGCCAGTCCGGCAAGATCCGCCAGGTCTCCACCGCCCCGCTGCTGGCCGAGACCTTCACCCGGATCGTGAAGGGCGACTCGATCATGTCGCTGTTTGCCGACCACTGATGCGCGCTGGGTAGCCGCTGCATAGCGATACCTGCTAGAATTTTGGGCTTTACCGCATTGGCTGCCAGGTTTGGCGGCCAATGTGCTTCAAGCGGCACTACATTCTCGTCGTGCCGCTTCAGTCGAGGCTGTCTGGTCGCGGACAGCCTTCTTACTATTTGGAGTACACCATGAAAGTCATCGCTTTCGAGCGTAGCGTACAGGGAACGGGTGCGAGCCGCCGCCTGCGCAATTCCGGCAAGACCCCCGGCATCATCTATGGCGGCGCCGCCGAGCCCAAGATGATCGAACTGGATCACAACGCGCTGTGGCACGCCCTGAAGAAGGAAGCGTTCCACTCGTCGATCCTGGACCTGGAAGTGGGTGGCGCGTCCGAGAAGGCGCTGCTGCGCGCGTTCCAGATGCACCCGTTCAAGCCGCTGGTGCTGCACGTTGATTTCCAACGCGTGTCGGCCACCGACAAGATCCACGTCAAGGTGCCCCTGCACTTCATGAACCAGGAATCCGCTCCTGGCGTGAAGCTGGGCCACGGCATCGTGAACCACATCCTGAACGACCTGGAAGTGTCGTGCCTGCCGGCCGACCTGCCCGAGTTCATCGAAGTGGATCTGGGCCAGGCCGAACTGGGCCAGACCCTGCACCTGTCGGACGTGAAGCTGCCGAAGGGCGTGACCGCCATCACCCACGGTGACGACAACCCCGCCGTTGCCAGCATCTCGCTGCCGGCCGGTGGTGTGTCCGAAGCTGCTGAAGGTGGCGAAGCCGCTGGCGAAACGCCGGCTGCCTAAGCCTTCTCGCGCATCGAAGAAACCGCCGGTTCGCCGGCGGTTTTTTTTCGCGCGGGATTTTCGCCAGCGTTTTGACGTATGCTGTCTCGCGCCAGACTCTCCCGACCTTCCCGATTCATCGCATGATCAAGCTCATCGTCGGCCTCGGCAATCCCGGGGCGGAATACGAGGCCACGCGGCATAACGCCGGCTTCTGGCTCGTCGACCAACTCGCCCGCATGGGCAGCACAACGCTGCGCGTGGAGGGCCGCTTCCACGGCCTGGCCGGCCGCGCCCGGCTCTGGGACCAGGACATCTGGCTGCTCAAGCCGTCCACGTTCATGAACCGCTCCGGGCTCGCCGTGGTGTCGCTGGCGCGCTTCTACAAGATCCTGCCGGACGAGATCCTGGTCGCGCACGACGAGATGGACCTGCCTGCGGGCGCGGTCAAGCTCAAGCGCGGCGGCGGCGCAGGCGGGCACAACGGGCTCAAGGACATTGCCGCGCACCTGACCACCCAGGAGTACTGGCGCCTGCGGCTCGGCGTGGGCCATCCGCGCAATGCGCCGGGCGGCGCCGGGGCGGGCCGCGAGGATGTGGTCAACTATGTGCTCAAGCCGCCACGCAAGGAAGAGCAGGAAGCCATCGACACGGCGATCGACCGCAGCATCGGCCCGCTGGGGCTGCTGGCGCGTGGCGAGAACGAGCGCGCGATGATGGAGCTGCACACGGGCAAGTGAAGGGTATCTTCCGGCCCAATGTCAGCAGGCAATAAAAAACCCCGCAATGCGGGGTTTTTTATTGCCGGACAACCCGGAACGGGTATGGCCTGAGTGCTGAATAATGCTCAAGCCGCATGCCGCGCGGCGGTCAGCAGCCGGTAGCGCTGCATCAGCACCTCCTGGGACTCCACGCGGTTCGGGTCCTTCGGAATGCAAGCCACCGGGCATACCTGCTGGCATTGCGGTTCGTCGAAGTGGCCGACGCACTCGGTGCACTTGTTGGGGTCGATCTCGTAGATCTCGGGCCCCATCGAAATTGCTTCGTTCGGGCACTCGGGCTCACAAACGTCGCAGTTGATGCAGTCGTCAGTGATCAATAGCGCCATGATATTTCCTTCCTGCGACCCGCCCGCGCCCGACTGGCCGCGTCGGCGGGTTCGAAGGCTCCATTCTATTCCGCTTTGCCGATCTTCTCTTGCAGCCAGCGCTCCACCGAGGGGAATACGAACTTGCTGACATCGCCGCCCAGCACGGCAATCTCGCGCACGAAGGTGCCCGAGATGAACTGGTACTGGTCCGAGGGGGTCAGGAACATCGTTTCCACGTCCGGCAGCAGGTAGCGGTTCATGCCGGCCATCTGGAACTCGTACTCGAAATCCGACACCGCGCGCAGGCCGCGCACGATCACGCGCGCATTGTTCTTGCGCACGAAGTCCTTGAGCAGGCCCGAGAAGCCTTCCACGCGCACGTTGGGATAGTGCCCGAGCACTTCCTTCGCGATACCGATGCGCTCCTCCAGCGAGAAGAACGGGCGCTTGTTGGGGCTGTGCGCCACGCCGACCACCAGCTCGTCGAAGATATTCGACGCGCGACGGACGAGATCCTCGTGTCCCCGGGTCATGGGATCGAATGTACCGGGATAGACCGCGACGACCATATTTCCTCCTTTGGGGTGCCCGCTGCCGGCCTTGTGGCCGATCGATGGATTCTGGCTGCGTGACGAGCGTTGAACAAACAACAGCGGCGTAGTGTAACGCCAAATGCGGCATTTGGAAGTCCATCCACAGGCTTTCTGCGGCGTCGCAGCACGCCCGCAAACGCTTGCCCGGCGCGGCAACTCGTCGTACGACTATCCTGCTTCGCCCTGCCCCGGCACCTTGTGCTGGAGCAGGTGGAAGTGCACCGCGCCCGCGCGGGCCTGCCGCACGATCTCGAGCGAGGCCGGCACCGGCGCATCGGGCCCGATCAGCGCGTGGTCGGTCTCCACATAGACCGCCCCACCCGGCCGCGACAGCCGTGCTGCATGCTCGAGCGCCGGCCCGAGCCAGTCCTCGGCGAACGGCGGGTCCAGGAAGATCACGTCGAAGCTGGCGCCCGGCATCTGCGCGGCCACGGCGAAGGCGTCGCCCTGGATCACCTTGACCTGCTCGGCGTCGAACCGGTACTGATTGTCGCGCAACTGGCGCGCCACACGCGGGTTGGCCTCCACCAGCGTGACGGCCGCCGCGCCACGGGACGCCGCCTCGAAGCCAAGTGCGCCGGACCCGGCAAACAGGTCGAGGCAGGTCATCCCGGACATGTCCTGGCCGAGCCAGTTGAACAGGGTTTCCCGAACGCGGTCAGGCGTGGGCCGCAGCCCTTCGGCCTCGAGGACCGGCAGCAGCGAGCGCTTCCAGCGCCCGCCAATAATGCGGACCTGCGCCGGCGCCTGGCGAGGGGAGGGAGAAGCAGATCGCCCGCGCGGTGCGGGCGACGGTTTGGTGCGCGAATTCATGCCGTGATTGTAGAGCCTGCCGCGCCCCGCCACACCCTCTGGCGGCTGCGCGGCTTCACAATCAGAATCGTCTCAACGATCGATGCTGCGCCAACCCGGCGCCAAGTTAGCGCCAACTCAGGGTTGCGCCGGGCCGCCCACGATGACCGTGGCCATGGCATCCGGATGCACGTGCTTCTGGAAAGCCGCCCGCACCTGCTCGCGCGTGACCTTGCCGATCTGCGCCGTCCAGGTGTCGAGATAGTCGAGCGGCAGGCCGTACCAGCCGATGTTCGCCACGTTGGTCAGCAGCTTGCGGTTGCTGTCGATGCGTAGCGGGAAGCCATTGACGAGGTTGTCCTTGGCGGCACGCAGTTCGGCGTCGGTCGGGCCGGTCTGCACGTACTGCTTCAGGATCTCGCGCACCAGCCGCAGCGCCTCGTCGGTGTTCTCCTTCTTGGTCTGGAGCGTGATGCCAAACGGCCCGGGCTGCTTCGCCGGCGCGAAATAGCTGTCCACGCCGTAGGTCAGCCCGCGCTTCTCGCGCACCTGGTCAGTCAACCGCGAACTGAACCCGCCGCCGCCGAGCACGTAGTTGCCCACCAGCAGGGCGAAGTAGTCGGGGTCGCCGCGCGCGATGGCCGGCTGGCCCATCGCCACGCTGGCCTGCTGCGCCGGATGGGGGATGCGCTTCTCGCTGCCCGGAATCGTCATCTGCACGTCCGGCACCTTGGGCGCGGCCACGCCGTCGGGGAGGCCGCGCGTCAGGTCTTCGGCGATCTGCTCGGCCTGCTTGCGGTCGATGGCGCCGATCAGCGTGACCACGGCGCGCTTGGCGGTGTAGTTGTCGCGCCAGAACTTCAGCAGGTCATCACGCGAGATGGCGGCCACCGATTCCGGCGTGGCCGACACTCCGTACGGATGGTTCGGATACACGGCCTTTGACAGCGTCTTGTCGGCGATCACGCCGGGACGCGAGTCGCCCTCGCGGATCGCGGTAATCAGGCGCTGCTTCTCGCGCTCGACCACGGCCGCCGGATAGGTCGGCGCCTTGATCAGCTGCCCGGCCAGCCGTAGTGACTGCTCACGTTCTGGCGAGGCGGTCAGCGTGCGCAGGCCGATGCCGCCACGGTCGCCGCCAGCCGCGCCGCCAAAATCGGCACCCGTGTCGGCGAAGGCATCGGCCACCTGGGCTTCATTGCGCGCGGGCTGGCCGTCCTGGGCGGCCGCGCCCTTGTCGAGCAGCGCGGCGGTCAGCGTGGCCAATCCGGCCTTGCCGGGCGGGTCGTAGCGGCCGCCGGCGTCGAAATCGATATTGACATCGAGCATCGGAATCGACGGACTCGGCACGAAGAACACCTTCGCGCCGGTGGAGGCCGTCCAGTTCTCGATGGGCAGCGCGGCCTGGGCCACGGAGCCGGCCAGGAGGGCAATCGCCCCGCAGGCCACCCCGGCCAGCCGGCGCACCATCCGTGGCGAGGCAATCGTCATGACGGACAAGGACATCGTGGCTCCTCAGTGACGCAGCCCTTCCGGGGCGGCAGTCTTGGGCTTGTTGGGGTCGATCGGCTGCGGCACCAGCGTGGCCACGGTCAGGTTGTCATCGTTGAAATACTTTGCCGCCACGGCTTGCACCTGGGCTGGCGTGACTTCCTTGATCTTGTCGAGCATGCGGTCGATCTGGCGCCACGAGATGCCGGAGATCTCAGCCGTGCCGATCTCCATGCCCTGGCCGAATACCGAGTCGCGCTTGTAGATCTGGCCCGCCACCACCTGCGCCTTGACGCGCTTCAGCTCTTCCTCGGACACGCCGTTCTTCGCGATGCGCTGGATTTCCTCGCGCAGGGCCTTTTCGATCTCGTCCGTGGTGTGGCCGTTGGCCGGGGTGCCGTCGAGCACGAACAGCGATTCGCCGCGATTGATGCTGTCGTAGCCCACGTTCACGTCGTCGGCCAGGCGCTGCTCGCGCACCAGTTCGCGGGTCAGGCGGGCGTTGTCGTAGCCGTTCAGCACGGCGGACAGCACCTCCAGCGCGTACGGATCGACATCCTTCTCCACGTCATGCAGGCGCGGCACCTTGTAGGCCATGACCATGTACGGGTTCTCGGCCGGCGCCTTGACCCAGATGCGCTTGATGCCCTTCTGGGTAGCCTCGAGCTGGGTCTTGCGCAGCGGCAGCGCGCGCGGCTTGAGCTTGCCGTAGTAGCGTTCGGCCAGCGCGCGCACCTCGTCCGGCTTGACGTCGCCGGTCACCACCAGCAGCGCGTTGTTCGGCACGTACCAGGCCTTGTACCAGGCCTGCACGTCCTCCACGCGCATGTTGACGAGGTCGTCCATCCAGCCGATCACCGGATGCCGGTAGGCGGCGGCGGTGTAGACCGTGGCCAGTAGCTGCTCGTAGACGGTGCCGCGCGGGGAGTCGTCGGTGCGCAGGCGGCGCTCCTCCATCACGACTTTCATCTCGCGGTCGAATTCGTCCTTCTTGATGATGAGGTTGGCCATGCGGTCGGCCTCCAGCTCCATCATCCTCGGCAGGTACTGCTTGGCGATCTGCTGGTAGTAGAGCGTGAAATCGCGGTTGGTCATGGCGTTCTCGCGACCGCCGAGCATGGCGATCTGGCGCGAGAACTCGCCCACCGGCACCTTCGGCGTGCCCTTGAACATCATGTGTTCGAGCATGTGGGCCACGCCCGTGGTGCCGCTCACCTCGTCGATGCCGCCCGTGCGGTACCAGATCTGGTGCGCCACGGTGGGCGCGCGATGGTCTTCCTTGACGATCACGCGCATGCCGTTGGAGAGCTGGAATTCGGTGGTGCCCGCCTGGGGCTGGCCCACCGCGGAAGCGGTCCGCGCTCCGGAAGGCGGGCCCTGCGGCGTGGGCGCGGTGGTCTGGGCCATCGCCGCGCCACTAAATCCGGCGAATCCGCCAAATCCGGGCAATCCTGACAGGCCGGAGAAGGCGAAAGCAGCAACCAGTGTGGGAAGGACGCGCCGCGAGAGGCGGGCGGTGGGCATTGATCGGATTCGGGCGGCGCCCGCTCCGGACAAGACAGCGCAATGGTTCATGCGACCCCGTCTGCTAGAATTTTGGCGATTGATTCTACCGGGGTATTGACCCCTTTCCCTAATGTTTAGTTTCTGGAAGAAGCGCAAGGCCGAGCCGGCCCCTGCGCCCGCCGAGCCGCCGGCTGCCGAGCCGGCGCCGGCCATCACGCCGGCACCGGTGGCCTCGCCCACCGCTGCCCCCCAACCCCAGCCGTCGCCCAGCCCGGCGCCGGCGCCCTTGCCTGTCCCCGCTCCAGCTCCAACGCCTGCCCCGGTTCCGGTTCCGGTCCCCGTGCCGGTGCCTGTTCCTGTTCCGGTGCCTGTCCCCGTCCCGGTTCCGGCCCCCGCACCTGCCCCGGTTCCCGCTCCGGTGCCTGCCCCGGTGCCCGTGCCGGTCCCGGTTCCCGCCCAAGTGCCGCCTCCGCCGCCGGCGCCGGTCGCCTATGAGCCGCCGGTTGTCGAGGAACTCGAACTAACGCCGCCGCCAACCCAGACCGCCGAGGCCAAGCGTGGCTGGATGACGCGCCTGCGTGCCGGGCTGTCGAAGACGAGCCGAAACCTCGGCACGCTGTTCGTCGGCGTGAAGGTGGACGAGGCCCTGTTCGAGGAACTCGAAACCGCGCTGCTGATGGCCGACGCCGGCGTCGAAGCCACCGAGTTCCTGCTCGGCGAACTGCGCCGCCGCGTAAAGAACGAGCGCCTCGAGACCGCCGAAGCCGTGAAGATCGCCCTGCGCGAGCTGCTGACCGACCTGCTGCGCCCGCTCGAGAAGACCATGGAACTGGGCCGCGAGCAGCCGCTGGTGATGATGATCGCGGGCGTGAACGGCGCCGGCAAGACCACCAGCATCGGCAAGCTGTGCAAGCACTTCCAGGCCTACCACCAGTCGGTGCTGCTGGCGGCCGGCGACACCTTCCGCGCCGCCGCGCGCGAGCAACTGACGATCTGGGGCGAGCGCAACAACGTCACCGTGGTCGCCCAGGAAGGCGGCGACGCGGCGGCAGTGATCTTCGACGCCGTGAACGCGGCGCGCGCGCGCAAGATCGACATCGTGATGGCGGACACCGCTGGGCGCCTGCCCACGCAGCTGCATCTGATGGAAGAACTGAAGAAGGTGAAGCGCGTGATCGGCAAGTCGATGCCGACGGCCCCGCACGAGGTGCTGCTGGTGATCGACGCCAACACCGGGCAGAACGCCCTGTCCCAAACCCGCGCCTTCGACGACGCGCTGGGCCTGACCGGCCTGATCGTGACCAAGCTGGATGGCACGGCCAAGGGCGGCATCCTCGCCGCCATCGCCCGGCAGCGCCCGGTGCCGGTGTACTTCATCGGCGTGGGCGAGAAGGTGGAAGATCTTCAGCCATTCAAGGCGGACGAATTCGCTGAAGCACTGCTCGGTTGAGCACGGCTGGCTTTGGCCAGCTTCCCCTGCAAAACCAGCATGGCGAGCCCCCGGGCTCGCCATTTTCGTTTTATCGCTAGCGCCTCGCTGCGACTTGCCCCTCCGGCAGGCCCGTTTGGCTGCCGGAAGGGGCCGGACTAGCTGCGTGGCCAACGTTGACTGACATCAACCGTCGTCCCAGGGATGGCTGCTGCAATGGCTCGCCCCCGGCATTTTTCACCTGAGGACGAGAACCATGAATGGAACGTTGAAGCCACGCAGGATGCGCGCCTGGCTCGGATCGCTTTGCGTCGCCACGCTGATGGCGGCGTGCGGCGGCGATGACAATGGCGGCGGAGGCGGAGGCACCGGCAAGGTCGATCCGCCGCCCGTGCCGCGCCAGACCATCGCCCTGTCGGGCCAAGTCTACCAGGCAGCCGGCGGGGGCAATCCGCAGGGCCCTGCCGCCGATGTCGCCGTCAGGGTGTTCGACGCCGATGGCAAGGCGATGGTCGCCCAAGGCGCCACGACCGCCAGCGGCGACTTCGCCGCGCTCGCGGTGCCCACCGGAGATGCCGTGGTGCGGCTGTCGAAGCCCGGCTACGTGGCGCAGGTCGTGCCGGTGAACGCCGCGCGCGACGCGCGCATCGCGGCCACGCTGCTGCCTGTCGGCACGACCCTCTCCGCGCCGGGCTTCGAGTCCGGCGGCACCTTTGCCGGCGGCGACGGCGCCAGCGTCACCGTGGCCCCCGGATCGTTCGTGACCGCTGACGGCAAGCCGGTCAGCGGCATCGTGCAGATCGACATCACGCCCTACAGCGCGGCCGCCAATCCGGAAGGGTTCCCGGGCACACCGTACCTGCGCCAGGCGGGCCTGGACGGCATCATGGTCAGCATGGGCATGGCCGATTTCTCGTTCTCGCAGAACGGCCAGCCGCTAAAGCTCGCGCCCGGCAAGACCGCGCGGATCTCCGTGCCGCTCTATGCCGCCACCACGCCTGACGGCAAGCTGCTCCGCCCCGGCGATACCGTGCCGGTCTGGAGCATGGACGACAGCACCGGCCAGTGGCGGCAGGCCACCGGCATCGCGGGCACTGTGGTGACATCGCCCGACAGTCCCACCGGCCTGGCGATGCAGGCCGATGTCGATCACTTCAGCTGGTGGAATTGCGACTACTTCCGGACCACCCGCGCCATGCGCATCAAGGTGCTCGATCCAGCCGGCGTGCCCTACTCTGGCCAGGCGTACCTGACCGCCACGTTCACCGAGGCGCCCGGGGGCTATGCCACCAGCGGCCACGCCGCGATCACGCTGGACGCCGGTATCACGTCCGTGTCCGTGCCGGACGATGCGGTCGACGGCAGGTTCTCGGTGCGCATCGGCAACCTCGGCGGCGGCGCCAGCGTGAACAAGCTGCAATGGAGCACGACCGACGAAGTGATGGTGCGCCTGTCCGGGCTGCCACAGATCGACCTGACGCCCGGTACCGCCTCGCTGGTGTTCTTCGATGCCGACAAGGCCGGCGGCAAGAGCATCCAGTTCGCGCTCGCCACCCGCAACCTTGGCACGGCCACGCTGGAATGGCTGGTCGATGGCGTGCCCGGCGGCAACGCGGCAGTCGGCACGATCTCGGCGAGCGGACGCTACCGCTCCCCGCGCGGCGCCGATCTGGACGCTGTACTGAACACCGGCGGCCGGCAGGTCTCGATCACCGTGCGCAGCACGGCCGACCATCTGGTCATGCGCCAGGCATCGGTGACGCTGGAGGCGCCGACGATCGTCATCGTCGGGCGACGCTATGGCGCAGGCGGCCGCACCACCGACGACATGACCACCTACACCGATGACAGCGGCTTGCACAGCCTGCCGACCTACCCGGTCCACAACCTGCACGACGACACCTTCCAGGCCTACTTCGGCAATGCAGGCCATCCGTTGCGGTCGGTGCAGTGGGAGCTCTCGTGCGGCATGGACATCAACTACGGCGTGAGCGACTGCGCCCCGTGGGCGCCGGGCGCTGTCATGGCCGCCGATGGCACGCTGACCATGCCCGATGTGTCGCCCATCATCCCGCCCGATCACACGATGGACCTCGTCGTCGGGGCGAGCTACGGCGTGCCGTCGCTCTGGCTGCGCGCCACCTCGGCCGACAAACCCGGTCTGCGCGGCGTCATGCAGCTCAAGGTGGTGCCGGTGGAAGACCCGGTGGGCGACAAGGTGGAGATCGTCTTGCCGGTGGGCCCATCTACGCCCGGCACGGCGGCGTCCGGGGCAGACGTTCCCAGCGGCCTCTACGTGGTCACAGACGGCCAGCTAGCGGTCCGCAGTACCGCCCCCGCGCTCGATGTCACGGCCCCCGTCACCTGGAGCCTCGTGTGCCTGACGAGAAGTGGCGCATTCTGCACCTCTACCGCCTGGCGGCCGACGCTCACGCCGGACGGACGCCTGTCCGGCATGGCGGGCCAGCCGGGTCCGTGGAGCGGTGCCTATCTCTACGTGATGGCCGAATGGTCGGCTGGCGGCGTCAGCAATCGCCTGACGCGCTGCATCGTCGGGCACGGTGATACGGCCTGCAAGCCGTTGGCCCCATAACCGCCAAATCGGCCAATCGGCCAATCGGCAACAAAAAAGCCCGGCATCGCTGCCGGGCTTCCTGCAAACGTCGGAACCATCCGATAAAAGCGGACTACTCGCTATCCGGCTGCGCTGCCGGCGCGGCCTTCTGGAAGGCTTCCAGCTCCATGCAGGCCGCGTGAGTGCGCGCGATCTGTGGGAATCGGTCCAGATCGACGTTGAACCGGTGCGCGTTGAATACCTGCGGCACCAGGCACAGGTCGATCAGCGTCGGCGTGTCGCCAAACGCGTACCGACCCACGCGGCCGATCTGCTGGAGGTTGCCTTCGAGCGAGGCAAAGCCCTGCTCGATCCAGTGCCGGTACCACGCGTCCTTCGCCTCCTCCGCCACGCCCAGCGTGTGCTTGAGGTACTTCAGCACGCGCAGGTTGTTCAGCGGATGGATCTCGCAGGCGATTTCCTGCGCCAGTCCGCGCACGATGGCGCGGTCCAGCGGGTTGGCCGGCAGCAGCGGCGGCTCGGGGTGCGTTTCATCCAGGTATTCGATGATCGCCATCGACTGGATCAGCGGCTTGCCGTCGGCCACGAGCGTCGGCACCACGCCATCGGCGTTGAGCGCGCGATACTCGGGCTTGAGCTGCATGCCGCCTTCCTTGAGCAGGTGCACTCCCGCGTACTCGTACGGCAGGCCCTTCAGTTCCAGCGCGATACGCACGCGGAACGAAGCCGAGCTGCGGAAGTAGCTGTAGAGCTTCAGCATCGGCTCAGGCCACCTTGACGGTCAACTCGCCCACACCCTCGATGCGGCACAGCATGACGTCGCCCTTCACCACCGGGCCCACGCCTTCGGGCGTGCCGCTGTAGATCAGGTCGCCGGGCTGCAATTCGAACAATTTCGAGAGGTACGACACCATCTCGGGCACCGACCAGATCAGGTCCGACAGATCGCCGCGCTGCTTCTCCACGCCGTTCACCGCCAGCGTGACCGCGCCCTTCTGCGGATGGCCGATCTCGGACACCGGCAGGATCGGGCCGATCGGCGCCGATTTGTCGAATGCCTTGCCGGTCTCCCAGGGGCGGCCGGTCTTCTTCGATTCGTTCTGGAGGTCGCGGCGCGTCATGTCCAGGCCGAGGGCGTAGCCGTAGACGTGGCTGGCGGCCTGCTCGACCGGGATATCCTTGCCACCCTTGCCGATGGCCACCACCAGCTCCACTTCATAGTGGCAATTGCTGGTGCCCGGCGGGTACGGGAAGGTGCCTTCGGTGCCGTCGGCCACGTAGCTCACCGCGTCGGACGGCTTGCAGAAGAAGAACGGCGGTTCACGATCCGGGTCCGAGCCCATTTCGCGCGCATGGGCGGCATAGTTGCGGCCCACGCAATAAACCCGGCGCACGGGAAAGCTTGCGCGGCTACCGCGCACGGGGACGCCAACGGGGGCTTGCGGCTCGAAAACGAACTCGGTCATCCAAACTCTCCAGACTGTTTTTCTGAGGGAATCCGCGCCGGCGCGGCGCGGTAGGCCAAAAGCATACACCCATGCGTACGGCCGCATACAGTGGCGAATGAGCACCCTCCCCGCCCGCACGCAGCTGGTGCGTTGCACAACTCTGGCGCTGCGGGCCGGGCCGGCCCGCACTAGTTCGCGCAGTCCATTACCCGCCCATCCATCCGCCGTGCCCCGCCACGGCCCACCGTCCGCACCGACCCCGGGCGGACCCGCCCCGCGCTGCCTCCAGATCGGGATTTCCGGCAGGTTTTCCGCGCGCTTGTGCGCCGCAACGACGCTGGCACGTGGCTTGCGTTATCGCCTGCACGGCCAACGACGGCCGCGTGGTACCGAAGCACGAAGCTCGAAGCACCCGAACTCACAACCTGAACAACGCGTCCGCGCTGTCCACCATGGCACGCGCGGCGGGACAACGGCGTCCTGAACTGCAAGCTGGCGAAGGCGGGCTGCGGGTCGGGACGCCTTTTTCTTTTTTCGGAGCCATCGCCATGCCCTCTCGCCTCAAAGACGCCAAGCCCCTGCCCGCCGCCGTGGTCCCTGCCACTCCCGACGCAGCCCCAGCCAGCCAGAGCCGGCGCCGCGTGCTGGCCACCATCGCCGGGGCCGGCGTGATGACGCTGGTGGATCCGCTGGTGCGCAGCGGCGCCTGGGCGGCCGGCTCCGACGCCCCGGAAAAATCCGAAGTCCGCATCGGCTTCATCCCGCTGACGGACTGCGCCTCGGTGGTCATGGCGTCCACGCTCGGCCTGGACAAGAAGTACGGCATCAAGATCACGCCAAGCAAGGAAGCCAACTGGGCCAGCGTGCGCGACAAGCTCGTCAACGGCGAACTCGACGCCGCCCACGTGCTCTATGGCCTGATCTATGGCGTGCAGCTCGGCATCGGCGGCCCGAAGAAGGACATGGCCGTGCTGATGAACCTGAACCACAACGGCCAGGCCATCACGCTGTCATCGAAACTCGCCGAAAAAGGCGCGAAGGACGGCGCCAGCCTGAAGGCACTGATGATGAAGGAGCGGCGCGACTACGTGTTCGCCCAGACCTTCCCCACCGGCACCCACGCGATGTGGCTCTACTACTGGCTGGCCGCCAACGGCATCAATCCGATGCAGGATGCCAAGGCCATCACCGTCCCGCCGCCGCAGATGGTGGCCAACATGCGCGTGGGCAATATGGACGGCTTCTGCGTGGGCGAGCCGTGGGGCGCGCGCGCCATCGCCGACAAGATCGGATTTACCGTGGAAACCACCCAGGCGATCTGGAAGGACCACCCCGAGAAGACGCTCGGCACCACGGCGGAATTCGTCCAGAAGAACCCCAACACCGCACGGGCGATGGTCGCCGCCATCCTCGAAGCCTCGAAGTTTATCGACGCCTCGACCTCGAACCGCCGCAAGACCGCCGAGACCATCGCCGCCAAGTCCTATGTGAATACCGACATGGACATCATCCTGGACCGCATGTTGGGCCGCTACAGCAACGGCCTGGGCAAGACCTGGGACGACCCCGATTCGATGAAGTTCTACCAGGACGGCGCGGCCAACTACCCGTTCCTGTCCGACGGCATGTGGTTCCTCACGCAGCACAAGCGCTGGGGCCTGCTCAAGGAGCACCCGGACTACCTGGCCGTGGCCAAGCAGGTGAACCGGATCGATATTTTCAAGCAGGCCGCCGCCGCCGCGCAGGTGGCCGTGCCCAAGAGCGATTTCCGCACCGCCAAGCTGATCGACGGCGTGACCTGGGATGCCACCAAGGACCCCAAGGCCTATGCCGATGGATTCAAGATCAAAGCCTGACCTCGTCGTTTCCTTGATGTCCCGCTGCCCTCACCTCAGGAGCCAGACGTGAATGCCATTGCCCACCCCGCCCCGGAAGGCACACCCGCCATGACTTCGGACCTTGTCGACACCGACACCAAGGAGCAAACCCGCCGCCGGGCGGCGCAACTGGCCGCGCAAGAGCGGATGGCCGCCCGCCGCGAGGCGCTTGGCGCCGTCGTGCGCAAGACGGTGCCGCCGCTGGTCGGCTTCGTCCTGTTCCTGCTGGTCTGGCACGGCATTGCCACGATGATTCCGGCGATTCCCACGCCGGGCGCCACGTGGAACGCGGCTGTGCCGCTCTTCTCCGATCCGTTCTATCGCAACGGGCCGAACGACCAGGGCATCGGCTGGAACATCCTGGCCTCGCTGGCGCGCGTGGCGGCGGGCTTCGGGCTGGCGGCGGTGGTCGGCATTCCGGCCGGCTTCCTGCTGGGCCGCTTCGCCTTCCTGAATGCGATGGCGGCGCCGGTGATCAGCCTGCTGCGCCCGGTTTCGCCGCTGGCGTGGCTGCCGATCGGGCTGCTGCTGTTCAAGGCGGCCAACCCGGCCGCCATCTGGGCCATCTTCATCTGCTCGATCTGGCCGATGATCATCAACACGGCCGTCGGCGTGACGCGCGTGCCGCAGGACTACCTGAACGTGGCGCGCGTGCTCGATCTCTCCGAATGGAAGGTGTTCCGCAAGGTGCTGTTCCCGGCCGTGCTGCCCTACATGCTGACCGGCGTGCGGCTCTCGATCGGCACCGCGTGGCTGGTGATCGTGGCGGCCGAGATGCTCACGGGCGGCACCGGCATCGGCTTCTGGCTCTGGGACGAGTGGAACAACCTCAAGGTGGAGCACATCGTCATCGCCATCTTCATCATCGGCGTGGTGGGCCTGATCCTCGAGCACCTGCTGCTCGCGCTGGCCCGCCGCTTCAGCTACGGCAACAACTGACCGCCCCCCGAAGGAGCCATCGCCATGGAAAAGTTTGTCAGCATCGAGAACGTGGGCCAGACCTTCAAGACGCGCAAGGGGCCGTTCGTGGCCCTGCGCGACATCAACCTGGGCATTGCCGAGGGCGAGTTCATCACGCTGATCGGGCATTCGGGCTGCGGCAAGTCCACGCTGCTGAACCTGATTGCCGGTCTGACCACGCCCACCACGGGCGCGCTGATCTGCGCCGGGCGCGAGATTGCCGGACCGGGGCCGGAGCGCGCCGTGGTGTTCCAGAATCACTCGCTGCTGCCGTGGATGACGTGCTTCGAGAACGTCTACCTGGGCGTGGAGCGCGTGTTCGCCGCCACGGAGAGCCGCGCCCAGCTCAAGGCGCGCACCCAGGACACCCTGGCGCTGGTCGGCCTCACGCACGCCGAGAGCAAGTATCCGCACGAGATTTCGGGCGGGATGAAGCAGCGCGTGGGCATCGCCCGGGCGCTGGCCATGTCGCCGAAGGTGTTGCTGATGGATGAGCCGTTCGGCGCGCTGGACGCGCTGACCCGCGCCCACCTGCAGGACGAACTCATCAAGATCGTCGCCCGCACCCAAAGCACCGTGGTCATGGTCACGCACGATGTGGACGAAGCGGTGCTGCTGGCGGACCGCATCGTCATGATGACGAACGGTCCGGCGGCCACGGTGGGCGAGATCCTGAAGGTGGACCTCCCCCGCCCGCGCGACCGCGTGGCGCTGGCCGACGACAAGGGCTACCACGCCTGCCGCACCGCCGTGCTGGACTTCCTCTACCGCAAGCAGCGCAACCCGGCGCTGCGCGAGGCAGCCTGACCCCGGCGGGGATGCGTGGGATGGCGGGCGTGGGCGAAGCCGCCCTGCTCCGCTATCATGAACGGCAGAACGATCCACATATCCCCTCCCGCCATGACATCTGCCGCCCCGACCCTTCCGCCGTTTTCGGCCAGCAAGTACATCAAGGAGATTGGCCGCGGGGTCAATGGCGCCCGGGCGCTGCCCCGCGAGGACGCCCAGGTGCTGTTCGATGCGATGCTGGCCGGCCGCGTCTCCGACATCGAACTGGGCGCCGTGCTGATGGCCTACCGGATCAAGGGCGAGGCGCCGCACGAGCTGGCCGGCATGCTCGAGGCCGCCCACGGACACTGCGCCGCGCTGGCGCCGCCGCCGGACAAGCCCGTGGTCGTCATCCCCAGCTACAACGGCGCGCGCAAGCAGCCGAATCTGGTGCCGCTGCTGGCGCTGCTGCTGGCGCGCGAAGGCGTGCCGACGCTGGTGCACGGCTCGCGCGAGTTCAACGGCCGGGTGACGAGCATGCAGCTGTTCGAGGCGCTCGGCGTGCCGCTCTGCGCCACCACGCAGGCCGCGCAGGACCAGTTGCGCGACGCCGCCAATCCGCTGGCCGTACTGCCGATCGATGTGCTGTCTCCAGCGCTTTCGCGCCTGCTCGACAAGCGTCCAATCATCGGCCTGCGCAATTCCTCGCACACCATCGTCAAGATGCTGCAGCCGGTGGGCAGCCACACGCCGGCCGAGGCGTTGCGGCTCTATAGCTACACCCATCCCGAATACCGCGAGACGCTGACCGATTACTTCTCCCACGAGCCTGCCAACGTGCTGCTGGCGCGCGGTACCGAAGGGGAAGTGGTGGCGGATGCCCGCCGCAGCGGCCGCATCGACTGGCTGCACGACGGCCATCAGCGGACGCTGGTCGATCCGGTAGGCGGGTCGATTGGCGACGTGCCCGAACTGCCGCCGGGCACCGACGTCGGCCTGACGGCCGCCTGGATCCGCAAGGTGCTCGATGGGAACGCGCCGGTGCCGGCGCCCATCGCCACGCAGGTAGCGACCATCCAGGACTGCCTGAAGCAGGCCACGCGCGTGGCCTGGGCAAGCCCGGTCTGACGATTACGGACGATTACGGACGATTAGAGCCGATTAAGGCCGGCGCGGAGGCAGCGGAATCCGCTCGGTCTCGCCCGGCACGTGCGGGAACTCGTCGTTCTCCCAGCGGCGCGCGGCGTCGTCGATGTCTTCCTTGGTGCTCGCCACGAAGTTCCAGTAGATGAAGCGATGGCCGTCGGTCGGATCGCCGCCCAGCAGCATCACGCGCGCGGCGGTGGTCGCGGTCAGCGTGGCCGGCTCGCCCGGCACCAGCACGGCGAGGTGTTCCCCCGCCAGCGCCTCGCCATCGATCGTCACATCGCCTTCCACCGGATAGAGCCCGCGCTGCACGTGCTCGGGCGGAATCACCAGCGTCGCGCCGGCTTCCATGTCGATGGCCACGTAAAGCGTGCGGCTGTACACGCGGACCGGGGATTCCGCGCCGAAGGCGTCGCCGGCAATCACGATCATCCGCACGCCGGGAAGCTCCAGCTTGGGCAACGTGGCGCCCGGGTGGTGGTGGAACGACGGCGGATCCTTCTCATGCGCCTTCGGCAGCGCCACCCAGGTCTGGATGCCATGCAGCAGCGGACCGGCCTGGCGCGCGGCGTCTGGCGAACGCTCCGAGTGCGTGATGCCGATGCCGGCGGTCATCCAGTTCACGTCGCCAGGGCGAATCACCTGCTCGCTGCCGAGGCTGTCACGGTGCATGATCTCGCCTTCGAACAGATACGTCACGGTCGCGAGGCCGATATGTGGATGTGGGCGCACATCCATGCCATTACCCGGCGGCATCGACACAGGACCGAGGTGATCGAAGAAGATGAAGGGGCCCACGGTCTGCGTGGCGGCGGCGGGCAGCAGGCGGCGGACCGTGAACTCGCCGATGTCCCGCACATGGGGCTTGAGCAAGTGTTCGATGGCAGACATGACAGGACTCCTGGCAATGGGATAACAACGGGAAAACAGCGGAAAGCCGGCCGCCAGTGTAGCGAAATGCGCAATACAGCATCCCGAAATCACGATGAAACCGATCGGGGCGAGTTCCCTCTAATCATGGTACGCGACGCTGGCGGCCCGCCAGCCCTTGCCAGACAAGGCGCGGACGCCGCACCGAGGCCCATTAGACTATCCCAACAGCGACATTCATTGTCCGGAACTATCAACCCTATAGAAGCTCTAACTTAGCACTCGCCGAACCTGAGTGCTAATATGCGTTGCAGTGCAGTGACTCTTCCGATTCTGGAATCGAGGCACGCCGGCAACCTACCGCCGGATGCGAAAGGAGCAATAAGCGTGACCGCAGTTCTGTCTGCCGACCCAACCAAGATTTCTGGCCGTCTGCCGATGGCCCCCAAGAATGCCGCCGCTGGCAGCCTCGCGCTCGCCTTCCCGGCCGCGGTGGGCAATCTGGATAGCTACATCCAGGCTATCCACCGGATTCCGCTGCTGACCGCCGAGGAAGAGCAGCGCCTCGCGCGCGACCTGCGCGACCATGAATCCGTCGATGCCGCCCGCCGGCTGGTGATGTCCCACCTGCGTCTGGTGGTGTCCATCGCCCGCCAGTACCTGGGCTACGGCCTGCCGCATGCGGACCTGATCCAGGAAGGCAACATCGGCCTGATGAAGGCCGTGAAGCGCTTCGACCCGGATCAGGGCGTGCGTCTGGTGTCGTACGCGATGCACTGGATCAAGGCCGAAATCCACGAATACGTGCTGAAGAACTGGCGCATGGTCAAGGTGGCGACCACCAAGGCCCAGCGCAAGCTGTTCTTCAACCTGCGCAGCCACAAGACCGGCGCACACACGTTCACGCCCGAGCAGGTGGAAGCCGTGGCGCGCGAACTGAACGTGAAGCCCGAAGAAGTGATGGAGATGGAGACCCGCCTGTCGGGCGGCGACCTGGCGCTGGAAGGCCAGATCGACGACGGCGAGGAGGAATTCGCCCCCATCGCGTATCTGGCGGACAACCACAACGAGCCGACCCGCGTGCTCGAAGCCAAGCGCCAGGACCGCATGCAGGTCGAAGGGCTGGTCGAGGCGCTGGAGCGTCTGGATGCCCGCAGCCGCCGCATTATCGAGGCACGCTGGCTGGACGTGAACGACGACGGCTCGGGCGGCGCCACGCTGCATGAGCTGGCCGACGAGTTTGGCGTCTCCGCCGAGCGCATCCGCCAGATCGAGGCGGCCGCGATGAAGAAGATGAAGGGTGCGCTGGCGGCTTTCGCCTGATCCTGCGCTCCCCGCAATGCAGAAGGGCCGGTCTTGCGACCGGCCCTTTTTTTGTCTTGCCTTCGCCTTACGACAGCAGCTGCTTCAAATCATGCGCGATCGGGTCCGGCCCCTGGCCGTGGCGCAGGAACAGGCGCAGCTGGCCGTTGGTATCGAACACATAGCTGCCGGCCGAGTGATCCACGGTGTAGTTGTTCGGCGAGGTGCCCGGCACCTTGGCGTAGAAGACCTTGAAGTCCTTGGTCACCTTCTTCAGCGCCGCCTCGTCGGCCGGGCGCAGGCCCAGGAAGCGGGCGTCGAAGGCGGGCACGTACTGGCCGAGCAGCGCGCCCGTGTCGCGTTCCGGGTCCACGGTCACGAACAGCACCTGGACCTTGTCGGCGTCCGGGCCGAGCTTGTCCATCACCGCCTTCAGCTCGGCCATCGTGGTCGGGCAGACGTCCGGGCAGTGCGTGTAGCCGAAGAACATCACCACGGCCTTGCCCTTGAAGTCAGCCATCGTCCGGGTCTTGCCGCTCGGGTCCAGCAGCGCGAAGTCCTTGCCGAACTCGGTGGCGCCCGAGATATCCACGTTCTTGAACGAGGGCTTGGGCTGCCCGCAGGCGGCCAGCAGAGCCGTGCAGAGTGCCAGCAGGCAGAGGCGGCGGAACTGGGCAAGGAGGGACGGAGAGCCGGGGAGAGTCATCGGGATACGCGGTGGTCGGGAGAGGTGCCCGGAAGTATCGCCGATCACATCGGCGCTGGCCTCCGGGCGCGGCAAGATGCCGCAGGCGGGCCATCAGACCTGCGGCACGAACTTGAAGTAGTGATCCACCAGCAACGCCGCGAACAGCAGCGAGAGGTACAGGATCGAATAGCGGAAGGTGCGTTGCGCTAGCGCGTCCGAGTAGTTGCGGAACAGCTTCCAGGCGTAGCCGAGGAACACCAGCCCCAGGCCCAGCGCGGCGGCGAGGTAGATATAGCCGCTCATGCCGTAGACGAACGGCAGCAGCGTGGCGGCGATCATCACCAGCGTGTACAGCAAAATGTGAAGCAGCGTGTACTTTTCGCCATGGGTGATCGGCAGCATCGGCAGGCCGGACTTGGCGTAGTCGGCGCGGCGATACAGGGCCAGCGCCCAGAAGTGCGGCGGGGTCCACGTGAAGATGATCAGCACCAGGAACCACGCCTCGGCCGGCACCGTGCCGGCCACGGCGGCCCAGCCCAGCGCAGGCGGCATGGCGCCCGACAGCCCGCCGATGACGATGTTCTGCGGCGTGGCCGGCTTGAGCAGGATCGTGTAGACCACGGCGTAGCCGAGGAAGGTGGCGAAGGTCAGCCACATCGTCAGGTCATTGGCGAACACGTGCAGCAGCCACATGCCGGCGCCGCCGAGGATGGCCGAGAACACCAGCGTCTGCGCGCTGGAGATCTCACCGGTGGCGGAAGGCCGCCACGCGGTGCGGCGCATCAGCGCATCGACTTTCTGCTCGACCAGGCAGTTGATGGCGAACGCGGCACCGGCCAGCAGCCAGATGCCAGCGGCACCGCCGAGCAGCACCGACCAGGGCACCATGCCGGGCGTCGACAGGAACATGCCGATGACGGCACAGAACACGGCCAGTTGCGTGACGCGCGGCTTGGTCAGCGCGGCATATTGGCGAGCCAGGTGCCGAATTCGGCCCACGGAGGAATGAGGTTGGGTAGCGGAGACCACGGGGGGCATCTTGTCCTTCATGTGGCGCGCGCGGCTGAGGCGGATTGAGCAGCGGCGCCGGCATAACGTGTCGCGAGGGTCGCGAGGCCGATATTGTAGTGGAGACGGAGCAACAGCATCAGCAACAGGGCCGCGCCGCCGTTGTGCGCCACCGCCGCGCCAAGCGGCCAGTCGAACACGATATTGGACATGCCGGTGGCCAGTTGCAGCGCCAGCACGGCCAGCAGCCATGTGGCGTGGCGCGTCAGGCCCTCCATCCGGCGCGCGCGCAGGCCGAACCAGGCCAGGAAGCCGAGCACCACGAAGGCGAAGCCGCGATGCACCCAGTGGATGGCCACCAGCGCCGCGTGCGGGATGTAATCGCCATCGGCCGTCATGCCGAGCTGGCGCCAGAGCGTGAAGCCGTGGCGGAAGTCCATCTCGGGCACCAGCTGGCCGTTGCAGAGCGGGAAATCGGTGCAGGCCAGCACCGCGTAGTTGGTGCTGACCCAGCCGCCGAGGAAGATCTGGAGCACCAGCAAGCCCAGCGCCACCCACGCCGCCCAGCGCAGCGAGGCCGCCTGCGGCGCCACCGGGTGCGGCGGGTCATTGCGGGAGCCGAGCACGATCAGCGACGACAGCAGCGCCATCGCCAGCAGCAGGTGGGTGACGACGATGATCGGCTGGAGCTTCATCGTCACGGTGAGCGCGCCGAACAAGCCCTGCACGCAGACCAGCACGAACACCCCCGTGGCGAACCACGGCGACTGCTTCAGCTCGCGCCGCTTGACCCACGCCAGCACCATCAACGAGATGATCAGCACACCCACCGCCATGGCGAAATAGCGATGGATCATCTCGATCCACGCCTTGGCCAGCGTGACCGGGCCGCTCGGCAGCGCGGTCTCGGCGGCGCGGATCGGCTCCATGGCCGCGTGCGGGTTCGAGTGGCCGTAGCAGCCGGGCCAGTCCGGGCAGCCGAGGCCGGAATCGGTCAGTCGGGTGAAGCTGCCGAACATGATCAGGTCCAGCGTGAGGAAGGCGGTGACCCAGACCAGCTTGCGATACTTGTCGCGGCTGCCCCGCACCAGCACGTACGAGAGCGGCAGCAGGGCAATCAGGATGCCAATGATGGCGAGTTGGAGCAGCATCGCAAATCAGCCAATTCGGGAAAATTTGAGCAGCTTCTTCAGGTCGCTGCTGATCTGTTTCGGGTCGGGTTCCTTCGGCCAGCGCAGCATCAGGTTGCCGAGCGGGTCGATCAGGTACACGGTGTCTTCAGCCCTGGCGCCCGGTTCGGCCGGCAGCCACTGGCGCAGCGCGGCGCCGTCCATGCGCAGGAAGCGCACGCCCGCATAGGGTTCGTTGTAGGCGCTGGACAGCCGTTCGTCCACGGTGCCCGTATCGGAAATCAGCCAGACCGGGGTAATGCGCTCGCGGTCCTGGCCCTGCCCCGCGCGGATCTGGCGCATCGTGAACAGCCGCTTGGCACACGCTTCGTCGCAGGCGGACGCGGCGGTCATCACCATCAGCCACTTGCCCCGGAAGGACGACAGCGGCACGGCCTCGCCGCGCTCGTCGGTCACGTTGAGCGGCGGCATCGGGCGCAGCGGATCGACCAGCGTGCCGTAGTTGGTGCTGGCGCCGCTCGGCTTGACCACGTAATAGGTGAAATACGAGAAGATGACCGGCGACGCGCAGACCAGCAGCAGCATCAGCATCTGCAGGCGGCCACGGCGCGTGCGCGCATCGATGCGGGAGTCCGGCGTGGCCGTGGGGTCTTGCGATGGCATGGAGTTCGTCTGTACGTTCATCGTTCGGTTATCGGTTCGGCAGGGCGGTGTCCCGGCGCGCACGGCGCCAGCCCAGCACGGCCACCAGCACCACGGTCAGCGCGGCCAGGCCGAACCACTGGGCGGCGTAGCCATAGTGGCGGTCCGCGCCGAGGTCGGCGGCCGCCCAGTCGCGCGCGAGGCCATCGCCGGTATCGGTGGCCTGCTGCATCACCAACGGCAGTAGCGGCGCCCCGGTTTCCCGGGCGAACGCCGCCAAGTCTACATTCTGGCGGATCTTCTGCCCTGCTTCGGCCGACGCGTCTTGCCCGAGGCCGTAGACGCGCGGCGCCGTGGCCACCGCCGTGCCGTCCACCGTGACGTCGCCATCGGGCGTGGGGAACGGGGCGATCCGCGTGCGGTCCTGGGCGTCGCGCGGCAGCCATCCGCGCAGCACCAGCACGCTGGCGCCGCCATCGGCCAGCTTCAGCGGCGTCAGCACCAGGAAGCCGGCGCGGCCGTCCGAGCCGTTGCCGTGCGGGCGGTTGTCCAGCAACACGGTGCGGGCGGCGTCGAAGCGGCCCCGGGCGCGTACGCGGCGGTCGACCACCTGCGTGGCGTCGATGCGGGCCGTGTTCAGGTCCACCGGCGCCTGCGCCGCCAGCGCGGCCAGCCGCGCGGCGCGGTCCACCTTCTCGTGGGCCCGGCGCAATTGCCAGTTGCCGAGCGCGCAGGTCACGACGACCACGGTCAGTGCCGCCACCAGCGGCACCGTCCCCGGCGGGCGCCACAGGCTCCCCCGATTGCGGGTCGTCACGAATGGCCTCGCGAGGCCACGGTGCCATAATGGCCACTTTCGTGACCCGCGGCCTCCCTTCGCTCCAGCATGCGCTTCGTCATCATCGTCGCCTTCATTCTGATCATCGGCAGCCTGGCCTCCGCGCTGTTCTTCATGATGCGCGACCGTGGCCGCACCCCCAACATGATGCGCTCGTTGATGCTGCGCGTCGGCTTCTCGGTGGCGCTGTTCCTGTTCATCCTGTTCGCCAACTGGATGGGATGGATCCACAGCACCGGCATCCATATGTCGCCCTGAGCGGCTGCCAGTCCCCAAAACAAAAAGCGCCGCGCGAGGATCGTCCTCCGCGGCGCTTCGTCTTGTACCGCAGGACCGCCGCAGCGGCCCGTTCCTGTCTTTACAGCCAGTACACCACCACGTAGAGGCCGAGCCAGACCACGTCAACGAAGTGCCAATACCAGGCGGCGCCTTCGAACGCGAAGTGGTGCTGCGGCGTGAAGTGTCCGCGCAGCACGCGGCCCAGCACCACCGCCAGCATGATCGCGCCCATGGTCACGTGGAAGCCGTGGAAGCCGGTCAGCAGGAAGAACGTCGAACCATAGACCCCGGAGGTCAGCTTCAGGTTCAGTTCCGAGTAGGCGTGCATGTACTCGTAGACCTGCAGGCACATGAAGAGCGCGCCGAGCAGGATGGTCAGCACCAGGCCCTGGATCAGCTGGCTGCGCTTGCCGGCCAGCAGCGCGTGGTGCGCCCAGGTCAGCGTGACGCCGGAGGTCAGCAGCAGCGCCGTGTTGATCGTGGGGATCGGCCACGGACCCATGGTCTGGAAGCTCTCCACCGTGCCCGCCGGGCCGAGGTTGGGCCACACGGCCGCGAAGTCCGGCCAGATGATCTTGTTGTTCAGGTCGCCCAGCCACGGCATGGCGATGGTGCGGGCGTAGAACAACGCGCCGAAGAAGGCCGCGAAGAACATCACCTCGGAGAAGATGAACCAGCCCATCGACCAGCGGAACGAGACGTCGATGTTCTTGCCGTACAGGCCGCCTTCCGACTCGCGGATGGCGTCGCCGAACCAGCTCTTGAGCACGAACAGGAACCACAGCAGGCCGAAGCCGCACAGGAACGGGGCCCACGACTGGCCGTTGACCCAACCCGCGGCGCCGGCGCCGGTCATCAGCAAGCCGAAGGCCGCCGTGATGGGGTGGCGCGACGGGCCCGGTACGAAGTAGTACGGAGCATTTGCGCGATTCGCACTCATTCTTCTATCTCCAGCTCAGTGTCTCTGATTCGTTGTAGTTCCGCACCGCCGGCCGACCTCCCTGCCGGTGGTGTGCTCGTACTTCTCTTATTTTTTCGGGGACAGCTTCATCCCACCACGGTCTTCACGATGCCGATCAAAATCGCCACGAACAGCGCCGCGGCAATCAGGCCGGCGATGATCACGTGCACCGGGTTCAGCCGCGCCATGTCGGTCTCGTGCTCCGACCCCTTGCGCAGGCCGATGAACGACCACAGCACCGCGCGCACCGTCTGCGCGAACGACGCCTTGCGCTGAAGCGGATCCTGCGGGTCTGGCGTCACACCCATCTCAGCTTCCCTGCCCCGCCGGCGCCGCCGTCTGCGCCACCGGCGTGCCGATCTCGAAGAAGGTGTACGACAGCGTGATCGTCTTCACATCCTTGGGCAGGTTCGGATCGATCACGAACACCACCGGCATCTCGCGCGCCTCGCTGGCCTTGAGCGTCTGCTGCTTGAAGCAGAAGCACTCCACCTTCTTGAAGTACTCGGTGGCCTGCTTGGGCGCGTAGCTCGGGATGGCCTGCGCGGAAATATCGCGCGACTGCCCGTTGGCCACTTCGTAGACGATGGTCGTCAGCTCGCCCGGATGCACTTCCATCGAGGACTTCACCGGGCGGAACGCGAACGGCCCGCGCGCGTTGGAGTCGAACTCCACCGTGATCGTGCGGCTCTTGTCCACCTGGGTGTTCTTCTTCAGCGATCCGCCGTACAGATCGCGCGTGGTCACCACGTTGATGCCGGTGACCTCGCAGATCTTCTTGTACAGCGGCACCAGCGCATAGCCGAAGCTGAACATCAGGCCCACCACCACCAGCAGCCGCAGCAGCATGCCGCGGTTGAAGCGTCGCTCGATTGCCCGGTCTTCCGCCTTCTGCTGCGCGTCCACGTCTATCTCCGCTCAACCGCCAAGGAACACCATCTTGGCGAAGAATCCCAGGAAGAACACCACCACGATGGACAGCAGGATCAGGCCCAGCCGCCGGTTGGCGGCCCGTTGGGTGGCCTGGCGGCCCTGGCTGTCCGTGCGCGACGGGGTTTCCGGCTTCATGGCGTCAATCACTCAGCGCACCTGTGGCGGCTCTTCGAAGGTGTGGAACGGCGCCGGCGACGGCACGGTCCATTCCAGGCCCTCGGCGCCATCCCACGGCTTGTCGCCGGCAGCCTGGCCGCCCCGGTAGGACGGCAGCACCACGAAGAAGAAGAAATACACCTGCATCAGGCCGAAGCCCAGCGCGCCAATCGACGCAACCGCGTTGAAGTCCGTGAACTGGACCGCGTAGTCCGCGTAGCGACGCGGCATGCCGGCCAGGCCCAGGAAGTGCATCGGGAAGAAGGTCACGTTGAAGAAGATCAGCGAGCCCCAGAAGTGGATCTGGCCGCGCGTCTCGTTGTACATGAACCCGCTCCACTTCGGCCCCCAGTAGTAGAAGCCGGCGAACAGCGCGAACAGCGAACCGGCCACCAGCACATAGTGGAAGTGCGCCACGATGAAGTAGGTGTCCTGGATCTGGATGTCGATCGGGGCCACGGCAGGGATCAGGCCGGTGAAGCCGCCGATCGTGAACACGAAGATGAAGCCGATGGCGAACAGCATCGGCGTCTCGAAGGTCATCGAGCCGCGCCACATCGTGGCGATCCAGTTGAAGATCTTCACGGCCGTCGGCACCGCGATCAGCATCGTCGCGTACATGAAGAACAGCTGGCCGGTCACCGGCATGCCGGTGGTGAACATGTGGTGCGCCCAGACGATGAACGACAGGATGGCGATGGACGCCGTGGCGTAC
The DNA here is from genome assembly GCF_056399925.1 of Cupriavidus sp. 01L43. NCBI lineage: Bacteria > Pseudomonadati > Pseudomonadota > Betaproteobacteria > Burkholderiales > Burkholderiaceae > Cupriavidus > Cupriavidus sp. 01L43. Next base: position 57,526 of record NZ_JBFTSH010000003.1, read on the forward strand.
ACCATCGAGCTGTAGCCGAACAGGCGCTTGCGCGCGAACGCCGGCACCACGTGCGAGATGATCCCGAACGCGGGCAGGATCATGATGTACACCTCGGGGTGGCCGAAGAACCAGAAGATGTGCTGGTACATCACTGGGTCACCACCGCCGGCGGCCGAGAAGAAGCTCGTGCCGAAGTGGCGGTCGGTCAGCACCATGGTGATGGCGCCAGCCAGCACCGGCATCACGGCGATCAGCAGGTAGGCGGTGATCAGCCAGGTCCAGCAGAACATCGGCATCTTCATCAGCGTCATGCCGGGCGCGCRCATGTTGAGGATGGTGACGATGATGTTGATCGAGCCCATGATCGACGAGGCGCCCATGATGTGCATGGCGAAGATGGCCATGTCCATGCCGGGGCCCATCTGCACCGAGAGCGGCGCGTAGAGCGTCCAGCCGGCGGCGGTGGCGCCGCCCGGGGCGAAGAACGAGCCGGCCAGCAGCAGCGCCGCCGGGGGCATCAGCCAGAAGCTGAAGTTGTTCATCCGCGCGAAGGCCATGTCCGAGGCGCCGATCTGGAGCGGAATCATCCAGTTCGCGAAGCCGACGAACGCCGGCATGATCGCGCCGAACACCATGATCAGGCCGTGCATCGTGGTGAACTGGTTGAACAGCTCGGGGCGGAAGAACTGCAGGCCCGGCTCGAACAGCTCCAGGCGGATCAGCAGTGCCAGCACGCCGCCGGACAGCAGCATCGTGAACGAGAACAGCAGGTACAGCGTACCGATGTCCTTGTGGTTGGTGGCGAACAGCCAGCGGCGCCAGCCATGGGGGTGATCGTGCGCATGATCGTCATGGCCGTGGCCATGTCCATGATCATGGGCGTGGTCGTGCGGATGACCCAGCGTCTCCGGGGTAGCGGTACTCATCGCGTTGACTCCTGAATTCCTGTATGCGGTGCGGCTGCGGGTCAGCCTGCGACGCGGTTGCCCGCGAGGCTGGCCTGCTTGTCGGGGGAGGTTGCCGGGGCCGGATCGGCCTTGGCCTTCGGCGCCGCCTCGGCGGTACCCGCCGTCGGTGCGCCACCGCCTTCGGGGAACTTGCCCGCGCGGGCGTTCACGAAGTCGGCCGGCTGGATTACCTCGCCAGTCCGGTTGCCCCACGCATTCCGGGTGTAGGTCATGGCCGCGGCCAGTTCCGTGTCGGACAGCTGCTTCCAGGACGGCATGCCGCCGCGTCCTTCCAGCAGGATGTGCATCTGGCCGGCCTTCGGACCGTTCACTACCTTGGAGCCGTCCAGCGCCGGGAACGCGCCGGCGCCCTTGCCGTTCGGCTGGTGGCAGACCGCGCAGTTCGACGCGTAGACCTTCTCCCCACGCACCTTCATCTCATCGAGCGTCCAGGTCTTGTTGGGATCGTCCGCCGCTGCGGCCAGCGCCTTCTTCTTCTCGTCGACCCACTTGGTGTAGTCGGCGTCCGAGACCACGCGCACGACGATCGGCATGAACGCGTGTTCCTTGCCGCACAGCTCGGCGCACTGGCCACGGTAGACGCCGATCTTCTCGGCGCGGAACCAGGTGTCGCGCACGAAGCCGGGAATCGCATCCTGCTTCACGCCGAAGGCCGGGATCATCCACGCGTGGATCACGTCGTTGGCCGTCGTGACGATGCGGATCTTCTTGTTGACCGGCACCACCAGCTCGTTGTCCACCTCCATCAGGTAGGTGTTCGACTTCGGCTGCTCGTTGTTGATCTGCTCGCGCGGCGTGGTCAGGGTGGAGACGAACGAGATGCCTTCGCCCTGGCCCTTCAGGTAGTCGTAACCCCACTTCCACTGGTAGCCGGTGGCCTTGATGGTGATGTCGGAGTTGGTGGTGTCCTTCATCGCGACCACGGTCTTGGTGGCGGGAAGCGCCATCGCGATCACGATCAGGAACGGGACGATGGTCCACACCACTTCCACGGTAATGCTTTCGTGGAACGCGGCCGACTTGGCACCACGGCTCTTGCGGTGCGTGAAGATGGAATAGAACATCACGCCGAACACGGCGATGAAAATCACCGTGCAGATGATGAGCATCATCCAGTTCAGCCAGTGAATCTGTTCGGCGATCTTTGTAACGGGTTCGGTCAGGTTCAGCTGTCGGACGGCCGGGCCGCCTGGCATATCACTGACCGCGGAGGCCGCCTGGCTGGCAAGCAGGGACGCACCTGCCAGACATGCTGCGGATGCCTTCTTCCACATTTTCATTGTTTATCTACCCAATTTACAGATTCAAATCTGTCCCCGCCGTGCCCTGCCTCCCTTCCTCTCAGAAGCAATGCAGGACTGCCGCGAGTTCCTGCGCGAACTTGCGCCGCCGTATCGGGTCCAGATGACACCCCACCCGCACGACGCGCTTGTCCGACCGCAGAACCACGAGCGCCCGGAACGATTCACCCAGTTCCACCCGCACCCATCGCGGGTTGAATACCTCACGCGTGACCCGACTGGCGCTGGCTGTCTCCACGACCAGCATACCGTCGGTCACACTCACGCGTTCATAATCCGTCGCATGGCGTGCGTACGCCAGCAGGGCAATCCCCAGCCCGAGCAGCTCGAGCCCCGCGAAAGGCAGCACGAGCCAGGCCCCATGCCACGCGGCAAGGAACACCGCGATGGCAGTGGAAATACATACGATGGAGAAGTAGAACCAGCCGACCTGGCGTGGGGAGAGCGAGCAATTCCGCTTCATCAGCCAGTCGTTGCTCGGCAAGGGGGGACGTCCGTCGTGATTACCGCCGGAGTCAACTCCTGCCGTCTGGAATGCGATACCCAAGTCTTGCATCGCCCAACCACTTTGCATCGGATGCACACCCGGGACGAATGGCGCGCCCGGGCACGTGCGGAGTGCATTCCGGGGGCGTTCTTGTGCCAGGGGACCACTGCGACAAACTGGCGCATTATATGGCGCTTCGCATACTCGAACAAGGGAGGATTTGACCGGAGGGCTTGCCTAGTTCAAGTTTTTGTGCATGGCTGCAACAGCCCCGATAGTCAACACAATCGGTGTGTGCGCAATGTTGCGCGACGGTCCGGGCGACCGTCCGCACGGTGTGTCAGCGGCGTGGCGAAGCCCGTCCGATCTTGTCGATCGGCACGACCGCGCGGCCCTGATCGTCGGTGGCCTGCCGGCCACGCGGCGCCAGTTTCCACGCATGGCCGTAGACAATCTCGAAGGTCAGCGGGATCACCCCATCGCTGTTGCGCTGGCGCTCCAGTGCGTCCAGCACGGCGCGATGCCAGCGGCGCCCGCGCAGCCCGGCCGGGCCGGGGCGCCGGAAGCCGCCGAAGGACTGCACCTCGCGCAGCAGCGTCTCGGGGGACTCGTAGGTGATGGTCAGCGTCTCCATGTCCATCACGGGCGTGGACCAGCCGCTGTGGACCAGCATGTCGCCAATGTCATGCATGTCGACGAAACGGAGCGTGTGCGCATCGAGGTCGACCTCGCCGAACGCCGTGCGCAGCTCGCGCAGCGTGTCCGGGCCGAACAGCGAGAACAGCACCAGCCCCTCGTCGGCCGTCACACGATGCCACTCGGGGAACACGCGGTGCGGCTCGGGATGCCAGTGGAGCGCGAGGTTGGACCAGAGCAGATCGAAGCTGGCGCCATCAAACGGCAGTGTGGCAAGATCGCCCTGCACCAGGTCGAACATCGGACGCTTGCCGAGCATGCGGCCGATCCACCCCGGGCGGCGCTGCGGATCGCGCTGGCCGGCTTCGTGCAGCATCGCGCCGGAAATATCGAGGCCGGCGATCTGCGCATCGGGAAACCGCGCGCGCAAACCCGCCAGGCCCTGGCCATGGCCGCAGCCGATATCGAGCGCGCGCCGTGGCGCGAGCCGGATCACCTCCATGCGCTCCTGCATGCGCCGGCCGATCTCGCCGAGCAGGAAATCCAGCTTGCCGAAGGCGGCGCTGCGGCGGTCGAAGGCAAGCCGGGTCAGCCGCGCGGGCGGCAACCAGGCATCGGGAGAATCAGCGGCATGCAAGGACACGGACAATCGGAACCAGTGGGGAGCGGTCGGACGGGACCGCGAGGATCGCAAGTATACGCGCGCGCCGCCGGGGCTGCCGGGCGCTGCCTCGCTGGGCTGCTGCCGTCCCTGCTCCCGTCCTTGCTCCCCTCCGCCTGTGCGATTTGCGGCGATGTGCAGCGCGATGTGGTCTGCGCCGCCTGCGCCGGATCGCTACTGGCGGCGCGGCCCCGCTGCCCGCGCTGTGCCAGTCCGGGCGGGAGCCATTGTCAGTCCTGCGTGGCCGACGATCCGCTCGACGCCACCGTGACGCTGGCCGACTACGCCGAGCCACTCGATCGCCTGATCCTGCGGCTCAAGTTCGGCGCCGCGCTGCCCGTCGCCGGCTGGATCGCCGCGGAGCTTGCCGACAGCCTGCGCGCCCTGCCCGATCTTCCCAATCTTCCCGATCTCATCGTCCCCGTGCCGCTTGCGCCGCAACGGCTGGCCGCGCGCGGTTTCAACCAGGCGTGGGAGATTGCCCGCCCGCTGGCCCGGCGGCTCGGCGTGCGCGCCGATGCGACCCTGCTCACCCGCCGGCGCGACACCGCCACCCAGCTCACGCTGGACCTGCCCGCCCGCCAGGCCAATCTGCGCGATGCCTTCGCACTGGCCCGCCCCATGTGCCTCGACGGCCGCCACATCGCCGTGGTCGATGATGTGATGACCACCGGCGCCACGCTGCGCGCCGCTGCCGCCGTCCTCAAGGCCCATGGCGCCCGGCGCGTCACCGCCCTGCCCGCGCTGCGCACCCCGTAAAAATGCGACGGGATGACAGCCACCCCCTGCCGCGGTAAGCTCGGGGCCGATTTTCCAGCCATCGCGCCATGTTCAACGTCGTCCTCGTCGAGCCCGAAATTCCGCCGAATACCGGCAATGTGATCCGCCTGTGCGCCAACACGGGGGCGCAGCTGCACCTCGTCAAGCCGCTCGGATTTCCGCTCGAGGACGCCCGCATGCGCCGCGCGGGCCTGGACTATCACGAATTCGCGACGATGCGCGTGCACGAGAGCTGGAACGCCCTGATGGCGGCCGAGCAGCCTGATCCGACCCGTATGTTCGCCCTGACCACGCACGGCTCCACGCCGTTCGGGCAAGTCAGTTTCCGTCCCGGGGACTGGTTCGTGTTCGGATCGGAGACCCGCGGCCTGGCGCCCGAGCGGCGCGAGTGGTTCCCGGCCACGCAGCGCATCCGGCTGCCGATGCGGCCGGACAACCGCAGCCTGAATCTCTCCAATACCGTGGCCGTGGTGGTGTTCGAGGCCTGGCGCCAGAACGGCTTCGCCGGCGGCGCCTGACAGGAGAGGAGCACCTGACGGCCTGGGCGACGCCTAGCCCTCGGGCTGCACGCCCGCCGCGCGGATCACCTTGGCCCAGCGGGCCGTCTCGGTGGCCATGGTCTGGCGCAGCGAGGCCGGCGCGGTACCAGCCGGCACGAAATACTGGGCGCGCATCTTCTCGCGCACGTCGGCGCTGCCGATGATCGTCACGAGTTCCCGGTACAGGCGGTCGATCACCGGCGCCGGCGTCCCGGCTGGCGCCAGCACGGCCTGCCACGAGATGGCCTCGAAGCCCGGATAGCCCGATTCCGCCACGGTCGGCACCTGCGGCAGCAGCCCGGTACGCCCCGTGGAGGTCACGGCGAGCAGGCGCAGCTTCCCGGCCGCCACCATCGGCATGGCAATCGCGGGCACCATGAAACCGGCCTGCACCTGCCCGCCGACGATCGCGGTGGTGATCTGCGGAAACCCCTGATACGGCACGTGCTGGAGATCGATGCCAGCCATGGCCTTGAGCTGCTCCATGGCCAGGTGCGCCGCACTCCCGTTGCCCACCGACCCATAGTTCAGCGCGCCCGGCCGGGCCTTGGCCAGCGCGACGAAGTCGGCCAGCGTGTGCACCGGCAGCCGCGCATCGACCACCAGCACATTCGGCGAGGTGGCCACCAGCGTCACCGGCGCCAGTTGGCGCACCGGGTCATAACCAAGATGGCGATAGAGCGCAGGCGCCGTGACAAGCGGGCCGTTGATCGTAAATAGCAGCGTATTGCCGTCCGGCACGGCCTTGGCGACCATGCCGGTGCCGATATTGCCGCCTGCACCGGGCCGGTTCTCCACCACCACCGGCTGGCCCAGCGCCACGGCCAGCTTCTCGGTGACGATCCGGGCGATCAGGTCTGGCGAGGAGCCCGCCGGGAACGGCACGATCATGCGGATGGGGCGCGACGGCCACGTCTCCGCCAGCGCCGGCGCGGCGCCCAGGCACAGCGTGGAAAGCGTGGCGATCATCGCCCCGAGGGCTTGGCGGCGGCTAGGCATTTAATCTTGGGGGATTTGCGGTTGTTTGCGGTGATTTGCGGTTATTCGTCCCGCGCGTCGCGCTGGAGCAGTTGCGCCACGGCGTCGGCAGCGGACAGGCCCTCGAACAGCACTGCGCAGACCGCGCGCGTGATCGGCATCTCCACGCCATGCCGGGCGGCCAGCGCCGCCACCGCCTGGGCGCATCGCACCCCCTCGGCCACGTGGCCGAGGTCGGCGAGCACCTGTTCGAGCGTCTTGCCGCCCGCCAATTGCTGTCCGACCTTGCGGTTGCGCGAGAGGTCGCCGGTGGCGGTCAGGATCAGGTCGCCCATCCCGGCGAGGCCCATGAAGGTTTCCACGCGGCCGCCGAGCGCCAGCCCGAACCGGGTCATCTCGGCCAGCCCGCGCGTGACCAGCGCCGCGCGCGCGTTGAGGCCCAGGCCCAGACCATCGCTGGCGCCGGTGGCAATCGCCAGCACGTTCTTGACCGCGCCGCCCACCTCCACGCCGATCAGGTCATCGCTGCCATAGATCCGCATGGCATGGTGATGGAACGCCACCTGCGCGCGGTCCGCCAGCGCATGGGACGTGCCCGCCACGGTCAGCGCGCACGGCAGCCCCTGAGCCACTTCCTTGGCGAAGCTGGGCCCGGTCAGCACGCCATATTCGATCTGGCCCGGCGTCACGCCGAGCGCATCGAGTTCCTCGCGCACCATCTGGTGCGGCATGGCGTGGGTGTCGGCCTCGAAGCCCTTGCAGAGCCAGAGCATGGCCAGCGGCGCAGGCCGTCCGGCATGGCGCGCGGCCAGCCGGCGCGTCATCTCGCGCAGGCCGGAAACCGGCGTGGCCACCACCAGGAGCCCGTCCGGGTCAGCCAGCGCATGATCCACGGCGGCATCGAAATCGGCTTCGCAGGCCAGTCGGGGGGATAACGCCACCCCGGGCAGGTAGGCCGCGTTCATGCCGGTTTGCGCGATATCGGCCAGTTGCGCGGCATCGCGGCCCCAGAGCACCACATCGTGCACGGTGGCCGCGTGGCTGGCCAGGGCAGTGCCCCAGGCCCCGGCGCCGAGGAAGGTCAGTTTCATGGCGATTCTGGCGGAATGGCGGATAACGTCAGTATGGCGGGGGGAAATCAAAACGGGGCCGAAGCCCCGTTTTAAGTCGCCCGTTCTGCCTGGCACCCTGAGGCGCCGGCAAAACGAAGCGAAGCGGTTCTGGCTAGGCGCGCGGCCGCAGACAGTACAAGTGGTACGGCAAGGCCGCGCAACGACGCCAGAATCGTTTTGCCGGTGCCTCAGTGGCGCGCCTGGCTGCCGTCGGGCATCACGATGCCCGACTCGCCGCCCTGCTGGCCAGCTTCTTCCATGGCCTGCTGCAGGCGTTGCTCGTACAGTGCCTGGAAGTTGATTTCCGACAGGTGAATCGCCTGGAAGCCGGCACGCGTGATCACGTCGGCCACGTTGCCGCGCAGGTACGGGTACAGGATGGTCGGGCAGGCGATGCCCAGCAGCGGGTCCAGCTGCTCCACCGGCACGTTGCGGATGTCGAAGATGCCGGCCTGATGGGCTTCCACCAGGAATGCTACCTTGTCCTGCACCTTGGTGGTCACCGTGCCGGTCACCACGACTTCGAAAATGCCTTCCTGCAGTTGCGCGGCGGCCACGTTGACCTGCACTTCCACGGCCGGCGCTTCCGACTCGAGGAAGATGGCCGGCGAGTTCGGCTGCTCCAGCGACATGTCCTTCAGGTACACGCGCTGGATGTTGAAGAAGGGCTGATCGTCCTGCTGGGTGGCTTGTTGCTCGTCGCTCATGAAAGGCTTCCCGGTTGAATCGGTTTGGAATCGATTTTTGGTCTCTGCCGGGCGCGGGGCCCGGCTGGAAAGCGCATATGGTACATGACGCCGATGGCGATTTCACCCGCTCGCCGCCGAATCAGAATCGTCTCAGATATCCGATGGGCGGCGGGCTACCGGAGACCCGGCAGGTCAGGCGGCCAGCAGCGGCACCAGGCCGCCCTGGCGGTCCAGCGCGGAGAGGTCGTCGAAGCCACCCACATGGGTCTCGTCGATATAGATCTGTGGCACGGTGCGGCGGCCGGTGCGCGACATCATTTCCTCGCGCTTTCCCGGTTCGCGGTCGATCAGGATCTTTTCGACCGCTTCGACGCCCCGTTGCTTCAGCAGCCGTTCGGCCATCTGGCAATAGGGGCACACCACCGTGCTGTACATGACGACGCGGGCCATGCGGAATCTCCTTGTCTTCAAAATGCGGCGGCGCGGTCCGCCCCGGGCGGAACCGCGCCGCTTCGCTGCTGTAAATGGGGCTGTCGCGCTTACTTGACGACCGGCAGGCCGGCCTGTTGCCAGGCTGTCATGCCGCCTTCGAGCGCGTAGACCTCACTGTACCCGGCTTCCTTCAACGCTGCTTGGGCCTTGCCCGAGCGCTGGCCGGTCTGGCAGATCACGATGATGGGGACGGATTTGTCGCGGGCCAGGCCGCTGGCGCGCGACGGCAGGTCGGCAAGTGGCGCACTCTTCGCTTGCGGCATGTGGCCCTTGGCGAATTCGGCGGCGTCGCGGATGTCCACGACCACCGCGTTGCGCCGGTTGATCATCTGCGTGGCGGCCGCCGTATTGAGGCGCTTGCCGCCCGTACCGCTCTTGATCTGGGGCCACGCCAGCAGGCCGCCGGAGACCACGGCGATGGCGATCAGGGCCAGGTTGTTGTAATCGGCGAAGAAATTCACAATGGCATTCCGTTGGGTTGGGTCGGCGGCATTATAAAATACGCGGTTTCGCGCCCCCGTCATTATTTGCGGGCGAGCGCCGCAGGTCACTTACTACCCTGGAAGCAGCATGTACAAGCTCGTTCTCATCCGCCACGGCGAATCCACGTGGAATCTCGAAAACCGCTTCACCGGCTGGGTCGATGTCGACCTCACCGACACCGGCGCCGCCCAGGCCAAGCAGGCCGGCAAGCTGCTCAAGGAAGCGGGCTATGGCTTCGACATCGCCTACACCTCGGTCCTCAAGCGCGCCATCCGCACGCTCTGGTACGTGCAGGACGAAATGGACGAAATGTGGATTCCGGTGCGCAACGAATGGCGCCTGAACGAACGCCACTACGGCGCGCTGTCGGGCCTGAACAAGGCCGAGACTGCCGCCAAGTACGGCGACGACCAGGTGCTGGTCTGGCGCCGCAGCTACGACACCCCGCCGCCCGCGCTGCAGCCGGACGATGAACGCGCCGCGTTCAACGACCCGCGTTACGCCAACGTGCCGCGCGACCAGGTGCCGCTGACCGAGTGCCTCAAGGACACGGTGGCCCGCGTGATGCCGCTGTGGAACGAATCGATCGCTCCGGACATCCAATCGGGCAAGCGCGTGGTGATTGCCGCCCATGGCAACAGCATCCGCGCGCTGGTGAAATACCTCGATCAGATTTCGGATGACGACATCGTCGGCCTCAACATTCCCAATGGCATCCCGCTCGTCTATGAACTGGACGCCAACCTGCGCCCGCTGCGCCATTACTACCTGGGCGACCAGGAAGCCCTGGCTGCCTCGCTGGCGGCCGTGGCCAACCAGAGCAAGGCCCGCTGACGACAGGCCGCAGCCCGCGCCCGCCCCGGTCTGGACCGGGTAGGCGCGGGCAGCTTGCCCGCGGCCATGTGTGACCGCGCCCACCCGGCGCGCAAGCCCCCGCAGGCCTTTTTCTGCGCACCCTCTTATACTGTCGGACAAATCCGGCGCCGCCGGCCTTAAGGCCGGGCACCCGGATCGCCCCCTAGCCAATCCTCATACTGTTCAGGCTGCCCCACATGCGTAAGACGCTCAAGAACATTAGCCTAGTCTCGGTCGGCGTCGTTGCCGGCGTGCTCGCGACGCTGCAGATCTCGGCGACGGCCCAGAACTCGTCCGGGCCCCTGCCGCTCGACCAGCTCCGGCTGATGTCCGACATCTTCGGCCAGATCAAGCGTGAGTACGTGGAGCCGGTGGATGACAAGAAGCTGCTGACCGAAGCCATCAAGGGCATGGTCGCCAGCCTCGACCCGCACTCGGCCTACCTGGACGAGAAGGACTTCAAGGAACTGCAGGAAGGCACGCGCGGCCGCTTCGCCGGCCTGGGCATCGAGATCTCGCAGGAAGAAGGCCTGGTCAAGGTCATCAACCCGATCGAGGACACGCCCGCCTTCCGCGCCGGCATCCAGCCGGGCGACCTGATCACCCGCATCGACGACAAGCCCGTGCGCGGCCTGCCGCTGGAGCAGGCGGTCAAGCGCATGCGCGGCGAGCCCGGCACCAAGGTCACGCTGACGATCTACCGCAAGAGCGAGGAACGCACGTTCCCGGTCTCGATCACGCGCGCGGAGATCCGCGTGCAGTCGGTCAAGACCAAGATGCTGGACAACAACACCATCGGCTGGATCCGCCTGACGAGCTTCCAGGAGCGCACGGTGTCCGACCTGGGCCGCCGCCTGCGCGAGATGGCCGAGAAGAACCCGGGCCTCAAGGGCGTGATCCTGGACCTGCGCAACAACGGCGGCGGCGTGCTGCAGGGCGCGGTCGGCGTGGCCGCGGCGTTCCTGCCCGACGATGCCACCGTGGTTTCCACAAACGGCCAGGTGCCGGACGCCAAGCGCGTCTACAAGGCTACCTTCAACAACTACCGCCTCTCGTCGCTCGAGGACGATCCGCTCAAGGACCTGCCGCCGCTGTTCAAGAAGATTCCGATGATCGTGCTGACGAACGCCTACTCGGCCTCGGCATCGGAAATCGTGGCCGGCGCGCTCCAGGATCACCATCGCGCCACGCTGATGGGCAAGACCACGTTCGGCAAGGGTTCGGTGCAGACCGTGCGGCCGCTGACCAATGACACCGGCATCAAGCTGACCATCGCGTACTACTACACGCCGACGGGCAAGTCGATCCAGGCCAAGGGCATCCGCCCGGACATCCCGGTCGACCAGAACCCCGAGGGCGATCCGGACGACGCGCTGATCACGCGCGAAATCGACACCGAACGCCACCTGCACAACAAGCAGGAGTCGGAAGAGCCGGAAATGAATGCGCGCGAGCAGCGCCGGGTGGACGAACTGCGCCGTCTCGAGGAAGAAAACGCCAAGAAGACGCCGGAAGAGCGCGAGAAGGATCGCCGCAAGAAGCCGGTGGAATTCGGCACGGCCGACGACTTCATGCTCCAGCAGGCTATCGCGCAGCTCAACGGCAAGCCGGTGCAGCGTTCGAAGTCGCGGCTCGAGGCCTCGCAGGCCGCTGGCAAGCCGGACACCGATGCGGACAAGGGCAAGGCCAAGCCGGCCGCCGACAAGGCCCCGGCGAAGCCCGCCTCCAAGCCGGCAGCGAAACCCGCCAGCCAGCCGCCGGCCAGCGCGCCGATGGGCGACCCGCTGGGCACGCCGACCGGCAAGAATCGCTGACGGCGCGCGCCCGGGCTTGGCTCCGGGCGCATCCTGAGGATTGCGACGGCCCGCGGTGTTCACCGGCGGGCCGTTCTTGTTTCTAGCGGATGCTTTCGCACATGAACGACGACCAACTGCTGCGCTACTCGCGCCATATCCTGCTGGACGAACTCGGCATCGAGGGCCAGGAACGGCTGCTGGCGGGCCATGCGCTGGTGATCGGCGCGGGCGGGCTCGGGGCGGCCGCGCTGCCCTACCTGGCCTCGGCCGGCGTGGGGCGCATCACCATCGTCGACGATGACGACGTGGACCTGACCAACCTCCAGCGCCAGATCCTGCACACCACGGCCAACGTGGGCCGGCCCAAGGTGGAGTCGGCGCGGGAAGGGCTGCTGCGGATCAATCCTGATGTCGATGTGCGGCTCGTGGCCCAGCGCGTGGGCGATGCCGAACTGGATGCGCTGGTGGCGGACGCCGATGTCGTGCTCGATTGTTGTGACAATTTCGCCACACGCCACGCGGTGAACCGCGCCTGCCTCGCCCATCGCAAGCCGCTGGTGTCGGGCGCCGCGCTCCGCTTCGACGGCCAGGTCAGCGTGTTCGACCTGCGCGATGCCGATGCCCCGTGCTACGGCTGCCTGTTCCCGCCCTCGGAACCCGCGCCCGAAGCCGCCTGCGCGACGATGGGCGTGTTCGCCCCGCTGGTCGGCATGGTCGGCACAGTGCAGGCGGCGGAGGCGCTCAAGCTGCTGACGGGCGTCGGCCAGACGCTGGCAGGCCGGCTGCTGATGGTCAATGCAATGTCGATGGAGTGGACCACGATGCGGCTGGCGCGCACGCCGGCCTGCGAGGTCTGCGGCGGGCACCACTAACGAAAGCGCTAGCGGGCCATCGACCCGGCGATCCCGGCGGTGGAGCCCCCTCCCCGCCGGTTCGCCTGATTGGCGCGATGTGCTGCCGGAAATGCTGGATGAAGAAAAGAATCCGAATGAGAACGGTTAATAACCCGTCCCGCACGGATGCGCGATGCCGCCAGGCACCGCGCGGTGGGCCGGCGGCTTACTGCTCGCCCGGCTCCATCTGCGACTGCAGATAGTTCTGCAGGCCAACCTTGTCGATCAGGTCGAGCTGCGTCTCCAGGTATTCGATGTGCTCCTCGGTGTCCGTGAGGATGTCCACGAGGATCTCGCGGCTCACGTAATCGCCCACCGACTCGCAGTACGCAACGCCTTCCTTGACGGTGGCGTGCGCGGTCTGCTCGAGCTTCAGGTCGCACTTGAGCATTTCGGGCGTGTCTTCGCCGAGCAGCAGCTTGTGCAGGTCCTGGAGGTTCGGCAGGCCGTCGAGCATCAGGATGCGGTCGATCAGGCGGTCGGCGTGCTTCATTTCGCCGATCGATTCCTTGTACTCGACATCACCGAGCTTCTTCAGGCCCCAGTGCCGATACATGCGGGCGTGGAGGAAATACTGGTTGATCGCGGTCAGCTCGTTCTTGAGCTGGGCGTTCAAATGCTGGATGACCTTCTTGTCACCTTTCATAGGGGGGCTCCTGTCATGACAACCGGACCCGCGCAAAAGCACGAAGGGGCGCCAAGTGGCGCCCCATTGCAGTCGGAACCGCGGTAAAGCCTGAATCGATCAGGCCACCAGCGCGGTACGCTGATCGTTCGCGACTGCCGGGTCACGAGCGTCCATTATCGCACGTGACGTAGTCGTGGAACAGGAAGAAATCTCGACGACCTGAATGGTCGATAGCGAGGAGGCACGCATCGTCTGCACGGCGGCCACGCCTTCGCACAGCACTTGCTTCGCGCAGTCGCGGCAACGGCCGCAGCAGGTGCCCACGCCGAGGGTCTCGGCGAGTTCGTCCATGGTCGAGACGCCAAGGTGAACGGCGCCATGAATCTCGTGGTCGGTAACCTGGTTGCAGATGCAAACGTACACAAATACCTCCTGGGGGCGGTGTCGGCACCGGCATGCCGAACAGCGATGGAGGCCAGAATATCAGAGAAGCAGAATGATAACAATTCCCATTAATCGCTTTGGCGGTATGGCGTCACACAGGCGATACGCATGGATTTTCGGGGTCACTTTTCCGACAGGAAAGTGACCCCGGCTTCGCCAACATTGCAGACAGAAACCCTAAGAATCAGAGGGTTGTATGAGACTTGGGAGGATGTGCCTCAGGGCGCGATCTGCTTCAGCGCCGCCGCGAGTTCCTCGGGCTCGTAGCAGTTGAGCACGCGGTCCACCAGCGGCCCCAGGCTCTCGCAGTCAGCATGGATCACTTCCTGCTTCACGCGCAGCAACTGCGCCGGGTGCATGGAGAACTCGCGCAGGCCCATGCCCAGCAGGAGCCGCGTCATGGCCGGGTCCCCCGCCATCTCGCCGCACACGGCCACGGGCACGCCGGCCCGGTTGGCTTCCTGGATGGTGCGGGCAATCAGTTGCAGCACGGCCGGGTGGAGCGGGTCATAGAGGTGGGCCACGGCGTTGTCAGCGCGGTCGATGGCCAGCGTGTACTGGATCAAATCGTTCGTGCCGATCGACAGGAAGTCCATCCGCTTGAGGAACAGCGGCAACAGCAGGACGGCAGCCGGGATCTCGATCATCGCCCCGACCTTCATGCTCGGGTCGTATGGCTGGCCGCGCTCGTCCAGTTGGCGCCGCGCCTGGGCGATCAGGTCCAGCGTCTGGTCGATCTCGCTCGCGTGGGCCAGCATCGGAATCAGCAGCCGCACCGGGCCGAACGCCGAGGCGCGCAGCAGCGCGCGGAGCTGGGTCAGGAACATCCCCGGCTCGGRCAGCGACCAGCGGATCGCGCGCAGCCCGAGCGCCGGGTTCAGTGCGGTCTCGAAGTCGTCGCCACGCAGGTCCAGCGGCTTGTCGGCGCCGACGTCGATGGTGCGGATGGTCACGGGGAGGCCGTGCATCGCCTCCACCGCGCGACGGTAGGCGGCAAACTGCTCCTCCTCGTCGGGCATGGCGTCGCGCCGGTTCATGAACAGGAATTCGGAGCGGAACAGCCCCACGCCGACTGCGCCGGCGGCCAACGCGGCGGTGGCGTCCTCGGCCAGTTCGATATTGGCCAGCAACTCGATCTCGAGCCCGTCCAGCGTCACGGACGGCGTGTGCCGCAGCCGTTGCAAGCGCTTCTTCTCCAGCGCGCGCTCGCTCTGGCGGTGGCGGTATTCCTCGAGGATGATTGCCGACGGATCGACGATGACCAGCCCCGCGTCGCCATCGATGATGATCCAGTCGTCCTGACGGATCAGCTCGCTGGCGCTTTTCACGCCCACGGCGGCCGGGATGTCCAGGCTGCGCGCGACGATGGCCGTGTGCGAGGTTCGCCCGCCCAGGTCGGTCACGAAGCCATGGAACACGGTCTGGCGGAACTGGAGCATGTCCGCCGGGCCGATATCGTGCGCCACGACGATCACGCCCGGCGCGGGCTCGCCGTCCGGGGCCAGGGCCGGCACGGGCGCCGGCGCCAGCACCGGCGCGCCGGCCAGCACCTTCAGGATCCGCTCCACCACCTGCTGGATGTCGGCCTTGCGCTCGCGCAGGTACTCGTCCTCGATCTCGTCGAACTGACGCATCAGTTCCTCGAGGCGGGTGGTGAGCGCCCACTCGGCGTTGTAGCGCCGCTGGCGGATCAGGGCCTCGGGCTCGCGCGAGAGCGCCTCGTCGTCGAGGATCATCGCGTGCACGTCCAGGAACGCGCCCATTTCCTCGGGCGCGTCGCGCGGCAGGTCACGCTTGAGCGTCACCAGTTCCGCGCGCACGGCGGCGCGCGCCGAGCGTAATCGCTCCACCTCCGCATCGAGCCGGTCTTCATCGACCAGATAGTGCGAAACGTCGAGCGCAGCCGGTGCGAGGATGTGGGCCCGCCCGATGGCGACCCCACGCGAAACCGGAATGCCGTGCAAGGCAAAAGGCATGAACCGCTCCGTCAGGAACGTTTAGGAATTCGGTATTGTGCGTCGATACTCACTCGCCCTCGCCGAACCGGTTGGCGATCAGCGCCAGCAGCGCGTCCATCGCCTCGTTCTCGTCGGGGCCATCGGTCTCGATCGTGACCGTCGAACCAATGCCCGCCGCAAGCATCATGACGCCCATGATGCTTTTGGCATCGACCTGGCGACCGTTGCGGGACATTTTGACCTGGCTGGCGAAACTCCCCGCCAGTTGCGTCAGTTTGGCGGAGGCGCGGGCATGGAGCCCGAGCTTATTGATGATGGTTGTGTCCCTCAGCAGCATATTTGTCGGGATGATTGGCGGTTTGGTTCTGGACAGTGGTGTTGCCGACCTGCAGCACGCCCTGCGCGCCGCCGGCCAGCGCCTTGGTGGCAAGCTGGTCGAGCACCTCGGTGCGGTAGCAGATCGCGCGCACGAGCATGGGAAGATTGACGCCGGCAAGCACCTTGACCTTGCCGGGATCGGCCAGGCGCGCGGCGATATTGGCCGGCGTGGCCCCGAAAATATCGGTGAGCACCAGGGCGCCGTTGACCTCGGAGACCGCGGCCAGGCGGCGCCGGGCTTCGGCGAGCACCACGGCAGGGTCGGCGTCGGGAAGGACGTCGATGGCCTCCACGCGCGGCGGTTGGCCGCAATAGACGTGGGCAGCGCAATCCCGCAGCGCCGAAGCCAGCGGCGCGTGCGCGATGATCAGAATTCCGGCCATGATGTGAATCCGTTGGACTGCCCGAATTGTAGCAGGCGGCCTCGCGGCCAAATCCCGCGATACCGCCCGGCGTCCCCGGAGTGTGGTGCCTTAGCGTCGCCCGGTTGTCTTATTTGTTGTTGACGGCAGCTTCCAGCGCATCGACAAACATCGCGGCCACGTTGAAGCCGGTCTGCTGCGTGATTTCCTGGAAACAGGTCGGGCTCGTCACATTGACTTCGGTCAGGCAGTCGCCGATCACGTCGAGGCCCACCAGCAGCAGGCCCTGCTTGAACAGGCCCGGCGCCAGCGTCTCGGCGATCTCGCGGTCGCGCGCGCTCAGTTCCTGGGCGCGCCCCAGCCCGCCGGCCGCCAGGTTGCCCCGGATCTCGGTGCCCTGCGGAATCCGCGCCAGCGAGTACGGCACCGCCTTGCCGCCGATCAGCAGGATGCGCTTGTCGCCTTCCTTGATGGCCGGGATGTAGCGCTGGATCATCAGCGTGCGGGCGCCGTTGTCGCCCAGCGTCTCGACGATCGCGCCAAGATTCATCGCATCGGGCCCCACGCGGAAGATGCCCATGCCACCCATGCCGTCCAGCGGCTTGACGATGATGTCCTGGTGCTCGGCATGGAAGGCGCGGATGCGGTCCGCATCGCGCGTGACCAGCGTCGGCGTGACGAACTGCGGGTAGCGGGCGATGGCCAGCTTCTCCGAGTGGTCGCGAATCGCCTGCGGCTTGTTGAAGATGCGGGCGCCCTGCGCCTCCGCCAACTCCAAAAGCCACGTGCTCGTCACATACTCCATGTCGAACGGCGGATCCTTGCGCATCAGCACCGCGTCGAACGTGGCCAGCGGGGTCAGCACCGGCTCGCCGAGGCGGAACCAGTCGGTGGCATCGTCCGTGACGCGCAGCGGCTGCGTCACCGCCTCCACCACGTTATTGGCCAGCGACAGCCGCGACTGGAGGCAGAACGACAGCTCGTGCCCCCGCGCCGCCGCTTCCTTCATCATGGCGTAGGTGGAGTCCTTGTACGTCTTGAAGGTCTCCAGCGGGTCGGTAATGAACAGGATGCGCATGGTGGGATCTGGGTTCCTGGCTCAGATGATCGGGTTCGGATCGGTCTTCTCGAGTTCCAGCGAGGCCGCCAGCAGCGCCAGCCGCGCCACCACGCCATACATATAGAAGCGGTTCGGCACGGCCGCGCCCGGCTTGGCGTGGCTGTCCGGAATGCCGTTCGGGGCAAACGCCAGCGGCACGAAGTGCATGCCCGGCGCGTTCAGGTTCTCGTCGTTGCCGCGGCCCGTGTGGACGCGGTAGAAGCCGCCCACCACGTAGCGGTCGATCATATAGACCACCGGCTCGGCCACCGCCTCGTTCACCTTCTCGAAGGTGTGCACGCCTTCCTGGATGATGACGTCGGAGACTTCCAGCCCCTCCTTCACCACGCTCATCTTGTTGCGTTCCTTGCGGTTCAGGCCCTTGACCTCGGACGGGTCCCGCACGGTCATGATACCCATGCCATAGGTACCGGCATCGGCCTTCACCACCACGTAAGGCGTTTCCTTGATGCCGTACTCGCGGTATTTCTTGGCGATCTTCTTCAGCACGCCTTCCACGGCATCGGCCAGCTCTTCCTCGCCCACGCGCTCGTGGAAGTCCACGCCAGTGGTCCGGGCGAAGTAGGGATTGACCATCCACGGGTCGATATCGATCAGCTTGGCGAACTTCTTGGCCACCTCGTCGTAGGCGGCGAAGTGGCTGCTCTTGCGGCGCGTGGACCAGCCCGCGTGCAGCGGCGGCAGCAGATATTGTTCGTTGATGTTCTCGAGCACGGGCGGAATGCCGGCCGAGAGGTCATTGTTGAGCAGGATCGAACAGGGGTCGAAGTCCTTCAGCCCCAGCCGGCGGCCCTTGGTGCCCAGCCGCGCGAGCGGCTCCACCACCAGCGTCTGGCCGTCGGGCAGCTCGATCGGGGTGGGTTCGGTGATGTCCTCGGACAGCGACCCCAGGCGCACATTCAGGCCCGCCTGGCGCATGATCAGCGACAGCCGCGCCACGTTCTGCAGATAGAACATGTTGCGGGTGTGCCGCTCGGGGATCAGCAGCAGGTTCTTGGCGTCCGGGCAGATCTTCTCGATCGCGGCCATGGCGGCCTGGACGGCCAGCGGCAGCATTTCCGGGGCGAGGTTGTTGAACCCGCCCGGGAACAGGTTGGTATCCACCGGCGCCAGCTTGAACCCGGCATTGCGCAGGTCCACGGAACAGTAGAACGGCGGCGTATGCTCCTGCCATTCCAGCCTGAACCAGCGCTCGATGGACGGCGTCGCGTCCAGGATCTTCTTTTCGAGTTCGAGCAGCGGACCGTTCAGCGCGGTGATGAGATGCGGGACCATATCCATCCTAATTGATCGTCTTTATTGTCCGCCCCGATTGTAGAGGAACGGCCAATAGGCTGCTGACGCCCGCCGCATAACCATATGCGGGGGTCAGCATAATAATCCGGGATGTGGGGGCGGTCGGGCAAAAAAAAAGCGCGGCGTGTGCCGCGCTTTCAAATGGCCTGACAGATACGGGGAGCGTTCTGCAGGTGGAGGAAACTGCCTCACTCGCACTGTATGTGCGGCTCCCCTTAAAGACAATTGAGACTTTTTAAGATCCGATTTAAGCACTCTGCGAATACCCCGCGAGGCCTTGTCGGGGCTGGCCCTGCGCCCGTTCGGGCGGCTTTCGGGCAGAAAAAAGCCCGGCACGAGGCCGGGCGAAACTCCTGAGAGAAGATTCCCAATCAGCTCTCCAGCACAACTCTGTCGTGGATATCAGACCTCGTAGGCGGTTTCGCCGTGGGAGGTGATGTCCAGGCCTTCGCGCTCTTCCTCTTCCGGAACGCGCAGGCCAATCAGCATGTCGACCAGCTTGTAGGCCACCAGGGCCACCACGCCCGACCACACGATGGTGGTCAGCACGCCTTCGAACTGGATCCAGACCTGGCCGGCGATCGAGTAATCGTCCGCCACCTTGTTGGCCACGTAGTCGTAGATGCCCGTGCCGCCCAGGCTGGGCGCGGCGAACACGCCGGTCAGCAGCGCACCCAGGATGCCGCCCACGCCGTGCACGCCGAAGACGTCCAGCGAGTCGTCCATGCCGAGCAGGCGCTTCAGGCCGGTCACACCCCACAGGCACAGCAGGCCAGCCAGCAGGCCGATCACGATGGCGCCCATCGGGCCGACGAAGCCGGCTGCCGGGGTGATCGCCACGAGGCCGGCGACGGCGCCCGAGGCACCACCCAGCATCGACGGCTTGCCCTTGCCGATCCACTCGCCGAAGGTCCACGACAGCACGGCGGCGGCGGTAGCCAGCAGCGTGTTGACAAAGGCCAGGGCGGCGCCGCCGTTGGCTTCCAGGCCCGAGCCGGCGTTGAAGCCGAACCAGCCGAACCACAGCAGCGAGGCACCGACCATGGTGAAGGTCAGGCTGTGCGGACGGATCGCTTCGCGGCCGAAGCCGATGCGCTTGCCGTACATGAAGGCACCCACCAGGCCCGCGACAGCGGCGTTGATGTGCACCACGGTACCGCCGGCGTAGTCCAGCGCGCCCTTCTGGAACAGCCAGCCCGACTTGGCCGTGGCGGCGGTGCCGGCAGCGGCGTCGGTGTAGGCGTCCGGACCCGGCCAGAACCAGACCATGTGGGCCATCGGGATGTAGGCGAAGGTGAACCAGAGCACCACGAACACCAGCACGGCCGAGAACTTGGCGCGCT
This sequence comes from Cupriavidus sp. 01L43, assembly GCF_056399925.1. Classification (NCBI taxonomy): domain Bacteria; kingdom Pseudomonadati; phylum Pseudomonadota; class Betaproteobacteria; order Burkholderiales; family Burkholderiaceae; genus Cupriavidus; species Cupriavidus sp. 01L43. Next base: position 77,707 of record NZ_JBFTSH010000003.1, read on the forward strand.
CGGCGAAGGCGCCGATGATCAGGCTGCAGGTGATGGCGGCGAAGGCGCACTGGAAGGCGAAGAACACCAGTTCCGGCACGACCACGCCCTTGCTGAACGTGGCGGCCACGGCGTCCACCGTCAGGCCCTTCATGAACAGCCGGTCCGTGCCGCCGAAGAACGCGTTGCCTTCGGTGAAGGCGAAGCTGTAGCCGTAGACGGCCCACAGGATCGACACCACCGAGAAGATCACCAGGCACTGCATCAGCACCGAGAGCATGTTCTTGGAGCGGACCAGGCCGCCGTAGAACAGGGCCAGGCCGGGCAGCGTCATCAGGATGACGAAGGCCGTGCAGACCAGCAGCCAGGCGGTATCGCCCTTGTTCGGCACGGGCGCGGCGGCGGGGGCAGCCTCGGCCGGCGCAGCAGCGGCGGCGGCAGGGGCCGCGGCAGCCGGGGCGGCGGCAGCGGGGGCAGCGGCGGTGGCCGCTGCCGGGGCCGAAGCCTCGGCGGCGGGCTTGTCCTGCGCCACGGCATGGGTGGACAGGCCGAGGCCGGCCGTGCCGAGCGCCAGCGACATCGCGCCGGCCGTCAGGATTCGCTTGAACCAGGTTGTCATGAGCTTAACCTCTTGTCTCGTGTCTTTTATCTCGTGTCAGAGCGCGTCGCCGCCGGTCTCGCCGGTGCGGATGCGAATGACTTGTTCGATCGGCGCGATAAAGATCTTGCCGTCGCCAATCTTGCCGGTGCGGGCCGACTTCTCGATGGCCTCGATGGCGCGTTCCACCACGTCGTCCGGCACCGCCACCTCGATCTTCACCTTGGGCAGGAAGTCCACGATGTACTCGGCGCCCCGGTACAGCTCGGTATGGCCCTTCTGGCGGCCAAACCCCTTGACTTCGGTCACGGTGATACCGGACACGCCGACGTCCGAGAGCGCCTCGCGCACCTCGTCCAGCTTGAACGGCTTGATGACTGCAATGATGAGTTTCATCCCATTTCTCCTCGGGGCGACCCGGTCTGGCAGGCCGCCCGCCTCGATGCACTAATTAGAAAGTCTTGGTGAGCGACGCCCAGAACGTCGACTTGCCCAGGTAGCGTCCGCGCGTGTTGGTGTACACGGCCTTGTCGGCGTTGGTGTCCACGTACGCAATCGCCACCGCGAAACCCTTGCCCAGGTCCTTGGTCAGACCGACCTTCCAGTCGGTGTACGACGCATCGCTGAAGTTCTTCACGCCCTGGTAGCCCACGTGGGCGTTGAAGGTCAGGTCCCAGAAATTCAGCGGCACGTTGGCCGTCAGGTCGATGTAGTAGCTGTTCTTCGAGTCGTTGAACCCGAACAGGTTGGTCAGCGAGTGCGAATACTTCAGGAAGACCGGGCCCCAGCCAATGCCGGCGTACAGCTCGGTGGTGTAGGGGCGCGGGGTGTTGTAGCCGCCCGGGTAGTAGTACTCGAGCACGCCCACGTCATAGTTGAAATCGGCGCCGCCGGCGCTGAAGGTGTTCTTGAAGCCGCCGTAGAAGTCCATTTCCACGGGCGCCGAGACCGTCGAGTCGGCGTCTTCGAGCCAACTGATGCTCGAGTTCCAGTTGCCGACATAGAAGCCGCTCGAATGCGCGTAATCGAACCCACCCTGAATGGCCGGACGGCGGTTGGTCTGGCTGATACCGCGATAGCGGTAGTCGCTGACCAGCGAGACGTTCGCCGTGAAGGTATGCGGCGATGCTTCCTCGGCGGGGGCTGCAGCCGGGGCGGCGGCCGGGGCCGGCTCGGCCGGGGCGGTCTGCGCCATGACCGGGGCGGCTGCCAGCAGAAGTGCGGCGGCGCTGGCGCTGACTGCGAGGCTGAACGTCTTCATCGGGGTTTCTCCTTTTCCTTGTGGTCTTCGCGGGCTCGATTTGAGGTGTTTGCTACCTTTGTTTGTGCCCGGGCGGCTTTTTCCGCAGCCTCGGGCATTGACGCTCCTGAGCCGATTACTGCAACAGCCGTGCCAGCCCGATTCCCCGCCTGCGGTGCATCGTCCTGGGGGGCTTCCGGATCGTTCGCGGGCGCCCGACACACCACTTTGTCGACGATCGAAGCAGACATTTCGCCCCCGCCAAATCCGTTAAAAGATGTGTCCGGGCCTTGCCGGCGCTTTCATGGCGGGCGCCGAGGGGTCATAATCCGCCCATACAGGGTCAAGTGCTGCGCGCTTGGCGCGATCCCCCAGGCGCGAAGGCGGCCGGCGGACGCATGACGGACACAAGATGGGTGCCAGGACGCACCGCGCCCCAGTCGGGTGCACCGTCATGCGTCGATCCCGGCGCTCGCCGGGTCCGTCAGCACCATTCCGGTGCGGGAGTGCGGATAGCAGCGCAGCGGACCCCGAATCCATTGCATTGGTCACCACGAGGAGTTCCACCATGAAACCGACCGATCTGTTCAACGACCTGCAGCAGAAGGTCAGTGAGGCGCTGCGCAACTCGCCGGCCAAGGACATCGAGAAAAACGTGCGCAGCATGATGACGCAGGGCTTTGCGCGCCTGGACCTGGTCACGCGCGAGGAATTCGACGTGCAGTCGCAGGTGCTGGCCCGCACGCGCGCCCGGCTCGAGGAGCTGGAAGCCCGCGTGACCGAGCTTGAGCGCCGCGCCACGCCGGGGGCAGCGCCCCAGGGCGGCGCGCCGACGGCAGGGGTATGACGCCCTGGCGCCGATCCAGCGCCACCTCAGCAGGCCAGAAAGGCCGCCGGACTCCGGCGGCCTTTTTCGTTAACACTTTCGCAAATCGGGAGCGGCCCGCACCATGAGTCTCGCCGTGCTGCGCAGCCGGGCGCTGACCGGGGTGGAGGCGCCGCCGGTGGCCGTGGAGATCCACATCGCCAACGGGCTGCCCGCGTTCAATATCGTCGGACTAGCCGACACCGAGGTGCGCGAGAGCCGCGAGCGCGTGCGTGCCGCCTTGCTCAACAGCGCCTACGAGTTTCCAGCCCGGCGCATCACCGTCAACCTCGCCCCGGCCGATCTGCCCAAGGAGTCCGGTCGCTTCGATCTGGCCATCGCGCTGGGCATCCTCGTGGCGAGCGGCCAGCTCCCGGGGGACGGGCTCGATGCCTGCGAATTTGCGGGCGAGCTGTCGCTGGCCGGCGACCTGCGCCCGGTGCGCGGCGCGCTGGTCATGGCGATGGGGCTCGCCCGCGACAACGCCCGCCGCACCGCCCAGGGCCAGCCGGCGCGCGCCTTTATCGTCGCCGACGGCAACGGCCCCGAAGCCGCGCTGGTCGATGGCCTGACCGTCCACGCGGGCGCCACCCTGCGCGATGTCTGCGACCACCTCGGCCCCCTGCCCGACCGGCGCCTGCCGCGCGCCGAGCCGCCGGGGCTGGCCGCATGGCCCGATGGCGTCAATATCGGTCCGGACATGCGCGACGTGCGCGGCCAGCTACAGGCGCGGCGGGCGATGGAGATCGCGGCGGCGGGCCAGCATTCCGCCCTGCTGGTGGGGCCGCCCGGCACCGGCAAGTCGATGCTCGCGCAACGATTCGCCGGATTGCTACCGCCGATGACGGCTGCCGAGGCGCTCGAAGCCGCCGCCGTGCTGAGCCTGACGCCGGGCGGCTTCCAGCCGGCGCAATGGGGCCGGCGCCCGTTCCGCAGCCCGCACCACACGGCCAGCGCGCCGGCACTGGTCGGCGGCGGCGGCAATCCGCGTCCCGGGGAGATCTCGCTGGCCCATCACGGCGTGCTGTTTCTCGACGAATTGCCAGAGTTCGAGCGCCGCGTGCTCGAAGTCCTGCGCGAGCCGCTGGAGACCGGCCACATCACCATTTCGCGCGCGGCGGGCCAGTCGGACTTCCCCGCGCGCTTCCAGTTCGTGGCGGCGATGAACCCGTGCCCGTGCGGCTACCTCGGCCACCCGTCGCGGCCCTGCCGTTGCACGCCGGACCAGATCCAGCGTTACCAGTCGAAGGTGTCCGGGCCCCTGCTGGACCGCGTGGACCTGCAGATCGAGGTGCCGGCGCAAAGCCAGCAGGAGATTTTCGATGGCCCGCCCGGCGAGGGCAGCGCGGCGGTACGCGCACGGGCCGTGGCAGCGCGGGCGCGGCAGTTGGGGCGGCAAGGCATGCCGAATGGGGAGTTGTCCGGGCGCGCCATCGACGATCACTGCCCGCTGGCCGCCGACGCGCAGGCGTTGCTGCGCGGGGCGATGCAGAAGCTGGGCTGGTCGGCGCGGGCGTATTTCCGGGTGCTGAAGGTGGCCCGGACGATCGCGGACCTGGAAGACGCGGCGGTACTGACCGCCGCGCATGTGGCGGAAGCCATCCAGTACCGGCGCGCGTTGCGGGCGGGTTAGACCGGGGGTTCCACCGGCGGGGGCGGCGGCTCCTCGATTGGGGGCAGGTCAGGCGGGTGGCCGGGCGGCGGGGGCTCGGGAGGGGGCTCCCGGTGCGCGGCAGTCAGGGCGCTCTGGGCGATCAGGGTAGAACGCAGTACAGCAGGCATCGGGGATCTCCGGCAACGGTCTCTCCCCATTGAAGCAAACCCGGCCGGCAGGCGCCAGCCGGATCGTGACCATCTTGCAGTGACTTCAGGCCGGATGCCGGCGCACGAAGAACAGCGCCGTGCCCACGGCCACCAGCACGCCGCCGAAGAAGCGGTTCTGCCAGCGCACCGCGCGGGCGTTGCGGAACAGGCCCTGCATGCGCGAGGCCAACAGCGCGTAGCCGTGCATGACGACCAGATCCACGCCGCACATCGTCGCGGCCAGGATGGCGAGCTGCGGGCCGAGCGGATGGGTCGGGTCGATGAACTGCGGCAGCACGGCCACCATGAAGATGATCCCCTTTGGGTTCGTCACGTTGGTCAGCAGACCCGTGGCGAACCGGCGGCGGCGGCTCATCACGGCGACGCGCGCGCGGCCCGGGGCGCCCTCGCCATCAACATTGCCTTCCCCCTGCGACTCGACCTTGGCCCGCCATTGCTGGATGCCGAGGTAGATCAGGTAGGCCGCGCCGATGGTCTTGACCACCACGAACGCCTCTTCGGAGGCCAGCAGCAGCGCGCCCAGCCCGCCGCCCGCGATCAGCAGGATGATCACCAGGCCCGTTTGCAGGCCCATGATCGTCGTCGTTGTCTTCTTCAGCCCGTACGAGAGCCCGTGGCTCATCGACAGCACGGCGCCCGACCCCGGCGAAATCGCGATCACCCAGCACGCGGCGAAATACGCCAGCCACACTTCCCAACGCATCTTGTTCTCCTTGGAACGTCAGTCAACTCACAAAAATCGGTCAGAACGGATGGAATCCGGTCAGAAACTGCTCCACCTGCTCGGCCTGCCGCGCGTCACGGGCGGCGTCGCCCGACTCGAGCACGACGGCCTGATACGCGCGCGTGCCGGACGCCACCAGCCGCGCGGTAAGCCTGCGCGGCGATTTGTCCTGCGGCGAGACGCCGGTTACGGTCAGCTCCACGCCCTCCAGCGCCACGGGCGGCTTGGCGGCCGACGTCACCGTGATCGCGCGCGTGCGCGCCGGGGCCTCGGGATGGGCGCCGAGGTTGGCCACGAGGCCGGCCTGCATCGACGCCAGCGCCTCGCGGCGCAGCGCGGCGTCATCGGCGGGCAGCGTGACCACGCCCACGGCGAACAGCGTGTCGTCGATGCGGGACGCTTCCATCGTCATCGGCAGCTTGCGCCCGGCAATCGCCACGTCACGCGCGGCGCTGGTCGGCTTGCCGGGATAGAGCGCGGCGTACCGGCCATCGTCGGACAGGATGGTGCGCCAGTCATAGCGCGGCGAGCAGCCGGCCAGCGCCGCCAGCAGCACGAGGACAAGGGACGGCAGGATGGCGTGGGGAAGCGAACGGAGCGGTCGGCGGGGTTGGCGGAGCATGGAGAACATTCTTATCAGGCGACGGGGCTGACGGGTGCGTCTTTGACCACTCGCACGCCCGCTGGCGCAAGCCGGTATTATCCGGGAAGCCGCGCGCGACCGCTCGTCGCCGCATCGATTTTCTGCGAGTTTCGCCCCGAGTTTGGCCCCGTCTTCTATGCGTCCACGCCTGTCCACCCTTCGTGCCCTGCCCTGGCTCGCGACCCTGCTGCTGGCCAGCGGCGCCGCCAACGCGGCGGGCCACCTGCCTGCCGTGACCGACGTGGCCGCCCAGGCCGCCGCCGCCGCCAAGGCCGGCGAGCCGCTGGTGGTGCTGGTCAGCCTGCCCGGCTGCAGCTACTGCGAGACGGTGCGCCGCAACTACCTCGCGCCGCAGGCCGCCGCCGGCGAGATCGCCGCGCGGGAAGTGGACATGACCGCCGACACGCCGATGCGCGACATCGACGGCACCATGACCACCGCCAAGAAGTGGGCGCGTGCTCACAATGTGTCCGTGGCACCGACCGTGCTGTTCCTCGACGCCAACGGCCAGCCCGTGGCCAACGCGCTGCTGGGCTTGCAGGGCGATTTCTACGGCGCCTACCTGGAGCAGGCGCTGGACACCGCGCGCGCCAAGATCGCCCGGAAGTAGAATAGCGACGTTCTTCGACGATTTTCCGCCGATCCATCTCACGGGACTGCCTCCCATGTCTGACTCCACCGTCTCCACCGCACCGAAGCGCCGCCCGATCGTGCCGATCGCCGTCGCCGTGGTCATCCTCGCCGTGCTCGGCTTTTTCGGCTTCCGCGCGCTGGCGCCGGCCAGCACCGTACCCGCCGCCACCTTCACGCTGCTCTCGGGCGAAAAGGTCAGCACGGCCGACCTCAAGGGCAAGGTCTACCTGATCAACTTCTGGGCCACGAGCTGCACCACGTGCGTCAAGGAAATGCCCGACATGATCAAGACCTACCAGCAGTTCAAGGACAAGGGCCTGGACTTCGTGGCCGTGGCGATGAACTACGACCCGCCGATGTACGTCGCCAACTTCGCCAAGACCCGCGACCTGCCGTTCAAGGTGGCGATGGACTCCGACGGCAYGGCCGCCAAGGCCTTCGGTGACGTGCAACTCACCCCGACGACCTTCGTGGTCGACAAGAACGGGAAGATTCTCAAGCGCTACGTCGGCGAGCCCGAATGGGAGTCGCTCCACAAGCTGCTCGACGGCGCGCTGGCCAGCGCGGCCTGAAGCGCCCAAACGTCCGCCGTCGGCGGACATCGCTGACTGACAGAAGGCACCCCATGTGGGTGCCTTTCTTTTTTTGCGATCGGCATGGCAGAGGACGACTTCACGGCAGCCGAAGCGGCGGAATATCTTGAGATCTCGATGGCCACCTTCCGCCGCTTCGTGCGCGATTGGAAGCTGACTTCGCATGCAACGGTCGGCCGTAGCCAGTTATTTTCCGTAGCGGATCTGAAGGCATTCAAGCGGCAACGCAAGGCGATCAAGGGCTGATTCCCCAGGACGCCGGCGAATTGCGCCCAGCACCGCACTCTTGTGTTGTGGGGCCCTCACGACCCGCTTGCCTCCCCAGGCTGTATGGATATACAGTGAGCGCCAGAATTTTCTCAGCCGCCCCTGCCCCTGCCCGTGTCCCCGGATCCTGTTCTCGAAGCCGACGCCCCCGACGTCCCTGCTGACGTCCCTGCCTACCTGACCCGCCTGAACCCGGAGCAGCGTGCGGCGGCGTCGCATGCCGGGGATGCGCCGCTGCTGATCATTGCCGGCGCCGGCTCGGGCAAGACCAATACGCTGGCGCATCGCGTGGCGCACCTCGTGCTGGGCGGGGCCGATCCGCGGCGCATCCTGCTGCTCACGTTCTCGCGCCGGGCTGCCGCCGAGATGGGTCGCCGTGTGGAGCGCATCGTCGATCAGGCGCTGGGCACCAGTACCGGGGCGGGCCGGGCCGCGCTGCAATGGTCGGGCACCTTCCACGCCATCGGCGCGCGGCTGCTGCGCGAGTACGCCGAAACGCTGGGGCTGGCGCCCACCTTCACCATCAGCGACCGGAGCGACTCGGCCGACCTAATGCACGTGGTGCGGCACGACCTCGGCCTCTCCGAGCAGGCCTCGCGCTTCCCGCGCAAGGAAACCTGCCTCGCGATCTATTCGCGCGTGGTCAACACCCAGCTCCCGCTGGAAGTGATCCTCAAGACGCAATTTCCCCGCTATGCGATGTGGGCGGACGCGCTCAAGGCCCTGTTCGCCGGCTACGTGGCCGCCAAGCAGAAGCAGCAGGTGCTCGACTACGACGACCTGCTGCTCTACTGGGCGCAGGCGCTGATCGAGCCGTCGCTGGCGCAGGACATGGGCGCGCGCTTCGACCACGTGCTGGTGGATGAATACCAGGACACCAATGCCTTGCAGGCGTCGATCCTGCTCGCGCTGAAGCCGGACGGGCGCGGCCTGACCGTGGTCGGCGACGACGCCCAGTCGATCTACGCGTTCCGGGGCGCCACCGTCCGCAACATCCTCGATTTTCCGCAGCATTTCTCGCCGCCCGCGCATCAGGTAACGCTGGCGCAGAACTATCGCTCCACCCAGTCGATCCTGGCCGCCGCCAACGCTGTGATCGGGCTGGCCGCAGAGCGGTTCACCAAGGATTTGTGGTCGCTGCGCGAGTCGGCCGAGAAGCCGGGCGTGGTGGTGGTCAACGATGAAGCCGATCAGGCGCGCTACGTGGTGGAGCAGGTGCTGGCGCGGCGCGAGGCCGGGCTGACGCTGATGGCGCAGGCCGTGCTGTTCCGCGCGGCCGACCACAGCGCGCAGGTCGAGATCGAACTGGCCCGCCGCAACATCCCGTTCGTGAAGTTCGGCGGCCTGAAATTCCTGGAATCGACCCACGTCAAGGACGTGATGGCCGTGGTGCGATGGCTGGAGAATCCGCGCGACCGCATGGCCGGCTTCCGCACCCTGCAGTTGCTGCCCGGCGTGGGCCCGAAAACCGCCGCGCGCGTGCTGGAGGGGCTGGAAGCGGCCACCGAGCCACTGCTGGCGCTGGAGGCCTTCGAGCCGCCGCCCGCCGCCGCGCCGGCCTGGGCCGAGCTGATCGCGCTGGCGCGCGGGCTGATGGCGCCCACCTCGCCGTGGCCGTCGGAGTTCGAGCAGGTGGTGGCGTGGTACCTGCCCCATCTGGAGCGGATTCACGACGATGCCGCCGCGCGGCAGGCCGATCTCCAGCAAATCGAGCGGATTGCGGCCACCTATGCCTCGCGCGAGCGCTTCCTGACCGAGCTGACGCTCGATCCGCCGAGCGCGTCCAGCGATGAATCCGGCGTGCCGTCGCGCGACGAGGACTACCTGATCCTGTCCACGATCCATTCGGCCAAGGGCCAGGAGTGGAAGGCGGTCTACGTGCTCAATGCGGTGGATGGCTGCATGCCGTCCGACCTCGCCACGGGCACCACGGAAGAAATCGAGGAAGAACGCCGGCTGCTCTATGTGGCGATGACGCGCGCCAAGGACCACCTCGACATCGTGGTGCCGCAGCGCTTCTACGTCCATCAGCAGGTGGGATTTGGCGACCGCCACGTCTACGCGTCGCGCACGCGCTTCCTGCCGAACCGGGTGATGCCGAACTTCTACAGCCGGTCCTGGCCGCCCCCGCCGATGCCCGGCGACGCGCCGGCCAAGGCCCCCCTGCCCCAGGTGGACCTGGCCAGCCGCATGCGCGATATGTGGAAGTAGCCAGCCGGGATCAGACGAGTTCGATGCCGGCCTGCCGCACCACGTCCAGCAAGGCGCCGTCGCGCAGCAGCGCGGCCACGGCCTCGATGTCATCGGTCATATAGCGATCCATCGCCAGGAACGGCACGCGTGTCCGCACGAAGTGGAACACGGCGCGGCCCGCCGGCGCCAGTTGCTCCACAGCGCCGGCCAGTTCGGCGGCCTGGCACGCGGCCAGCAGCTCGATGGCGAGGATGTACTGGTTGTTATCGAGGATGCGGCGCGCGTTGCGGGCCGCGATCAGCCCCATGCTCACCACGTCCTGATTGTCGCCATTGGACGGCACGCTCTGGATGCTGGCCGGGCTGCAGATCGTCCGGTTCTCGGCGATCAGCGCCGTCGCCGGGTACTGCGCGCCGGCAAACCCGCACGACAGCCCCTCGTTGGCGGCCGCCAGGAAGGCCGGCAGGCGGTTGTTCAGGTGCGGGCTCAGCAGCCGGTTCAGGCGGCGCTCGGACACCACGCCCAGCTGCGTCGCGGCGATGGCGAGGAAGTCCATCGCGAACGCCACCTGCTGGCCGTGGAAGTTGCCGCCGTGGAACAGCGCGCCATCATCGAAAAACAGCGGGTTGTCGTTCGACGAATTGAGTTCACGCTCGACCACCGTGGCGCAATGGTCCAACGTGTCACGCACGGCGCCGAGCACCTGCGGGATGCAGCGCAGCGTGTAGGCCTTCTGGATAAAGACGCCGGTGCCGGTGTTCTTCTCGTCGCCGGCGCGCGTCTTCATCTCGGCGGACAGCTCGCCATGACCGGCCAGCCGGTCGGAATCGGCCAGCAGCGCGCGCATATTGGCGGCGGAGCGGATCTGGCCCGGGTGCGGCTTGGCGATGTCGTGGCCGTGGGCCATGAAGGCATCGGCGGAAGCGGACAAGCCCTCCAGCGCCAGCGCGGCGATGATCTCGGCCTGCGTGATCTGGGCGCGCAGCGTCTCCAGCAGCAGGCAGGACACGCCGGTCATGGCCGAGGTGCCGTTGATCAGCGCCAGCCCTTCCTTGTAGGCCAGCGCGATCGGGGCGATGCCATGCTCGCGCAGCACCTCGGCAGTGGGCGCGGTGCCGCCATCGGCGGTCAGGACCTTGCCTTCGCCGATCAGCGTGATCGCCACGTGCGAGAGCGGCGCGAGATCGCCACTGGCGCCGAGCGAGCCCACCTGCGGCACGGCCGGCGTGATGCCGGCGTCCAGATACTTCAGCAGTTGTTCGATGACCAGCGGGCGCACGGCCGAGTAGCCGCGCGAGAGCGCGTTGGCGCGCGCCACCATCATCGCCCGCACTTCGTCGCGCGAGAACAGCGGGCCGACGCCGGCGCAGTGGCTGCGCAGCAGGTTTTCCTGCAGCGCGCGGCCGTGCTCGATATCGACCCAGTTATGGACCAGCTCGCCGAAGCCGGTGGAGACGCCGTAGATCGGCACATTGGCCGACGCTACCTGCTCGAAGCGCGCGCGGGCTTCGCCCACCTTGTCGAGCACGGCGCCCGGCACTCGACCGGGGCGGCGGCCACGCGCCACGTCGACAACGGCGGGCGCGGTAAGGTGATGGCCGTCGATGTCGGCGGCAGGCAAGGCGGAGCGGGTGACTTCGGACATGGGGCGGATCAGCAATCACAGGGGCGCACGAGGCGAAGGGCCCCGAGTGTACCAAGCCCGTTACAGTCCGTAGCGCTTGATCTTGTCGTACAACGTGGCCTTGCCGACCTGCAGCAGATCCGCCGCCTGGCTCACCGCGCCGCCGGTGCGCGCGAGCGTATCGGCGATCACGGCGCGCTCGTAGTGCTCCATGCGCTCGCGCAGCGGTGCGGAGTCGTCCGCGACGTCCGGCTTGCCGCTCACGCCTTCGGGCACGCCCAGCACCAGCCGGTCCGCCGCGTTGCGCAACTCGCGCACATTGCCGGGCCACGGGCGCTGCATTAGTGACTGGCGCTGCATCTCCGAGAGGATCGGCGCGGGGCGCTGGTAGCGCACGGCCGCCACCAGCATGAAGTGCTCGAACAGCGGCACGATGTCCTCGCGGCGGTCGCGCAGCGGCGGCAGCGGAATCGTCACCACGTTGAGCCGGTAGAGCAGATCCTGGCGAAAGGCGCCCTGCGCTACCAGCCCCTCCATGTCGCCCTTGGCCGCCGCCACGATGCGCACGTCGATCGGCACCGAGGTGTTCGACCCCAGCCGCTCCAGCGTGCCCTCCTGCAACACCCGCAGCAGCTTCACCTGGAGCGCCAGCGGCATGCTCTCGATCTCGTCCAGGAACAGCGTGCCGCCCGACGCATGCTCCAACTTGCCCACGCGGCGCTTGCCCGCGCCGGTGAAGGCGCCGGCCTCGTGGCCGAACATCTCGCTCTCGAAGATCGCCTCGGGCACCGCGCCGCAATTCAGGGCGATGAAGGGCGCGTCGCGCCGGGTGGACAGCGCGTGGAGGCTGCGCGCCACCAGTTCCTTGCCGGTGCCGGTTTCGCCGTTGATCATCACCGGCACATCGGTGGGCGCCACGTTGGCGATCAGGTCGCGCACGCGCGCCATCGCCGCCGAGCGGCCGATGATGCGCGTGCCCGCCGCCGGGCCCGCCAGCTGGCGGCGCAGCGCCACGTTCTCCAGTTCCAGCGCGCGGCGTTCGAGGGCACGGCGCACGGTGTCGGTCAGGCGGTCAGCCCCGAACGGCTTCTCGATGAAGTCGTAGGCGCCTTCGCGCATGGCCTGCACGGCCATCGTGATGTCGCCGTGGCCGGTGACGAGGATCACCGGCACGCCGGGCGCGGCGTTGCGGCAGTGGTGCAGCAGGTCGAGCCCGCTCGCGCCGCCCAGCCGCACATCGGTCACCAGCACGCCGGGAAAGTCGGCGCTGAGGTGCGGCATGGCCGCCTCCGCCGAGGGCAGCGCCAGTACCGCGAACCCGGCCAGTTCCAGGCTCTGCGCCGTGGCCTGCCGCACCAGCGGCTCATCCTCCACAAACAGCACGCGCAATCCGTCTTGCATCGCCATCCCTTATTCCTGCTCGCCTTCTCAGGCAGTGGTGGCGGGCTGGTACGCCCGCCGCAAAGTCACCACGAATTCAGCGCCGCCGCCATCCGCGTTCTGCGCCGCCAGCTGGCCGCCGAACTCGCGCACGATCGACGAGGAAATCGCCAGCCCCAGCCCGAGCCCCTGGCCGATCTCCTTGGTAGTGAAGAATGGCTCGAACAGGCGCGGCAGCACATCGGGCGCAATGCCGGGGCCATTGTCGCGCACGGACACGCTCACCGCCTCGGGGGCGACGTACACCGTAATGTCGATGTGGCCGGCCTGCCGCGCTTCCGGTCCCTCGCCGGCAATCGCGTCCAGCGCATTGCCGACCAGATTCAGCAGCACCTGCTCCAGCTTCAGTTCGTCCGCCCAGACGGCGATCTCGGCGCCGTCGGCCCCTTCGGTCTCATCGCCCTCCAGCCCGCGCACGGTCAGCCCCACGCCGGCCAGGCGCGGCGCCATCAGTTGCAGCACGTGGTCGATGGCCGCGCGCACGCGCACGGCGTGGCGCCGGGGCCGCGCCTTGCCGGCGAACAGCTTGAGCTGGCCGGTGATCTTGCCCATGCGGGTGGTGAGATCGGCGATGGCGCCGAGGTTGCCGGTGGCGGCGTCCAGCTGGCCGCGCTCCAGCAGCACGCGGGTGTTGTCCGAGAACGTGCGCAGCGCGGCCAGCGGCTGGTTCAGCTCGTGCGTGATGCCGGCGGCCATCTGCCCCAGCGCGGCGAGCTTGCTGGCCTGCACGAGTTCGTCCTGCGTGGCGCGCAGCTCGCCTTCGGCGCGGGTACGCTCGGCCACCTCGGCTTCGAGCTGTTCGTTGATCGCCATCAGGTCGGCCGTGCGGGCCTCAACGCGGCGTTCGAGTTCGTCATAGGCCGCTTCGAGCATGCGGCGGCTGTATTGCATGTCGCGCGCGCGCTGGCGGCGCTGGCGCAGGTTCACCAGCAGCAGGCCGACGCAGGCGTAGGCCAGCGCCGCGCCCACGGTGGCACCGCGCGCGCTGGCCAGCACCGGGTCCAGCGGCGCCATGACCTGCATGGTCCAGCCGGCCGGACCGACATCGCGGCTGATCTCCAGATAGCGGTCGCCCCGGTCGGCGGTGAGCCCGATGCCGCCGGCCGGGCTGCCGGCCTCGCCATCGGCGCCCAGCCGCACCAGCCGCGCGTTCTCGCCCAGCACGGTGTCGCCGAGCCAGCGCGTGACCGGCGAATCCAGCGCCAGCAGCGGCAGCGGCGTGACCGCCTGGTCGTGATACTGGCGGGTGTTGTGCAACTCGGCCTGGAGTTCGGGCGGCAGCGTGCGCAGCGTGCGGTACTGCCAGGCCGGCACGGATGAGAGGAAGATCACGCCGTGGTCGTCGGCCACCATCAGCGGCTCCGCCCGGCCCGCGCCGGCGCGCTGGAACCACTCCAGGTTCAGCTTGACCACCGTCACGCCGATGACCTTGCCGCCCGACTCGATCGGCTGGGCGATGTAGTAGCCCGGTTCGTCGCTGGTGATGCCGATGGCGTAGAAGCGGCCCACCTCGCCCCGCGCCGCGCGCTGGAAGTACGGCCGGAAGCGGTAGTCGGTGCCGACGAAGCTGCCCGGCTCGCCGTGGTTGCTGGCAGCCAGCGCCATGCCATTGGCGGCAATCACATAGGTGGCGGAGGCGCGCGCTCGCCGGTTCACATCGACGAGATAGTCATTGACCGCGGCAATCCGTGCGGGGTCCTGGGGGGCGGCCAGCAGCGCGCGCACCGAGGGGTGCAGGGAAACCAGCGCGGGGAGGAATTCGTAGCGGTCGAGCGTGGACTCGAGCGTGGCGGCGTAGCGCTCGGCGCGCATGGCCGTGGATTGCTGCAGCGCGGAGATCCCGCGCTGCACCGACAGCAGCCAGGTCAGCCCGCAGAGCAGCAGCAGGCCGGCCAGCAGGGCGCCGGCAAAGCCATACCAGCGCGGGCCGGGTCCGGGCGCATGCACGGAACCCGGCGCCGCAGGGTCATGTACGGCTAGAAAATCGTCGGAATGAGGCATCGGCGCGCACGAAGGGTCTCGCGCCGATGATACCCGTTGCCGGGACAGGTCAGCGGGCCGCGTCGGCCAGTCCGACGGTGTCATCTTCGCCACGCAGCACGCGGTTCAGGCGGGCACGGTCCAGTTCCTTTTCCCAGGCCGAGACCACCACGGTGGCCACGCCGTTGCCGATGATGTTGGTCAGCGCGCGGCATTCGCTCATGAAGCGGTCGATGCCGAGGATCAGCACCATGCCGGCCACCGGGATGGTCGGCACCACGGCCAGCGTCGCCGCCAGCGTGATGAAGCCCGAGCCGGTCACGCCGCTGGCGCCCTTGGACGTCACCATGGCCACGGCCAGGATCGTCAGCTGCTGGAGCAGCGTCAGCTCGATGCCGGTCGCCTGGGCGATGAAGACCACCGCCATCGTCATATAGATATTGGTGCCATCCAGGTTGAACGAGTAGCCCGTGGGCACCACCAGCCCCACCACCGATTTCGAGCAGCCCAGGCGCTCCATCTTCTCCATCAGGTGCGGCAGCGCGGCCTCGGAGGAGCTGGTGCCCAGTACGATCAGCAGTTCTTCCTTGATATAGGCGACGAAGCGGATGATCGAGAAGCCCGTGAACTTGGCCACGGTACCCAGCACCACCAGCACGAACACGATGGCCGTGAAGTAGAACGTGCCGATCAGCTTCAGCAGCGGCACCAGCGAGCCCAGGCCGTACTTGCCGATGGTGAACGCCATGGCGCCGAACGCGCCGATCGGGGCCACCTTGGTGATCACGTGGACGATGTGGAAGAACACCTTCGAGACCTGGTCCACCATCTCATGCACGATCTTGGCGCGGTCGCCCAGCACCGCCAGGGCCGAGCCGAAGAACAGCGAGACCAGCAGGATCTGCAGGATGTCGCCATTGGCGAACGCGCTGAAGACCGTGTCCGGGATGATGTGCATGAAGAACTCGGTCGTGCTCTGGCCGTGGGCCTTGGACACGTATTGCGAGATCGACTTGGTGTCCAGCGTGGCCGGATCGATGTTGAAGCCCACGCCCGGCTTGAGCGCGTGCGAGGCCAGCAGGCCGATCAGCAGCGCGAAGGTCGAGACGATCTCGAAATACAGCAGCGCCTTGCCGCCCACGCGGCCTACCTTCTTCATGTCGCGCATGCCGGCGATGCCGGACACCACGGTACAGAAGATGATCGGGCCGATGATCATCTTGATCAGCTTGATGAAGGCGTCGCCCAGCGGCTTCATCTCCACGCCTGTGTCGGGCCAGAAATGGCCCAGCAGGATGCCCACGGCAATCGCGAACAGCACCTGCACGTACAGGATCTTGTAGAAGGGTTTCCTCATGATGTCGTCCTCGGTGTTTTTTGACCGGTGCCGGGCGCTCGGGGCGCCCGCGATGCACGCCTGGCGGATTGCGGCGCGTCTGAAGGTAACTATTTGCAACAGACGTGCCACCGAGGCACTTGTCCGCAAGCCATTGATTTGGAATGACTTTCGATTTTCCGGACGGCCGACGGGTCCGACTTTCCGGAATTCCGGACTGGACCGCTCCGGGTTTCCGGAAGCCGATGCGGCGCGGGGATCGCCTTGCAAGGGCATATCGCGTCACATTTAGCCGGATTGCCCGATGCAGCAGGGCCCGATCGCCCGCCCCATTCCGGAAATCCGGGCAGCCCCGCATGGCGGAACGCGGAGTCTGACGACGTATAATTCCGTGCTTCCCTAACGCCATCGACGCATCGCGCCCCCGCGAGCGCGCCCGAGCATGAGCAGCTACTACCAACACCACGTCTTCTTTTGCCTGAACGAGCGCGACGACGGCAAAGCCTGCTGCACCGACCACAATGCCAAGGCGATGCAGGAATACGCGAAGAAGCGTTGCAAGCAGCTTGGCATTTCCGGCGCCGAAGGCCGCGTGCGGATCAACAAGGCCGGCTGCCTGAACCGGTGTGAACTCGGGCCCGTGCTGGTGGTCTACCCCGAGGCCGTCTGGTACACCTTCGTCGACGAGCAGGACATCGACGAGATCATCGACAGCCATCTGGTGAACGGCAAGCCGGTCGAACGCCTGATGCTCGACCGCTGATCCGCCTCCGCCGTGCCCGCCGGGTCCGCCCGGTTTTTTTGTTGCCCGGTTTTTTTGTTGCCCGTCTTCGTCCCGCTTTCACTCCTGCTCCTGCCACCATGAACGCGCATACCCAGGTCACCACGATTCCCGGCCCCGTCGGCACCATCGATATCTCGATCGACCTGCCGCAGGGCGTGCCCGTGCGCGGCCTGGCGCTGGTGGCCCACCCGCACCCGCTGTTCGCCGGCACCAAGGACAACAAGGTGGCGCAGACGCTGGCGCGCACCTTCGTCGCCCTCGGCTACGCCACGGTGCGGCCGAACTTCCGCGGCGTGGGCAACTCGGCGGGCGAGCATGACCAGGGCATCGGCGAGCAGGACGACCTGCTGGCCGTGGTGGACTGGATGCGCACCCAGACCGCGTGGTCCCCGGACGCCGCCACGCTGCCGCTGGCGCTGGGCGGGTTCTCGTTCGGCAGCTTCGTGCAGACGCACGTGGCACGGCGGCTGGCCGAGGCCGGCACGCCGGCGCAGCGCCTGGTGCTGGTGGGAACCGCCACCAGCCGCTGGGACGTGGCGCCGGTGCCGGCCGACACCATCGTCATCCATGGCGAGCAGGACGAGACCGTGCCGCTGGCCAGCGTGCTGGACTGGGTCCGGCCGCAGGAACTCCCGATCATCGTCATTCCTGGCGCCGACCATTTTTTTCATCGCAAGCTGCATCTGATCAAGCAGCTTGTCGTCAACGCGTGGGACCGGTGATCCGTCCCGTCCGCGCAACCCTCATCCGTTGGAATTCGCACCTATGAACAGAGCCACGCCGCGCTTCGCGTCCGCCCTTGCCCCCGTCGCTATTGCCGTTACTGTCGCGCTCGCCGCCCCTGCCGCCGTGCTGGCGCAGGGCGTGCCGACCCCGCAGGTCGCCGCCAAGTCCTGGATGCTGTACGACGTGACGAGCGGCCAGGCGCTGGCCTCGCAGAACGCGGACCTGCGCATCGAGCCGGCCTCGCTGACCAAGATCATGACCGCCTACCTGGCCTTCCAGGCGGTCAAGGAAAAGCGCCTGACGATGGACCAGACCGTGGTGCCGACCAACGTCGTGCTGAAGGTGAAAAGCGACGAATCGCGCATGTTCATCGAGCCGAACAAGCCGGTCAGCGTGCAGGACCTGCTGATGGGCCTGATCGTCCAGTCCGGCAACGACGCCGCGCTGGCGCTGGCCGAGGCCGTGGGCGGTTCCGAGGAAGGCTTCGTGGCGATGATGAACCGCGAGGCCCAGCGCATGGGCCTCAAGGGCACGCACTTCACGAACACGGACGGCATTCCCGACCCGGAGCACTACACCACGGCGGTGGACCTGGCCACGATGACCACGCGCCTGATCAAGGACTTCCCCGAGTACTACGGCATGTACTCGCAAAAGGAGTTCACCTATAACAAGATCAAGCAGCCGAACCGCAACCGCCTGCTGTACATCGACCCCACCGTGGACGGCGTGAAGACGGGCCACACCAAGTCGGCCGGCTACTGCCTGATCTCGTCGGCGCAGCGCCCGCTCGCCAACGTGCCGAACGGCAACCGCCGCCTGGTGTCGATCGTGATCGGCACCACCAGCGAGCAGGTGCGCACGCAGGAAAGCCTGAAGATCCTGAACTACGGCTTCCAGTTCTTCGACACCCTGCGCCTGTACGACAAGGGCCAGGTCCTGGCCACGCCCGAGATCTACAAGGGCGCCGCCGGCACGGTCAAGATCGGCGTGTCCAACGAGACCTTCGTCACGGTGCCCAAGGGCACGGGCAGCCGCCTGAAGCCGGTGCTGGAGCGCCAGGAACTGCTGCTGGCCCCGATCGCGGTCGGCCAGCAGGTCGGCACGGTCAAGCTGATGGACGGCACCACGAAGGTGGGCGAGTTCCCGGTGGTGGCGCTCGAGGACGTGCCCGAGGCCGGCTTCTTCGGCCGCCTGTGGGACACCATCCGCCTCTGGTTCAAGCGCAAGTAATCCGCACACACGCGAGAGCACGAACATGACGACCGATTCGAACGATGGTCAGCAGCCCGGCGGCATTCCGCCGCAGGCCTCGCTGATCGAGTACCCGAGCGACTTCCCCATCAAGGTCATGGGCGCGATGCAGGACGGCTTTGCCGAGGCGATCGTGACCCTGGTGCAGGACTTCGACCCGAACTTCCACGCCGGCAAGATGGAGATGCGTCCGTCGCGCAACGGCAATTATCTGGGCCTGACCGTGACGGTCTGGGTGACCAGCCGGGAACAGCTCGACGACCTGTACCGCGCGCTGACGTCGCATCCGATGGTGAAGGTGGTGCTGTAAGCGCATGAACGCCATCACGCTCAAACCGGGCAAGGAAAAGTCCCTGCTCCGCCGCCACCCCTGGGTGTACGCCACCGGCATCGCCTCGACCGAGGGCCGGCTGGAGTCCGGCACCACGGTGGTCATCCGCGCCGCGGACGGCCGTTTCCTGGCACGCGGCGCCTACAGCCCCGAGTCGCAGATCCGCGCACGGGTGTGGACGTTCGACGAGAACGAGCCGGTCGACCACGCGCTGTTCAAGCGCCGCGTGGCCGCCGCGGTGGCCCATCGGCGCCAGTGGGTGCGCGATACCGACGCGGTACGGCTGATCTTCGGCGAGGCGGACCGCCTGCCCGGGCTGGTTGTCGACTATTACGGCAGCGGCGACAAGGGCCAGCTGGTCTGCCAGTTCAATTCGGCCGGCGTGGAGCAGTGGAAGGAGGCGCTGGTGCAGGCGCTGGTCAAGGAGACCGGCTGCCCGAATGTCTACGAGCGCTCCGACGCCGCCGTGCGCCAGCGCGAGGGCCTGCCGCTGGTGACCGGCGTGCTGGCTGGCGCCGAGCCGGACCCGGAGCTGTCCGTGACCGAACACGGCGTGCGCTACTACGTGGACGTGCGCAACGGCCACAAGACCGGCTTCTACGTCGACCAGCGCGACAACCGCAAGCTCGTCGGCGATCTGGCCGAAGGGCGCGAGGTGCTGAACTGCTTCTGCTACACGGGCGGCTTCTCGCTGGCCGCGCTGCGGGGCGGCGCCACGGCGGTGACGTCGATCGACTCGTCGGGCGAGGCGCTCAAGATCGCCGCGAACAACGTCACGCTGAACGGCTTCGACGCTGAACGGGCGACCTGGCTCGACGCCGACGTGTTCAAGACGCTGCGCGAGTTCCGCGCCGAGGGCCGCCAGTTCGACCTGATCGTGCTGGACCCGCCCAAGTTCGCCCCGTCGGCGCAGCACATCGACCGCGCCGCGCGCGCCTACAAGGAAATCAACCTCGTCGGCATGCAGCTGCTGCGGCCGGGCGGCCTGCTGTTCACGTACTCGTGCTCGGGCGCCATCAGCATGGAACTGTTCCAGAAGATCGTGGCTGGCGCGGCCACCGATGCCCGCTGCGACGCGCGCATCCTGCGCCGGCTCTCGGCGGGCACCGACCATCCGATGTCGGCGGCCTTCCCGGAAGGGGAATACCTGAAGGGCCTGCTGCTCGAGAAGGTGTGAGAGGGGCCGAGGGCGCCCGGGCACCCCGGTATAAACCCTCGGTTTTGACTTCTGACGGTCATATTCACCGTCTATGCTTCGTCTCGCGGTGAGGCATTGGCAGGTGTCTCACTGCCTCTTCTTATCAGTCTTCGTGGTAATTGCCCCGCCTACCCGGCGGGGCATTTTTTTGTCCGTCTCTCCTGGCGGAATGGAAGCGGGCCTCTAGGCCGGGCGACGGTCCGGGCGGCGCCATCCGGAGCGAAAGTCCCTATAATCGAACGATCGTTCAATTTGCGACCCGATCAGAGGAGACCCCATGCCCGCCGCCACGACCTTGCCGCCGATCCTGCAGAACCTGGCCCTGCCCGTCATCGCCTCGCCGATGTTTATCGTCAGCTATCCGGAACTGGTGCTGGCGCAGTGCAAGGCCGGCATCGTCGGCTCCTTCCCCGCGCTCAACGCACGCCCGGCGGAGCTGCTCGACGAATGGCTCACGCAGATGCAGGAGGACCTGGCCGCGTTCCAGGCCGCAAACCCGGGCAAGCGCGTCGGCCCGATCGCCGTGAACCAGATCGTCCATGCGTCCAACGCGCGGCTGGAGCACGACGTGAAGGTCTGCGTCGACCACAAGGTACCCATCTTCATCACCTCGCTGCGCGCGCCGGTCAAGGAAATGATCGATGCCGTGCACAGCTATGGTGGCATCGTGCTGCACGACGTGATCAGCCTGCGCCACGCCGAGAAGGCCATCGAGGCGGGCGTGGACGGCCTGATCCTGGTGGCGGCTGGCGCCGGCGGCCATGCCGGCATGCTGTCGCCGTTCGCGCTGGTGGGCGAGGTGCGCAAGATCTTCGACGGTCCCATCGCGCTGTCCGGCTCCATCGCCACCGGCGACGCCGTGCTGGCCGCCCAGGCCATGGGCGCCGATTTCGCCTACGTGGGCACGCGCTTCATCGCCTCGCAGGAAGCCCACGCGAGCGCGGAGTACAAGCAGTCGATCACCAGCGCGGCGGCCTCGGACATCGTCTACACGAACCTGTTCACGGGCGTGCACGGCAACTACATCCGCGAGAGCATCAGCAATTCGGGGCTCGACCCGGACAACCTGCCCGTGGCGGACAAGACCAAGATGGACTTCTCGAGCGGCAGCTCCAAGACCAAGGCGTGGAAGGACATCTGGGGCGCTGGCCAGGGCGTGGGCCAGATCGAGGACATTGCCACGGCCGGCGAGATCATCGCGCGCATGAAGGAAGAGTACGACGCCGCGCGCGCTCGGCTCGGACTGGTACGATAGGGGCGTTTTTTCGCCCCCTTCGTCCCTTTTGGTCTTCCTTTGCACCCGACCGACTCCGAACGCCCCGCCGGCGACACCCGCCGGCCCCGCTCCCCAGGCAACGCCAGCGACGCGCTCACGCACCGTGAGCGCGTGATCCGGGCATTCTGGGTCACCTGCGGCGTCGTGTCGCTGGTGCTCGGCTTCATCGGCATTTTCCTGCCGCTGCTGCCCACCACCCCGTTTGTCCTGCTGGCGGCCGCCTGCTTCGCGCGCGGCTCGGAGCGCTTCCACGACTGGCTGATCTCGCACCCGCGCTTCGGCCCGCTGGTGCGGGACTGGCAGGCGCATCGCAGCATTCCGCTGCGCGCCAAGTGCCTGGCGCTGTCGATGATGTGGATTTCGATGGGGACCACCGCCTGGCTGCTGCGCGGGCGGCCGGTGTCCTCGCTGACGCTGCTGGCGGTGGGCGCCGCCGTGACCATCTGGATGGTGCGGCTGCCGACCCGGCCCCGGGGTGGGTATGGTGAGGCGGCGGAGCCGCCCCAATCCCCTCAGTCGTAACTGCGCGCGTCCTCGATCACCTTGCCATCCTGCGGCAGCGACCCTGCCGCCACGAAGCGCACCTCGCCACGCAAGCGCATGACGTCGCGGATCGAATCGGCAATGGCGTGCGCCAGGCCGTCGTCCTCGCGCGTGGCGTCGCAGTGCAGCGTCATGGTGTCCGCGCCGACCATGCCGGTCACCACCAGCCTTGCGGCGCGGATCTCGGGATGGCGGCGCACCACATCCGCCACCTGCCCGGGATGGACGAACATCCCCTTGACCTTGGTGGTCTGGTCCGCGCGCCCCAGCCAGCCCTTGAGCCGGATATTGGTGCGCCCGCATGGGCTGGCGCGGTGCGAGGAGTCGCTGACGATGGCCGACAGGTCGCCCGTGCCGAAACGGATCAGCGGATAGTCGCCGTTGCCGAGCACCGTCACCACGACCTCGCCGGTCTCGCCCTCGGGCATCGGCTGCGTGCCGCCCGGCTCGACGATCTCCACCAGCACACCTTCATCGACCACCCAGCCGTCGCCGCCCTCGGTTTCGTAGGCGATCAGCCCCACGTCGGCGGTGCCGTACATCTGGCGCACGCTCACGCCATGGTCCTGCAGCCATGCGCGCAGCGGCGGCGGGCAGGCTTCGCCGGTGACTAGCGCCTTCGACAGGCTCGCGCACGGCATTCCCAGCTCGGCGCCCCGCTCGATCAGCAGCTTCAGGAACGATGGCGTGCCGGCATAGGCGGACGGCTGCAGCGCCGCCATGGCCTGCACCTGCGATTCGGTCTGGCCGACGCCCGCCGGGAACACGCAGCAGCCCAGCCGGTGTGCGCCCGATTCCATCATCATGCCGGCCGGCGTGAAGTGGTACGAGAAGGTGTTGTAGACCAGCTCGCCGGCGCGGAAACCGGCCGCGAACATGGCGCGCGCGATGCGCCACCAGTCATCGGCATGGCCGTCCGGCTCATGGATCGGTCCCGGCGACTGGAACACATGCCGCAGCCCGCCGATGGGCGTAGCGTTGAGGCCACCCAGCGGCGGCGCGGTGCGCTGGCGGGCGGTCAACTCCGACTTGCGCGTCACCGGCAGCGCCGCCAGCGCGGCGCGGGAGGTGAGGTCGCGCGGGTCCACATCGCACAGCACCTCGGCGAAGTAAGGCGCGTGGGCCTGCGCGTGCGCCACCTGGCGCGCGAGGGCGGCCAGCAGCGCGGCCTCGCGCTCGGCCGGCGTGCGCGTTTCCAGCGAATCGAAATAGTCAGCCATGGTGCGGGAGGGGTAGGAATTCAGGCCAGCCAGCGCTTGCGGCGCCGATAGCTCTTCACATCGCGGAACGACTTGCGCGCGGCACCATCGGCATCGTTGGCGGCCACGCCCAGGTAGAACTCCTTGACGTCCTCGTTGGTGCGCAGCGATTCGGCCTCGCCGTCCATGACCACGCGGCCGTTCTCCAGGATGTAGCCGTAGTCGGCGTAGCGCAGCGCCACCATCGTGTTCTGCTCGGCCAGCAGGAAGCTGACCTTCTCGCGCGTGTTCAGGTCGCGCACGATTTCGAAGATCTCCTCGACGATCTGCGGGGCCAGGCCCATGGACGGCTCGTCGAGCAGGATCATCGCCGGCTTGGCCATCATCGCCCGCCCGATCGCGCACATCTGCTGCTCGCCGCCCGAGGTATAGCCAGCCTGGGACTTGCGCCGCGTCTGCAGGCGCGGGAAGTAGGTGTAGATCCTCTCCAGCTCGTGGCGCGTGTCTGCGCGCGACAGCCCGCGCGTGTAGGCGCCGGTGAGCAGGTTTTCCTCGATGGTCAGGTGGGCGAAGCAATGGCGCCCCTCCATGACCTGGATCACCCCGCGCTTGACGAGGTCGTTGGGCGTGAGCTGGTCCACACGATTGCCGCGATATTCGATGGAGCCCTTGGTCACGTCGCCGCGCTCGGCGTGGAGCAGGTTCGAGATCGCCTTGAGCGTGGTGGTCTTGCCGGCCCCGTTGGCGCCGAGCAGCGCCACGATGCGGCCTTCGGGCACCTCCAGCGAGACCCCCTTGAGCACCAGGATCACGTGGTCGTAGATGACTTCGATGTTGTTGACGGATAGCAGGGACATGGATGGACACCTCAAATGCCGCTGGTTTTGCGCTCCCCTCTCCCGCTTGCGGAAGAGGGGAGACAACCGCAGGCCGCGCTTACGACTTCGCGCAGGCCGGCGTAATGCCCTTCTCCTTCGCGTACTGCGCCGCGTTGGCCTTGAACAGCGGGTGGATCAGCGCCTTGTTGCCCTCGATCCAGTCAGACACCACCACCCACTTGGCGCCATCCCACTGCTGGATCTTCACCTTGCCGGAGCCCTCGTGGTTGTCGCAGCTGGTCTTGATCTCGGGCAGCAGGCCGGTGGCACCCAGCTGCTGCAGGCGCGCGTTGGTCACGTTCAGGTTCTCGAAGGCCCAGCGCATCTGGTCGCCGGACATCATCTTGCCCTTGCCGAACTTGTCCTGCGCCACGCGGATCGCCTCCACAGTCACCACGGCCGCCGAAACGCCGCGGTTATAGAGCACCGAGCCGACCTTGTTGCGGTCCTGCATATTGCCCTTGCCGGCGCCGTACACCACCTTGTCGATGTCGGCGATTAGCGGCACGTTGCGGCCCGCCACGTTCCACGTCGCGCTCATGTAGCCCTTGGCGGCGTCGCCGGCCGGCACGGTGTCTTCCTCGGAACCAGCCCACCAGGAGCCGATCATCTTGTCGCGCGGGAAGCCCACCTTCTGCGCCGCCTTCAGCGCGGTCTGGTTCATCACGCCCCAGCCCCAGAAGATCACGTAGTCCGGATTCTCCTGGCGGATCTTGAGCCACTGCGCGCCCTGCTCGTTGCCGGGGTGCGCCACCGGAATCTCCACCAGGTTGAACTTGTTCAACCGCGCCTCCGCCTGCAGGGCGACGATCGGCTCCTTGCCGTAGGCCGAGTCGTGGTACAGGTAGACGATCTTCTTGCCGTTGAGCGAGCCGCCGCTCTTGGTGGCCAGGTACTTGACGATGGCCGACACCTGCATCTGGTACGTGGTGACCAGCGGGAACGCGTACGGGAACACCGAGCCGTCCACGGCGTCCGTGCGGCCGTAGCCCATCATCACCAGCGGCACCTTGTCGGCGGCGGTCTTGTCGACCAGTGCGTAGGAGATGCCGGTGGACATCGAGTGGTACGCGGTGCCCTTGGTCGTCGCGTTCTTCGACTTGAGCCGCTCGTAGCACTCCACGCCCTTGGCGTTGTTGTACTCGGTCTCGCACTCTTCCCAGCTCAGCTTCACGCCGTTGATGCCGCCATCCTTGAGGTTGACGTAGTTCAGGTAGTCGATGAAGCCGCCGTAGAACGACTGGCCGTTGGCGCCGTAGGGCCCCACGCGGTAGCTCGGCAACGCCACGAACTGCTCGTTGGCCTGCGCCAGCGCCGGCAGCGACGGCGCCAGCAGCGCCGCCGCCACGCCAACCACCAGGGCGGCGCGCTGCACATTGCGAATCAGGGTTGTCATGACAGTCTCCTTGACCTTTCGCCTCGTAGACGGGCGTTGTTATGGGCTACGACGATGAATCAATGCGGGAACGGCCAGAGCCGCAGCTTCTCCTTGGCGATCTGCCACAGCCGCGCCAGCCCGTGCGGCTCCACGATCAGGAAGAAGATGATCAGCGCGCCGAACACCATCAGCTGGATGTGCGACACCGTGGCGTTCGTGAACGGCAGGTGCAGCAGCGCGGCCAGGCCGGGCAGCACGTTGTCGAGGAAGATCGGCAGCAGCAGGATGAACGCGGCGCCGAGGAAGGAGCCGAGGATGCTGCCTACCCCGCCGATGATGATCATGAACAGGATGCGGAACGAGAGGTCGAGCGAGAAGCCGTCCGGCTCCACCGAGCCGAGGTAGCAGAACGCATAGAGCGCGCCGGCCACGCCGCAGTAGAACGAGCTGACCGCGAAGGCGAGCAGCTTGGTGCGCATCAGCGGAATGCCGATGACCTCGGCGGCCACGTCCATGTCCCGCACGGCCATCCAGGCGCGGCCGGTGGCCGAGCGCACCAGGTTCTTGGCGACGAAGGCCAGCACCGTGACGAAGGCGAGCACGAACAGGTACTTGCGCACCGGGGTGTCGATGGTGAAGCCGAACAGGTCCAGCCGCTGCGCCGTGATCACGCCCGACGAGCTGTTGTTCGACAGCCAGGGAAACTTGGTCAGCGCCCAGACCACGAAGAACTGCGCCGCCAGCGTGGCCACGGCGAGATAGAAGCCCTTGATCCGCAGCGAGGGCAGCCCGAACGCCACGCCCACCAGTGCCGCCGACAGCCCGGCCAGGAGGAAGGTGGCCAGCACCGGGATGCCTTCGATCCGCAACTGGAAGTTGTACGCCGCGTACGCGCCCACGGCCATGAAGGCCGCCGTGCCCAGCGAGAGCTGGCCGGCGTAGCCGGTCAGGATATTCAGCCCCAGCGCCGCGAGCGAGAAGATCAGGAACGGGATCAGGATCGCGTTGAACCAGTATTCCGAGGCGGTGAACGGCACCGCGACGAAGGCCACTGCCATCAGCACGGCAAAACCGATGCGGTCCTGGCGGATCGGGAAGATCTGGCTGTCGGCGATGTAGCTGGTCTTGAACTGCCCGGCTTCACGATAGAGCATGGTGTCGGTCTCCGGACGGGTTACACGCGGTCGATGTGCTTCTCGCCGAACAGCCCTTCGGGCCGCACCAGCAGGAACAGCAACGCGAATACATAGGGGAACCAGCCTTCGATGCCGCCGAAGTTGCCGCCGAACATCGCCTGGAACACGGGCGGGATGTAGATCTCGGCCAGCTTCTCGGAGGCGCCGATGATCAGCCCGCCGACGATGGCCCCCGGCACCGAGGTGAAGCCGCCCAGGATCAGCACCGGCAGCGCCTTGAGCGCGGTCAGCGTCAGCGCGAACTGCACGCCGTTGCGGGAGCCCCAGAGCATGCCCGCCACCAGCGCCACGAAGCCGGCCACGCCCCAGACGATCGCCCAGATGTGCTGGAGCGGAATGCCGAGCGAGAGCGCCGCCTGGTGGTCATCCGCCACCGCGCGCAGCGCCCGCCCCACCTTGGTGTACTGGAAGAACAGCGCCAGCGCGGCCACCAGCACGGCGGCAATCGCGGCGGCGGCCAGGTCGAACTTCGAGATGACGATGTTGAAGCGGGTGAGGATGGCCTCGATCGGCTCGTCCACGATGCCGAGGTTGATCGGCCGCACCTCGTTACCGAACAGCAGCGGCCCGAGCCCTTCAAGGAAGAACGACAGCCCGATGGTCGCCATGAACAGCGTGATCGGTGGCTGGTTGACCAGCTTGCGCAGCACCAGCCGCTCGGTGCTGATGCCCACGATGATCATGACCACGAAGGCGCCGATGAACGCCGCCCACATCGGCATGCCCTTGTCCATCAGCCCCACCACGGCCAGCGCGGCGAAGTAGACCATCGCCCCCTGCGCGAAGTTGAACACGCCGGACGCCTTGTAGATCAGCACGAAGCCCAGCGCCACGAGCGAGTACATCAGCCCGGAGAGCAGCCCGCCGATCAGGATTTCGAAGAAAAAGGTCATGATGGGGTCCGATGCTCAGTGCGAGGTGCCGAGGTAGGCGCGAATCACGTCGGGGTTGGCCTTGACCTCCTCGGGTGTGCCGTCGCCGATCTTCTTGCCGTAGTCGAGCACGACCACGCGGTCGGAGATGTCCATGACCACGCCCATGTCGTGCTCGATCAGCACGATGGTGGTGCCGAACTGCTGGTTCACGTCGAGGATGAAGCGGCACATGTCCTGCTTCTCTTCCACGTTCATGCCGGCCATGGGCTCGTCCAGCAGCAGCATCGACGGCTCCGCCGCCAGCGCGCGCGCCAGCTCCACGCGCTTCTGCAGGCCGTACGGCAGGCGCCCCACCGGGGTCTTGCGGATGGCCTGGATCTCGAGGAAGTCGATCACCTCCTCCACCTTGTGCCGGTGCCGGATCTCCTCGGCGCGCGCCGGGCCCCACCACAGCGCGTGCGCGAACAGGCCGGTGCGGAACTGGGTGTTGCGGCCGGTCATGATGTTGTCCAGCACGGTCATGCCCTTGAACAGCGCGATGTTCTGGAACGTGCGCGCGATGCCCTGCCGCGCGGCGGCGGTCGGATGCATCTGGCGCCGCTCCTCGCCCCGGAACACGATGCGGCCCTGCTGGGGGTGATAGACGCCGTTGATCACGTTCAGCATCGAACTCTTGCCGGCGCCGTTCGGGCCGATGATCGCGCGGATCTCGTGCTCGCAGACATCGAACGAGATGTCGGTCAGCGCCTTCACGCCGCCGAACGCGAGCGAGATGTTCTGGAGGTCCAGGATCACGTCGCCGCGCGTGCGGGTGTGCAGGGTGGAGTCCGGCTCCAGCGCGTCGCCGGTGCGGAGCCCCTCGTGCTGCACGCCATCGGCGTGCCCCGGCGCGGTGATCGTGCCTGCCGGCGCCATCGTGCCCGTGGCGTCCACGCGCCATGCCATCTGCGTCATGCCATTCCCCTGTTCATGCCGCGCGCGCGCCGCCCGTGGGCGGGAAACGCTTGACGTCCACCAGCTTCAGCGTGGCCGAGACACTGCCCTCGCGACCATCCTCGAACTTCACGCGCGTCTCGATGAACTGCTCGGGCTTGCCCGCGTACAGCGCCTCGACCAGCACCGCGTATTTCTCGGCGATAAAGCCGCGCCGCACCTTGCGCGTGCGCGTCAGTTCGTCGTCGTCCGGGTCCAGTTCCTTGTGCAGGATCAGGAAGCGCGCCACCTGCGAGCCGGCCAGCATGGCGTCCGCCGCCAGGTCGGCGTTCACCTGTTCCACACATTCGGCGATCATCGCGATCACTTCCGGCTGGGCGGCCAGGTCCACGTAGCCGGCATAGGCCAGGTGGCGGCGTTCGGCCCAGTTGCCCACCGCATCGAAATCGATGTTGATGAAGGCGCAGACCGATTCGCGGTCCGTGCCGAAGGCCACCGCCTCCTTGATGTACGGGAAGAACTTGAGCTTGTTCTCGATGTACTTCGGCGCGAACATCGACCCGTCGGCCAGCTTGCCGACGTCCTTGGCGCGGTCGATGATCTTGAGGTGGCCGTCGGCGTCGATCACGCCGGCGTCGCCGGTCATGAAATAGCCCTCGTCGTTGATGGCTTCCCGCGTGGCGTCGTCGCGCTTGTAGTAGGACTTCAGCAGCCCTACGCCGCGCACCAGCACCTCGCCGTTCTCGGCGATGCGGATCTCCATGCCCGGCGCGGCCGGGCCGACCGAGTCGAACTTGACCTGCCCGTCCGGCTGCAGGCACACGTAGGCGCAAGTCTCGGTCTGGCCGTAGAACTGCTTCAGGTTCACGCCGATGGAGCGATAGAAGCGGAACAGGTCCGGGCCGATCGCCTCGCCAGCGGTGTAGCCCACGCGGATGCGGCTCATGCCTAGCACGTTGCGCAGCGGGCCGTAGATCACCCATTCGCCCAGCGCGTAGCGCAGCCGGTCCGCCAGTGGCACCGGGCGCTTGTCGAGGATGTCCGCGCCGCAGCGGCGCGCCACGCCCATCGCCCAGTCGTACAGGCGGCGCTTGACCCAGCCAGCGTCCTCCATGCGGATCATCACCTGCGTCAGCAGCCCTTCATAGATGCGCGGCGGGGCGAAGTAGTAGGTGGGGCCGATCTCGCGCAGGTCCGTCATCACGGTCTCCCGCGACTCCGGGCAGTTCACCGTGAAGCCCGCGACCAGCGCCTGCGCGTACGAGAACAGGTTGTCGCCCACCCAGGCCATCGGCAGGTAGGAGAGCACGTCGTCGGCGGGGCCGAGCTTGTCGAACTGGCAGCCGTTGCGCGCCGCGCCGATCAGGCCGCCGTGCGAATGGCAGACCCCCTTGGGCTTGCCGGTGGTGCCGGAGGTGTAGAGGATGATCGCGGTGTCGTCGGGCTGGCCGGCCTGCACCTGCTCATCGAAGAATCCGGGGTGCGCGGCATCGTACTCGCGGCCGATCTCCTGGAGGCGTTCGTAGGAGAGCAGCGAGGGATGGTCGTAGTCGCGCAGGCCGCGCGGGTCTTCGTAGATCAGATGACGCACGGCGCGGCCGCGCGCGGCGAGCTGGGCCTCCACCTCGAGCAGTTTGTCCACCTGCTCCTGGTCCTCGACCACGGCGAATTCGATCTCGGCGTCTTCCAGCACATAGACCATCTCGTTGGCGATGGCGTCCTGGTAGAGCGGCACCGGCACGCCGCCGAGCGCCTGCGCGGCGGTCATCGCCCAATAGAGACGCGGGCGGTTGTCACCCACCACGGCCAGGTTCATGCCCCGCCGGAACCCAAGCGCGGCCAGCCCGCAGGCGAGCGCGCGGACCTCGCGCGCGGCTTGCGACCAGCTATATGTCTGCCAGATGCCGAGATCCTTCTCGCGATGGGCCGGATGGTCCGGCCGCTGCGTGGCGTGCGCCAGCAGGCATCGCGGGAAGGTCGTTGCCGACGATTCCTGCATCGCTGTCTCCTCTCCCCCAGGGGGCGTAGGGGCCACGCCGGGTATCAAGCCGCCGGACCGGTCGCTATACTGGGCGCCAAGCGGCGCTTCTCGCACCGCATCATGCCGCCAGGCCTTGTGACATCAGGCCGGGCCGGTTCCGTAGTGATCGTAAGATAGCCGATGCCATCCCCCCGGGTTGTCACGCCGATGACAATTCCGGGTTAATCCCTACGGGAGCACCGAGTGGCG
Source organism: Cupriavidus sp. 01L43 (assembly GCF_056399925.1). Taxonomy (NCBI): domain Bacteria; kingdom Pseudomonadati; phylum Pseudomonadota; class Betaproteobacteria; order Burkholderiales; family Burkholderiaceae; genus Cupriavidus; species Cupriavidus sp. 01L43. The sequence continues at coordinate 108,447 of NZ_JBFTSH010000003.1, forward strand.
ATTTCCCATGATTTCATCGACCGTTGCGCCTGGGCCGTGGACCTCAGCCCGGCCCAGCGCGAGCGTGTCAAACGCGTGACTACCGTGCGCGAGTACAGCCAGGGCGACTATGTCTGCCACAAGGGCGACCTGGCCGAACACTGGCTGGGGGTGGTGGAAGGCATCATCAAGATCACCACGGTGTCGCCCTCGGGCAAGTCGGTGACCTTCACCGGCGTGCCGACCGGCGGCTGGTTCGGCGAAGGCGCGGTGCTGAAGTCGGAAATCCGCAAATACGACGTGATGGCGCTGCGCCGCTCGCGCATCGCGTTCATCCCGCGCGAGACTTTTCAGTGGCTGCTGGATACCAGCCTGCCGTTCACGCGCTTCCTGCTGATGCAGTTCAACGAGCGGCTCGGGCAGTTCATTGCGGCGGTGGAGTACGAACGGCTGCTGGACATCGATTCGCGCGTGGCGCGCGCGGTGTCGTCGCTGTTCAATGAACACCTGTATCCGGGGCTGGGGAATACGCTGGAGATCTCGCAGGAGGAGATCGGCCTGCTCGCCGGCATCTCGCGGCAGCGCGCCAACCAGGCGCTGAAGGTGCTGGAACAGCAGGGGCTGGTGAGGGTGGACTACGGGGTGATCGAGGTGCTCGACCTGGAGGGACTGCGGCAGTACGGGGAGTGAGTCCCCCTCCCGCCCGGAGACGGCGAGAGGGGGCAAGGCAATCGGCTTACTTGCTGTACACGTAAACCCCACGCCCGGTCTTGCGGCCGAGGTAGCCCGCCGCGACCATCTCGCGCATCAGCATCGCCGGACGGTACTTCGGATCGGCGAACTCGGTGTAGAGCACTTCCATCACCGCCAGCATCGTATCCAGGCCGATCATGTCCGCCAGCGCCAGCGGCCCGATCGGATGATTGCAGCCCAGCTTCATCCCCTCGTCGATTTCCTCCGGCGACGCCAGGCCCTCGCCCAACACGCAGAACGCCTCGTTGATCATCGGGCAGAGAATGCGGTTCACCACGAAGCCCGGGCTGTTCTTCACCGTGATCGGATACTTGCCCAGCCGCTTGGCCAGCTCTTCGACGTCCGCATGCGTGGCATCGCTGGTCTGCAGGCCGCGAATCAGTTCCACCAGCGCCATCATCGGCACCGGGTTGAAGAAGTGCATGCCGATGAAGTGGTCCGGGCGCGAGATCGCCGCAGCCAGCTTGGTGATCGAGATCGACGAGGTGTTCGACGCCACGATCACGTGCGCGCCGACGATGCTGTCGATCTGCTTGAGGATCTTGAGCTTCAGCTCATGGTTCTCGGTGGCGGCCTCGATGACGATATCGGCCTTCTTGAGGTCGTCGTAGGCGGTGCTGCCGTGGATGCGCGCCAGCGCTGCCGCCTTGTCGGCCTCGGTCGCCTTCTCCTTCTTGATCAACCGGTCCATGCTGCCGGCCACCGTGGCGATGCCCTTCTGCACGGCGGCGTCGCTGATATCGACCATCACCACGTCCAGGCCAGCCACCGCGCAAGCCTGGGCGATGCCGTTGCCCATCGTGCCGGCACCGACGATGCCTACTGTCTTGATTGCCATGTCGAACTTCCTTGTGTCGTTACGTGTATCCGGGAATGAAATCGGGACCGATCAGGCCGGCAGCTTCGCCAGCGCCGCGATTACGCGCTCGGCGTGCTCCTTGAGCACGGCCATGTCCTGCTGCTCGCGCGCATGGCCGCGAATCGGCTGGTCCGCGTAGCGCGGCACGATGTGGAAATGGATGTGCGGCACGGTCTGTCCCGCCGCCACGCCGTTGAACTGGGTGATGACCATGCCGTCCGGCTGGAAGGCCTCGCGCACGGCACGCGCCACGCGCTGCGTGGACTTGATCGCCGCCGCCGCACCGGCCTCGGACAGGCCGAACAGGTCCACTGCCTGCTCCTTCGGCACGACCAGCGCGTGGCCGTCGGTCTGCGGCATGATGTCCATGAACGCGATGGTGTCAGCGTCCTCGTAGATCTTGAAGCACGGGAGTTCGCCGCGCAGGATGCGGGCGAAGATGTTCTGGTTGTCGTACATGGGATCAGGGCCCTCCTTCTGCGTGGCTTGGACCCGCGCAAGGATGGCGCGCGGCAACCTTCGAGTGTAGCGCAGCGCGCGCCTACACAACGTCTCCATCAATGGGAATCGTAGTTCGATGAAATCAACGTCCTTGCTGATCTCCCGCAGCAAGTGAACGTTCACGCATTTTCAGTGCCCCGGTCAGCGTTTAAGGTGCAATGCCATGGCAACCGGGGGATTCATCGATGGCACACGCAATCGGCCGTACTGCAGGGTGGAAGGGAACGCTTCGTCTGGCGCTGCTGGCGGGGCTGTGCCTGCCGCTGACAGGATGCACCGAAGACCAGATGGGACTGGACATTCTTGGATACAACCATACCGACCGCAGCATCTACAGCTTCGGCGTCAATGAGTATGGCGGCGGCTACTTGGGAGCACACACCGGTGGTGGAAAATTTACGTGTTGCATGAGCATTCCGCGTGCCTACAAGTCAGGCATGACGGTAACCGTCTGGTGGAGCGATTGGGGTGGGGAAAACGCCATGGAGCGCGTCGTGGAAGTGCCACGGTATGGCCCGGATGAAGGCGGACATTCTGCCGTGCATTTCCTGCGCAGCGGCGAGGTCAAGGTGTTCGTCACCATGATGGGCCTCGGGCATCCGGACTATCCGCTCAAGGGTGAGGATGCCGAACTGTGACAAAGACTCTATCCATGCCTGCCGATACGCGTCATCGCCGCGAAACGAAATGGTTCCCCTCAGTCTGGCGTCTTTGCCTATTGGCCGGGCTGTGCTTGCCACTGACAGGATGCACCGAAGACCAGATGACGTTGAATCTGGTGGGCCACAACCATACCAACAGGAGCATCTACAGTTTTGGCGTCAACGAATATGGCGGTGGCTACCTGGGAGCACACCGCGGCGGCGGGGGACATACCTGTTGCATCAGCATTCCACGCGCCTACCGACCTGGGATGACGGTCACTGTCTGGTGGAGTGACTGGGGTGGGGAAAACGCCATGGAGCGCATTGTGGAAGTGCCACGGTATGGACCAGATGAAGGCGGTGCATTTGCCGTGCATTTTCTGCGCAGCGGGGAGGTCAAGGTGTTCGTCACCATGATGGGCTACTGGCATCCCAACTATCCGCTCAAGGGTGAGGATGCCGAACTGTGACAAAGACTTCGTCCATGCCTGCCAATACGCGTCATCGCCGCGAAACGAAATGGTTCCCCTCAGTCTGGCGTCTTTGCCTATTGGCCGGGCTGTGCCTGCCACTGACCGGATGCACCGAAGACCAGATGACGTTGAGTCTGGTGGGCTACAACCACACCGACAGGAGCATCTACCGCTTTGGGGTCAACGAGTATGGCGGCGCGTACTTGGGAGCACATCGTGGCGGCGGAAAATTCACCTGTTGTACAAGCATTCCACGCGCTTACAAGCCGGGTATGACGGTAAAGGTCTGGTGGAGCGATTGGGGTGGAGAAAACGCCATGGAGCGCGACGTGGAAGTGCCACAGTATGGCCCCGACGAGGGCGGCCGGTTCGCTGTCCATTTCCTGCGCGGCGGCGAGGTTAAGGTGTTCGTCACCATGATGGACCTCAGTCATCCCGACTATCCGCTTAAAGGCGACGAAGCCAAATTGTGAAGTACATCCGAGCCTGAGCAATATGCCATACAACCTTACGATACCTGCACCGATGCCTGCGAATGGACAGCGCGAACTTTCGCCACGAGAAACGATGCAGCGAGCGCGGGTAATGGCCTGTGTTTACAAGCGCGACCCGGCGCAGTGCCAGGGCCAGGTGTTTGTCAGTCTGTTCTTCGATGGCACGGGCAACAACAAGGATTGGAACGAGCCTGGGCTTGGCTGCACACAAGCGGAGGCGAATAAGCACAGCAATGTCGCGCGCCTGTATGACGCGTGCATAGACAAGCGGGAAGAGGGCATCTTCGCCCATTACATTCCGGGCGTTGGCACGCCATTCAAGGAAATTGGCGACTATGGCGGTCCGCTAGGGCTGGGGGCCGGATTTCGCGGTGCCAATCGCATTCACTGGGCGATTCTCAGCGTATTGAATTCGGTGCACGTCTATCTGACACAGGTCGACATGCTCCCAGATCACGTGATGAGAGCCGTCGTATCAGGCATGAGCTATGACCCGAATGATCCCATGCGCAAGCTCGCGTTCAAGACCTGGGAGAACAAACTGGCGAAAGTGGTGGCAGACCGCGAGCGCAAGGTCACGCGGATCAATGTCGCGGTGTTCGGCTTCTCTCGCGGTGCCGCCGCAGCCCGCGCATTCGCCCATTGGCTGTTCGAATTTCTTGCGCAGAAGGATGGCGTTCATCGGCTGGCTGGCATACCGATTCGCATCCACTTCATGGGCCTGTTCGATACGGTCGCTGCAGTCGGCATCCCCGACGGCATCCCGGGCGCCGACGGCCATGGTTCCTGGGGCGCCCATATGGCCATCCACCCCGCCATCGAACAATGCGTGCATTTCATTGCCCTGCACGAACAGCGCGGCAGCTTTCCGCTGGAAATGGCGCGTGGCAAGCAGGTGGCTTACCCCGGCATGCATTCAGACGTGGGGGGCGGCTACCGGCCCGGTGATCAAGGCAAGGCGATGCCGGATTGGGGATTGTCACCGCAGTTATCGCAGATACCGCTGATCGACATGCACCACGCGGCGCTCGTCGGCGGTGTGCCGCTGTTGTCATCCGATGAAATCCAGGAGGACCCCGGCCTCGCCAGGGCCTTCCATTGCTCCCCGGACCTGATCGCCACCGTCAATGACTTCTATGCGACCTGTGGCATCGCGCCAAGTGCCACCGGCAAGCCGGCAACGCAAGCCTTCCTCGAGGCGCATACCCATCAGTACCTGCAATGGCGCAGCGGCCTGCACTTGCCGGGCCAGGCGCTGGAGCGACGCCGCTTCTACCAGCGGGCGAGAAAGGACCCCGACCAGATCGACCTGCGTGAAGGCGCCGAGGACTTTGCCACCCACCACCGAAGCTTGCGCGTGGCGATGCGTCCGCCTATTCCCGCAGGAGGCCGCGTAGGCCCAAGCATCGCCATCGCGCCGCGCGTGGATGCCGCCACGGCTCGCCTGCTGGCAGCACTGGAAGCGCCGGGCGCCCTGCCACCAAGCGTGCACAAGCTCATGGACGACTACATCCACGACTCGCGGTGCGCGTTCCGACCCACCGGAAAGATGGAGTCCACGGCGCGGACAAACGGCTACTTCCGCTACCGCACCTTCTTCTAGCGTTGCGTCGGCTGCCTGCATCCACTCCTACATGTTGCGCCGATACTGCCCGCCGACCTCGAACAGCGTGTGCGTGATCTGCCCTAACGAGCACACGCGCACGGCGTCCATCAGCACTGCGAACACGTTCTGGTTGGCGATCACGGCCTGGCGCAGCCGCTCCAGCATCGCCGGGGCGTCCGCCGTGTGGCCCTGCTGGAATTCCGCCAGGCGGTTCAGCTGGCTCTGCTTCTCCTCCTCGCTCGAACGCGCCAGCTCCAGCTTCTGCGGCGTCGGGTCCCCTTCCGGATTGCGGAACGTGTTCACGCCGATGATCGGCAGCGTGCCGTCGTGCTTCAGCTGCTCGTAGTACATCGACTCCTCCTGGATCTTGCCGCGCTGGTAGCCGGTTTCCATCGCCCCGAGCACGCCGCCGCGCTCGGCGATGCGCTCGAACTCCTGCAGCACGGCCTCTTCCACGAGGTCGGTCAACTCCTCGATCAGGAAGCTGCCCTGATTCGGGTTCTCGCACTTCGCCACGCCCCATTCGCGGTTGATGATGAGCTGGATCGCCAGCGCGCGGCGCACCGATTCGCCGGTCGGCGTGGTGATCGCCTCGTCATAGGCGTTGGTATGCAGCGAGTTGCAGTTGTCGTAGATGGCGATCAGCGCCTGCAGCGTGGTGCGGATGTCGTTGAAGTCGATTTCCTGCGCGTGCAGCGAGCGTCCCGACGTCTGGATGTGGTACTTGAGCTTCTGGCTGCGGTCGTTGGCGCCGTACTTGTCGCGCATCGTCACGGCCCAGATGCGGCGCGCCACGCGGCCGAGCACGCTGTACTCGGGGTCCATGCCGTTCGAGAAGAAGAACGACAGGTTCGGCGCGAAGTCGTCGATATGCATGCCGCGCGCGAGGTAGGCCTCCACGTAGGTGAAGCCGTTCGAGAGCGTGAACGCGAGCTGGGAGATCGGGTTCGCGCCGGCCTCGGCGATGTGATAGCCCGAGATCGACACCGAGTAGAAATTGCGCACCTGATGGTGGACGAAGTACTCCTGGATGTCCCCCATCACCTTCAGCGAGAACTCGGTGGAAAAGATGCACGTGTTCTGGCCCTGATCCTCCTTGAGGATGTCTGCCTGCACCGTGCCGCGCACGTTCTGGAGCACCCAGGCGCGGATCTTCGATTCCTCGTCGGCGGTCGGCTCGCGGCCGTTGTCGACGCGGAACTTGTCCAGCTTCTGGTCGATGGCGGTGTTCATGAACATCGCCAGGATGGTCGGCGCGGGTCCGTTGATCGTCATCGACACGGACGTGCTCGGACTGGTCAGGTCGAAGCCGTCGTAGAGCACCTTCATGTCGTCGAGCGTGGCGATGCTGACGCCCGAGTTGCCGACCTTGCCGTAGATGTCCGGGCGCAGGTGCGGGTCTTCGCCGTAGAGCGTGACCGAGTCGAACGCGGTGGAAAGGCGCTTGGCGTCCATCCCTTCCGACACCAGCTTGAAACGGCGATTTGTGCGGAATGCATCACCCTCACCAGCGAACATGCGGGTGGGGTCCTCGCCCTCGCGCTTGAACGCGAACACGCCGGCCGTGTACGGGAAGCTGCCCGGCACGTTCTCGCGCATCAGCCATTTCAGGATCTCGCCGTCGTCCTCGAAGCGCGGCAGCACCACCTTGCGGATCTTGGTGCCGGAGAGCGTGGTGGTCACCAGCCCCGTGCGGATCTCCTTGTCGCGGATCTTCACCACGTATTCGTCGCCGCTGTATGCCTGCTGCATCTGCGGCCACATCGCCAGCAGCTTGCGCTCCACGGCGCCGAGCGCGGCGTCACGGTCGGCGGCCAGCGTGTCCAGCGCGGCGGTATCGCCGCTGGCGTCGGACTGCTTCAGCATCGCCCCGGCGGCGCGCAGTTGCTGGCGCTCGCGCGCCAGCCGGCTCTGCTCGGCCACGCGGCGATGGTAGGCGCGCACGGTGTCGGCCAGCTCGGCAAGATAGCGGCTGCGCGCCGGCGGCACGATCACGTTCTGGCCGGTCGAGATCCGCCCGCTGGTGACCGGCAGCACGCCGGGCTTCAGCGCCAGGCCGCGCTCGGCGAGGGCGGCGGCCAGCCCCTGGTAGAGCATCGTCACGCCATCGTCATTGAAGCGCGACGCCTGCGTGCCATAGACCGGCATCTCGTCCGGCTTGCTGTGCCATTGCTCGCGGTTGCGCTGCACCTGCTTGGCTACGTCGCGCCAGGCGTCCTGCGCGCCCTTGCGGTCAAACTTGTTGATGGCGACGAAGTCGGCGAAGTCGAGCATGTCGATCTTCTCGAGCTGGCTCGCCGCGCCGAACTCGGGCGTCATCACGTACAGCGACAGGTCCACGTGCGGCACGATGGCCGCATCGCCCTGCCCGATCCCGGACGTCTCCACGATCACCAGATCGAAGCGCGCCGCCTTGCAGGCGGCAATCACGTCCGGCAGCGCCTGGGAAATCTCCGAGCCGGCCTCGCGCGTGGCCAGCGAGCGCATGAAAACGTGCGGATGGTTGATCGCGTTCATGCGGATGCGGTCGCCCAGCAGCGCGCCGCCGGACTTGCGCCGCGACGGGTCGATCGAGATCACCGCGACCGACAGCGCGTCCTGCTGGTCCAGCCGGAAACGGCGGATCAGCTCGTCCGTCAGCGACGACTTGCCGGCACCGCCCGTCCCCGTAATGCCGAGTACCGGCGTGGTGGCGGTCTTCGCCTGGGCATGGAGGGTCTCGACCAGCGCCGGGTCGGCGCGGCCGTTCTCGAGCGCGGTCATCAGCTGGGCCAGCGCGCGGCGGTCGCCGCCGGCCACGGCATCAAGCGAGGTGGGCGCGTAGCGGGTCAGGTCGATGTCGCAGCGCTGCACCATGTCGGCGATCATGCCGGCCAGGCCCATGCGCTGGCCGTCCTCGGGACTGTAGATGCGCGCCACGCCGTAGGCCTGCAGTTCGCGGATCTCGTCCGGCACGATCACGCCGCCGCCGCCGCCGAACACCTGGATGTGCTCGCCGCCGTGCTCGCGCAGCAGATCGATCATGTATTTGAAGTATTCGACGTGCCCGCCCTGATAGCTGGAGATGGCGATGCCCTGGGCGTCTTCCTGCAGCGCGGCGGTCACCACCTCGTGCACGGAGCGGTTGTGCCCCAGGTGGATCACCTCGCAGCCGTGGGACTGGAGGATGCGCCGCATGATGTTGATCGAGGCGTCGTGGCCATCGAACAATGACGCGGCGGTCACAAACCGCACCTTGTTGGTCGGCGAGGCGGGCGTGCTCGGCGTAGTGGCGCCCTTGCCCGTGGCTGCGCGCGCCTTGGGCGCCGCGGTCCTGCTCACATCGGAAAGATCAGTCATTGTCTCCACCGCTGGGATATGTGGCTGGCGTGCCACGCGCCGGCGGTTCTGACGACCGCACTGACGGGGCCGGACGATTATATGACGTTTACGTTAACGTAAGGCAAGGCGGGCAGGAAGGCTGCGCGCCAAGGGTCATGGCGGCATCCTCGCATGCCGGGAGGGATTGGACTAGCGGGGTTGGCCCGGATGGATCGCGGCAGGCACTTGCCCGCCGCGCGGCGTTGCGGAGGCTCAGGCGCTGATCTGCGGGCAGTCGCCGAAGGCGTCCGTCTTGCGGGCGCGCCAGCGGCGCAGCAGTTGCCGGGCGATGGCGGCGGCACGTTGGAGCGAGAGCGGCGCGGGGGTCTCGGCCAGTTGGAAGCGGGCCAGCAGCGACTCGCCCGACAGCCAGACCTGCGCGCCCTCGGGTAGCGCGAAGATGTCGCCCGGCCGCAGCCAGATATCGGCGGCCTGCCCTTCGATGGTCAGCCACAGCCGGCCTTCGAGCACGGCAACGCTCTGGCCATGCCGGACGCGCCAGCTCACGGGCTTGCCCGGTTCATCGAGTTCAAAGGTCCTGAGTTCACGCATGGGGGTCTCCTTGTTCTGCCCGGCGGAGCGGCGTCGAAGGACAACGCGGACGCCTCCGCCACGCTTCCATTATTCATGGCGAGGATTACAATCCCATGCACAGTTCCGAACAGTTTTCGATGAACTGTTCAGTAGTTTTTGCTGACAGTTCGCCGCCACGCCCCGCCGCCCCCGCCATGAAGCTCGTCCTCGACCCCTCCACCGGTGTACCGCTGACCGAGCAGATCGTGCTCGCCGTCAAAGCCTGGATCAGCTCGCGCGAGGCACTGCCCGGCGCCCGCCTGCCATCGATCCGCCAGCTGGCCGCCGAGCACAACATCAGCCGCTTCCCGGTCATCGAGGCCTACGACCGACTGGTCTCGCAGGGCCTGCTCGATTCCCGGCAGGGCTCGGGCTTCTATGTGGCGGACAGCACGCTGGCCGGCCGCAGCGGCCGGGGCTGGTCCGACCCGAGCCTGGCCGAAGACCTGTCGGTCCATATCATCGACCAGTTCCACCACCCCAGCGGCGCGCTGAAGCTGGCTGGCGGCTTCGTGCCCGAGGAATGGCGCGATGTGGAGGGGCTGACGCAGGCCATCCGCCATATCACCCGGCATGACATCGACAGTGTGATCCACTACGCCACGCCGCTCGGCCACCCGGAGCTGCGCAAGCAAGTGCTCACGCGCGTGCGGCAGGTGGGCGTGCAGGCCGAGCTGTCGCAGGTGCTGATCACCACTGGGGCCAGCCAGGCGCTCGACCTCGTCGTGCGGCACCTGCTCAAGCCTGGCGACACCGTGTTCGTCGAAGACCCCGGCTACTACAACCTGTTCGGCCTGCTGCGGCTGCACGGTGTGCAGCTGGTGGGCGTGCCGCACACTCCGAACGGCCCCGATCCGGAAGCCTGCGAGCGCCTGCTGCGCGACCACAAGCCCAAGCTGTTCTTCACCAACAGCATTCTCCAGAACCCCACTGGCTCCACGCTGACGCCGCCGGTGGCGTTCCGCCTGCTCGAACTGGCGCGCAAGCACAACTTCCGCTTCGTCGAGGACGACATCTTCTCGGACTTCCAGCTCACGTTCACCGACCGGCTGGCCACGCTCGATCAGCTCGAGCACGTCATCTATATAGGCGGATTCTCAAAGACCGTGTCGGCGGCGCTGCGCGTGGGCTACCTCGTGGCCGACAAGGCGCTGGTCAAGGACCTGATCGACGTGAAGGTGTTGACCAGCGTGGCCGGCTCGCATTTCGCCGAAGCCGTGACGGCGACGATGCTGGAACGCGGCGCCTATCGCAAATATGTGGAGCGGCTGCGCGTGCGCACCCGCGAGGTGACCGCCGACGCGGTGAAGATCCTCGGCGAGAGCAACTGGGACGTGTTCTGCGAGCCGGCGGGCGGCAACTTCCTGTGGGCCCGGCCGCGCGGCATGGCCGACTCGCGCGACCTCGTCACGCTCGGCGAGCAGTACGGGATCGCGCTGGCGCCGGGGCACTTCTTCCGCCCGGCCGGCGAGACCACGCCCTGGGTGCGCATCAACTCGGCCTATGCCGGCGAGGCGCGCTCGCGGGCGTTCCTGGCCGATGCCGGGTCGAGGGACGCGTAACCTCCAGTCGCTAGCCCTCCGCGTCGCCGCCGTGGTTGTGCAGCACGGCGTTGCGGCGCGAGTAGGCGAAGTAGACCACCAGCCCGAGCGCGAGCCAGCACAGGAAGGCGACCCACGTCAGCCATTGCAGGTGCGCCATCAGGAACAGGCAGAACCCCACCGCCAGCAGCGGCACCACCGGCACGCCGGGGCAGTGGAAGCCGCGCGGCAGGTCCGGCCGGGTGCGGCGCAGCACCAGGATGGCAATCGAGATCAGCGTGAAGGCCGCCAGCGTGCCGATATTGATCAGCTCGGCCAGCACGTTCAGCGGCACAAAGCCGGCGATAGCGGCGAAGATCAGCCCGACCGTCCAGGTGGCGACGAACGGCGTGGCGTGCACGGGATGGACGGCCGAGAGCGCCTCGGGCAGCAGCCCATCGCGCGACATCGCAAAGATGATCCGCGTCTGCCCGTAGGTCATGACGAGGATCACCGTGGTCATGCCGAGGATGGCGCCGAGATCGACAAACCCCGCCACCCAGTTCTGCCCGGCGTACTGGAGCGCCAGCGACACCGGGTGATCGACCCCCGCGAACTTCGCGTACGGCACGATGCCGGTCATGATGGCGGCCACCACCACATAGAGAATGGTGCAGACCGCCAGCGAGCCGATGATGCCGATCGGCAGGTCCCGGCGCGGGTTGCGCACCTCCTCCGCCGCCGAAGTCACCGCGTCGAAGCCGATGAACGCGAAGAACACCAGCGCGGCGGCGTTGAAGATGCCGGTCATGCCGAACGGCGCGAACGGCTCCCAGTTGACCGGCCGCACATGCCACACGCCCACGACGATAAACAGGAGCACCACGCTGACCTTGATCGCCACCATCACGTTGTTGAGCCGCGCCGACTCGCGCACGCCGTAGGACACCACCCAGGTAATCGCCAGCATGATCAGCACCGCCGGCAGGTTCAGCATGGTCTCCACACCGGGCACCGCCCCCGGCGCCGCCGTGAGCGCCACGGGTAGCCGAATCCCGAATCCGGCCACCAGCGACTGGAAGTACCCCGACCACCCCACCGACACCGCCGACGTGGCCAGCCCATATTCGAGCAGCAGATCCCACCCTATCATCCACGCCACGATCTCCCCCAGCGTGGCGTAGCTATAGGTATAGATCGACCCCGACACCGGGATGGCCGACGCAAACTCCGCATAGCAGAGCGCCGCAAACCCGCACGCCATCGCCGCGATCACGAACGACACCGTCAACGCCGGCCCCGCCGTGAGCGCCCCGGTCCCCGTCAACACGAAGATCCCGGTGCCGATGATGGCGCCAATCCCCATCATCACCAGATCCACAGGCCCGAGCACCTTGCGCAACCCGTCGTGCGCGCTGACCTCGAGCATGGCATCGATGTTCTTGGTGCGAAACAGACTCATGGCGAGGGCTCCGACGGGGGTGGGTCAGATCATTGTTGTGCTTGGGGACGGTTTGGGGAAGGGGAATGTCGGCTGGGTCTCTCGCACGCATTGACTCCCTCTGATGACATTTTCAACATTTCAGTGCGTTGCGCTATGTACTATTGGCCCATGCTGACCCTTGACACAGACGACTTCAAGCTTCAAATCAGGCCGGTTTCCGCGCGGCGTGAAGAGCCGGGAGGCCCCTATCTCGAATGGATCGATGTCCGGATCGACTTGACTGCCCCGGGCATTCGCGCCGAGGGGGCATGGAGTGTCATGCCTGGGGAATTGCGGCAGTTTCAACAACAGCTGGAGACCATGCAAACCCAACTCCAGGTGGGACAAACAGCCGAGTTGGCAGGTGTTGAAGCTGGCTTTTCGCTGATATTGCGAACGCTTGATCAAGGGCAGATCATTGGCGACTGGCGGTTTCAGCCAGCACCACCCGTTGGCGCATGGATTACAGGGCAATGTGGGCCGGATCAGTCCTTCCTAGGCGAACTTCTGCGAGGGATCGACGCGCTTCTGTCCTTTTCTGGTTGAGCCATCTAGGCTGCCTCAATAAGAAACTGCGGAGTCCACACACCCGCCATTCCGCACTTCTCACCATCACTTCGCCACCGGCATCATGCAGCGCGTGTAGAACCAAGCCAGCCTCAGGCCACTGCAACATTTTCGTTACGAACCCGCGCGGTTTGAGATATCTCAAATGTGTCTGGCCGTTGAACAGCTAGCGTCGATCCTCCTTTTCTGACAGGAGGTAGGTTGCAATGGCTCAGTTGGACGAGATGGAAGGCGTGCGCGTAGTCCTGAGCGCGCCGCAGTTGGCTGCGGTGCTTGCGCATCGCTCGATCAGCCCCGCTGAAACGATGAGCAACCGCCTGTGGGGCGGCCTGGACATCGTCGGCGGCGTGCTGGAGATGGTCGGTGCCGGGGTGCTATGCATCGCACCGGAGCCGACCGGGGTCACCAAGGCAGGTTGCATCGCCTTTGGCATGCATGGCGCCGACACCGCCTGGCGGGGCATGCGGCAGGCATGGACCGGGCGCGACACGGCAACCCTGACCCAGCGGGGCGCCGCCAAGCTGGCCCACACAATGCGGGCGCCGCCCGATATGGCCAACAACATCGGGCTGTCGCTGGACATCGGCGTAGGCTTCGGGCTTGCGGGGATGTTGAAGGCCGCGCGGGTGGCGAGCATTACGCTGGGGCGCATCAATTTGATGCAGCATGAAGCGAAAACTGCGGGCGGCTTGGGCGGGCATACGATCCTGAAACACATCGGGCAAACTGAAGCCCAATTGCGCGCCCGTTTGGTACGGGAGTCGAAGCGGGGTAGGGTATCGACATTCACCAATCTGCACACTGCCGAATGGGCGATTTCCGACGTCATGCGTCGGGAGCAAAATCGAATAGCGGGATGGGCCGCCACCGGAAAAGGCCGACTGGTCCTCACATCTAGCTTGGGGAAACCTGTAGGGAAAGTGCTGTTTCGGAATTCAGGCAAGATGCATGACGCCACTAGCGTTACTGTAGTGCTGGAACCCGTCAGCTACAACGACATGCCGTTCTATATAGTGACGGCCTATACCGGACTTTGACTCCAGATGGCGACACCCAAATACCCTCAACTTTGGCACCTTATCATCGGCTACTTTAACGAGGACGCGGACATGTGGGGAGAAAATATCGAGGAAATCGTCGAGACCTACATGCGTCAATCGGATCCTGACATGCGCAAGAGCGTGATGCGCGAGATAGAAAACATAAAGGCAGACCACCCTTTCGATCTGGATGCAGCATTTGAGAATCTGTTTGGCGGTGAGCCTGACCCGGCGTTATGGGGTTACACCACGCAATCGTTCCTGAATGAGATTGCAAGGGTGCTTCGACAATAAAAAACGGCAGGGTCAAAACCCTGCCGTTTCGCACTTCTACGACCTTTCCCTACACCCTCACTTCGCCACCGGCATCGTGAATTCGGCGCCCTTGCCGATACTGTCGGGCCAGCGCTGCATGATGCTCTTGTAGCGCGTGTAGAACCGCACGCCTTCCTCGCCGTAGGCGTGGTGGTCGCCGAACAGGGAGCGCTTCCAGCCGCCGAACGAGTGCCAGGCCATGGGGACTGGAATCGGCACGTTGATGCCCACCATGCCGACCTGGATCTGGCGCGAGAATGCCCGGGCGATGCCACCGTCGCTGGTGTAGCACGACACGCCGTTGCCGAATTCGTGGCGGTTGATCAGGTCCACCGCTTCGGCGAAGTCGTGCACGCGCACCACGGACAGCACCGGGCCGAAGATCTCTTCCTTGTAGATCGTCATGTCCGGCTTCACGTTGTCGAACAGCGTGCCGCCGACGAAGAAGCCGCCGTCGTGGCCGTCCACCTTGTGGCCGCGCCCGTCCGTGACCAGCGTGGCGCCTTCGGCCTCGCCCTTGGCGATGTAGCCCTCGACCTTGGCCTTGTGCACGCCAGTCACCAGCGGGCCCATTTCGGCGTCGGCGTCCATGCCGTTGCGGATCTTCAGCGCGCGGGCGCGTTCGGCCAGGCGCGGCACGAGCTTGTCGGCCACGTCGCCCACCGCCACCGCGACCGAGATCGCCATGCAGCGCTCGCCGGCGGAGCCGTAGGCGGCACCGATCAGCGCGTCCACGGCCTGGTCCAGGTCCGCGTCCGGCATCACCACGAGGTGGTTCTTGGCGCCGCCCAGCGCCTGCACGCGCTTGCCGTGCCTGGTGCCTTCCGTGTAGATGTACTCGGCGATCGGCGTGGAGCCGACGAACGACAGCGCCTGCACGTCCGGGTGGGCCAGCAGCGCGTCCACGGCGGTCTTGTCGCCCTGCACCACGTTGAACACGCCATCGGGCAGGCCGGCCTGCTTGAGCAGGTCGGCGATCAGCAGGCTTGGCGAGGGGTCGCGCTCGGACGGCTTGAGCACGAAGGTGTTGCCGCACGCCAGCGCCACCGGGAACATCCACATCGGCACCATCACCGGGAAGTTGAACGGCGTGATGCCGGCCACCACGCCCAGCGGCTGGCGCAGGTTCCAGTTGTCGATGCCGCCGCCGATGTTGTCGGTGAAGTCGGTCTTGAGCAGGTTGGGGATGCCGCAGGCGAACTCCACCACCTCGATACCGCGCGTGACCTCGCCCTTGGCGTCCGAAAACACCTTGCCGTGCTCGCGCGTGATCAGCGCGGCCAGGTCGTCATGATGCTTGTCCAGCAGTTCCTTGAACTTGAACAGGATGCGCGCGCGGCGCAGCGGGGCCAGTTCGGACCATGCCGGAAACGCTGCCTTGGCGGCGGCCACGGCGGCACCGACGTCTTCGGCGCTGCCCAGCGCCACGCGCGCAGCCACCTCGCCGGTGGCGGGGTTGAATACTTCGGCGAAACGGCCGGTACCCTCGGCGGCGGCGCGGCGGACGCTACCGCCGATGTAGTGATGGATTTCGGCGATCTGCCGGTTTTCAGCGATGTTCACTGCGTCTTCCTCTCAGTCTGTCTTGGCGAGCCCCTGTACGGGCTTATTGCACGTCGTTCAGCACTTGCCTGACGGTATCGAACAACTGGTCGATCTCCGCCTCGGAAATGATCAGCGGCGGCGAGAACGCCAGGATGTCGCCGGTGTAGCGCACCAGCACGCCGCGCTCGAGGCATTTCAGGAAGGCCTCGTAGGCGCGCGCGCCCGGTGGGCCGGGGCGCGACTCCAGCTCCACGCCGGCCACCAGCCCCAGGTTGCGGATGTCCTTCACATGCGGCGCACCGCGCAGGCCATGCACGGCCGACTCGAACTTCGGCGCCAGTTCGGCGGCACGGCCGAACAGGTTGTCACGCTGGTACAGGTCCAGCGTGGCGATGGCCGCCGCGCACGCCAGCGGATGGCCGGAATAGGTATAGCCGTGCAGCAACTCGATGCCGTTCGGCGCGCCGGCGTTGACCACGGTGTCGTGCACGTCGCGGCGCACAGCCACGGCGCCCATCGGCACAGCGGCGTTGTTGATGGCTTTCGCCATCGTGATCAGGTCCGGCGTCACGTTGAAGCGCTCGGCGGCGGTGGCGGTGCCAAGGCGGCCGAACGCCGTGATGACCTCATCGAAAATCAGCAAAATGCCATGCTTGCTCGTGATCTCGCGCAGCTTCTMGAGATAGCCGACCGGCGGCACCAACACGCCTGCCGAACCCGCCAGCGGCTCGACAATCACTGCGGCCACGTTCGAGGCATCGTGCAGCGCGATGATGCGCTCGAGTTCATCGGCCAGGTGGGCGCCCCACTGCGGCTGGCCCTTCGAGTACGCAGCCTCGGCGATGTTCAGCGTGGCCGGCAGGTGGTCCGTGCCCGGCATCAGGTTGGCCGACCAGGTCTTGCGATTCGGGCCGATGCCGCCCACGGCCATACCGCCGAAGCCCACGCCGTGGTACCCGCGCTCGCGCCCGATGATGCGCGTGCGCTGGCCCTCGCCCCGCGCGCGGTGGTAGGCCAGGGCGATCTTCAGCGCCGTATCGACCGACTCCGAACCCGAGTTCGTGAAGAAAATGCGATCCAGCGTCTTCGGCATGATCGCGGCCAGCTTGGTGGCGGCCTCGAACGAGAGCGGATGGCCCATCTGGAACGGCGGCGCGTAGTCCAGCGTGGCGGCCTGCCGGGCGATGGCATCGACGATTTCCTTGCGGCCATGGCCGGCGGCCACGCACCAGAGGCCGGCACAGCCGTCCAGGACCTTGCGGCCGTCGTGGGTGGTGTAGTACATGCCGCTGGCCGAGGCCAGCAGGCGCGGAGCGGCCTTGTACTGGCGATTGGCGGTGAACGGCATCCACAGGGCATCCATATCGGGGATCACGGTCTTGGCGGCGTCCATACTTTCTCCTCAGCAATCAGGGGTAGGGGGCGCGGAGCGAAGCGCCCCGGCACGGATTCCGGCAACTCTACCGGCGCGGTCGGGCCGCACGAATATACGGTCGGGAGATCGCTGCCTTACCGTACAGTGTAGACAGCCTCGACTGTACAGATAGCGGATTGGGGCGCGAAGTCACGCGGCGGCCCGGATCGACGGTGATACGGCGCTTCACCGCTGCACCGCACCAATGGGAGAGGTGCCCGGTCGCGCGGCGCGGTAGCCAGTACACTGTACAGGTTTCGCGCCCTGTCGAGTGCCTGATGCTTAACCTGAACCTCGTCCGCAGCCGCCGTGGCGGCGACACCCTGACCGAACAGATCGTGGCCGGCATCGCCGCGCTGGTGGACCGCCGCGCGCTGCGTGCCGGCACCCCCCTGCCCTCGGTGCGCCGCTTTGCGCAGCAGCACAACGTCAGCACGTTCACGGTGGCGGAAGCCTACGGCCGGCTGACCGCGCTGGGCTACCTCGCGGCGCGCCCCGGCTCCGGCTACACGGTGGCGCACCGCCACGCGCCGGCCGGCCATGCCCGCGCGCCCCACTGGGAGGCGCCGGGGCTCAACGCCGCCTGGCTGCTTTCCGATGTGTTCGCCGACCATTCCGTGCCGATCAAGGCCGGCGCGGGCTGGCTGCCGGGCGACTGGCTCAACGAGGAAGGGCTGCACCAGGCCATGCGCAGCGCCGCGCGCGTGCCGGCCGCGCAGGTCTCGGGCTACGGCCATCCCTATGGCTTCGCGCCGCTGCGCGAGCACATCGCGGCGCATATGAGCCAGTACGGCATGCCGGTGCAGGCGCAGCAGGTGGTGCTGACCCAGGGCGCCACGCAGGCGCTGGACCTCGTGGTGCGCACGCTGCTGCGCCCTGGGGACACGGTCCTCGTGGAAGCGCCCTGCTATTGCAATCTATTGCAGATCCTGCGGCTGGCCGGGTTGCGCGTAGTGGGCGTGCCGCGCACGGCGGCCGGGCTCGATACCGACGCGCTCGAAGACGCCATCCGCCAGCACACCCCGCGCGCGCTGTTCGTCAACACGGTGTTGCAGAACCCCACCGGCGCCAGCCTGACGAGCATGAACGCCTTCCGCGTGCTGCAACTGGCCGAACAGCACCGGCTGCTGGTGGTGGAGGACGATATCTACCGCGAACTGGCTCCGGCCGGCTCGCCGATGCTGGCGGCGATGGACGGCCTCTCGCAGGTGGTCTACGTGAACGGATTTTCGAAGACCATCACGCCGTCGCTGCGCGTGGGCTACCTCGCGGCGAGCCCGGATCTGGCGAAGGCTTTCGCGCGGACCAAGATGGCGGTGGGACTGACCTCGTCCGAGGTCACGGAGCGACTGGTGTATTCCGTACTGACCAGCGGCCACTATGGCCGCCACGTGGCGGCTTTGGCCGAACGGCTACGCGCGCAACAGGATCGCGTGACGGAAAAGATGGAAGCGCACGGGCTGGAGGTGCTGCTGCGGCCCGAAGGGGGGATGTTCGCCTGGGCGCGGCTGCGGGGCGACGACGCGCCGCCCGCAAGCCGCCTCGCCACGCTGGCGCTGGACCACGGCATCTGGCTGGCACCGGGCTCGTACTTCGAGCCCGACGAGACCGATTCCCCGTGGATCCGCTTCAACGTGGCGACGAGCGACGCCCCGGCATTGTGGACATTCTTCGAGGCCTGCCGCGCCGGCCAACTGCCGCGCGCGGCCTAGCCCGAGACGCCTCAGAAGCGGTAACGCACGTACCCGGTGTAGAAGTTGCTGCCCGGGTTCGGCCCCTTGATGCTGGCGTTGGAGATGTGCTGGAAGCGGAAGCCCGCTTCCGTGTTGGCATTCTTGCCGAAGCCCACGCCGATACCGACCATGTCGGAGAACTGGAACGCCGTGCCCGAACGGTGTTCGTCGGACGTGCCGGTGTGGGACTGCACGCGCAGCCCCACCGACGCCTCGGCGAACGGCACGAAATAGCCACCGCGCTTTTCCACGCGCAGGATCGGCGATACGCCAAACTCGAACAGGTTCTGCTGGTTGGTGCCGCTACGTGCATCCCATCCGGCGACGTTGAATTCGCCCTGCAGGCGGAACAGCCAGCCTTGCGGATTGCCGTACTGGATTGGGGTGTTGAAGTTCAGCCCGAGTTCGTATTTGTTGATGTTATGGCCGGGATCACGGCCATAGGCCACGTGCACGGCGGGATGGCTCCAGCCAACCAGTTCCTCGGCGCTGGCGGCCGACGTGGCGCCCGCGGCCAGCGCGGCAACGGCAAGAGTCCGGGTGATAAACAGGGTACGAGCGGAGAGGGCGGAATGCATGCGGCGTTCTTGTTGTTCTGTCTTCATGAGGAGGACTACGAAGAGAGATGGCTCGACAACACAACTCGGCGCGATTGACGGGCCCTGCCCGCTCCCGAGAAGGAACGCGGGCGATCAGGCCCAGAGTCGCTCGACCAACCAGCTCGCGGCAACGCAAATTCCGAGCCAGACGGCGAGGCAACCTGCAATAAATCGGTACGTCATTGTGGAAAGGGACTTCTGAGGGGGTCTTGGAATGGAAATGTGCGCGGATTATACATCCATCCGTGAATGTATGTTTGCCCCGAACTCTGCCGAGTCAAACACTGCGCAGTCAGACCATGCCAAAAGTCCTCAGTTCGCCATAATGCCAGTGAGCGGCGAACCGTGCACTGTGCCGAGCGCGGCGGATCGTACAACACACTGTTCCCCCGACGCACACAATCTGTGCCGATAACGACGCCCGTCAGCCGCGCAGGAACGGCAGCACTTCCGCAAGTAGCTGTTCCGGCACTTCCTCCGCAATATAGTGACCGCTCGGCAAGGCATGACCCGTCACCCGGCGGGCCACCTTGCGCCACTCCTCCAGCGGCTGGAAGCACTTGCCGACCGCGCCGTCGGCGCCCCACAGGGCCAGCATTTCGCACTCCACCTGGCGTCCGGCCTCGGCGTCGGCGCGATCATGCTCCAGGTCGATGCCGGCGCTGGCGCGATAGTCCTCGCACAGGCCGTGGGCGGCGCCGGGCAGCTTCAGGCAGCGCAGGTACTCGGCCAGCGCGGCCTCGGTGAACGGGGCGAGGCCGGCGCTGCGCGAGCCCATGGTCTGGCGCAGGTAGAGGTCGGGGTCGGCCTCGATCAGCGTTTCGGGGAACGGGGTGGGCCGGATCAGGAAGAACCAGTGCCAGTAGGCGCGCGCGAAGGCTTCCGAGGTCTGGGCATACATCGCCAGCGTCGGGGCGATGTCCAGCGTGACGAGCTTTTCCACGGCCTGCGGGTGGTCGAGCGCCAGCCGGTGCGCCACGCGTGCCCCGCGATCATGGGCCAGCACGCGGAACCGCTCGAAGCCGAGCGCCCGCATCACCGCCATCTGGTCGGCCGCCATGGTCCGCTTGCTGTAGTTCGCGTGATCCGGCAGGCCGACGGGCTTGCCGCTGTCGCCATAGCCACGCAGGTCCGTGGCCACCACCGTGAAATGCCGGGCCAGCTCGCCAGCCACCTTGTGCCAGATCACATGCGTTTGCGGATGGCCATGCAGCAGCAGCAGCGGCGGGCCCTCCCCGCCGACCACGACGTGAATCGCCACGCCCTGGCTGTCGATCCGGTGTGTTCTGAATCCTTCAAACATCGGCTGTCTCCTTGGTCCTTGATGCGTCGATGCGTCAATGTGGCAAGCCGTGCCATGGTAGTCGCCGCGCATGGGATGCGCATCGGCGGGCAGTGTAATCGCGGAATCCATCGCTATAATTGCGCGAACCGAACTTCATTCGTGCGCTCGATTCACGAATTGCCGCCACCCATGGACGCCTTCTCGGATCTCGCCTTCTTCGTCCTGCTGGTCAAGCGCGGCAGCCTAGCCGGCGCGGCGCAGCAGCTTGGCGTCACGCCCTCGGCCGCCAGCAAGCGGCTGGCGGCGCTGGAGGCGCGGCTGGGCGTGAGACTGCTCAACCGCACCACGCGCCGGCTGTCGGTCACGCCCGAGGGCGAGTCCTACCTGGCCCAGGGCGGGCGCATCCTGGCCGAGCTGGAGGAACTCGAACAGGGCCTCGGCGGCAGCCGGGTGGCGCCGCGCGGGCTGCTACGGGTGAACGCGACGCTCGGATTCGGCAGGCGCCACATCGCCCCGCTGGTCAGCGACTTCCTGCAGGTCTATCCCGATGTCGAAGTCCAACTGCAACTGACCGACCGGGCGATGAACCTTGCCGAGGAAGGCTACGACGTCGGCATCCTCCTCGGCGACCTGCCCGATGCGCGGCTCAACGCCCGCCTGCTCGCGCCGAACCGCCGGCTGCTGTGCGCGTCGCCGGCCTACCTCGCGCGGCACGGCGAGCCGGCCTCGCCGCGCGCATTGCAACAGCATCGTTGCATTGTGATCCGCGAGAGCGAATCGGCCTACGGTACGTGGCATCTCCAGTCGGCCGGCCGGCAGGAGACCGTGAAGGTGCGCGGCCATGCCGCGACCAACGATGGCGAGGCGGCGGCGAACTGGGCGCTCCAGGGGCATGGCATCGTGCTGCGTTCGGAGTGGGAGGTGGCGCCGCTGCTGCGCTCGGGCCGGCTGCGGCAGGTGCTGGCCGACTGGGCCTCGCCGCCGGCGGACATCTACGCCGTGTATCTCACGCGCGACAAACTTTCGGCCCGCGTGCGTGCCTTTGTCGACTTTCTGGCCGAACGGCTCGGCGCGTACGAGCAGACCGCGCCCTATCACGGCTGGTAGCCGGCGCGGCTACCCCTGCCGGCGGCAGGGTGGCGGGTGACCGGGCGCGCCATGACTGGTACGCTTGGACAGCGCCCCCCAAACCACTCCAGACTCCCTCCCGACATGCACACGCACGATCTGTCCGCGTGGACCCATTCCCACGTCTTCAATGCCGGCAATCCGGCAGCCGAGCGCAGCACGCGCCTGGTCATGTGGATCACGCTCGCCACCATGGTGGTGGAGATTGCCGCCGGCCTCTGGTTCAACTCGATGGCCCTGCTGGCGGACGGCTGGCACATGAGTTCCCACGCGCTGGCGATCGGCCTCTCGGCCTTCGCCTACGCCGCCGCGCGCCGGCTGGCCAACGATGCCCGCTTCACCTTCGGCACGTGGAAGATCGAGGTGCTGGCGGCCTTCGCCAGTTCCATCGTCCTGCTGGGCGTGGCCGCGCTGATGATCGCCGGCTCGGTCGAACGGCTATTCACCCCGCAGGCCATCCACTACCAGGAGGCGATGGCCGTCACCGCCATCGGCCTGCTCGTGAACCTGGGCTGCGCGTTCATCCTCGGCGGCGCGCACCATCACGGGCACGATCATGGCCATGCGCATGCGCACGATCACCACGGACATGCCGATCACCATCATCACGACATCAATCTGCGTTCGGCCTATATCCACGTGATTGCCGATGCGGCCACCTCGGTGCTGGCCATCGTGGCGCTGGCCGGCGGCTGGTGGCTGGGCTGGAGCTGGCTCGATCCGGTGATGGGGCTGGTGGGCGCGGCGCTGGTCGGTCGCTGGGCGATCGGGCTGATGCGGCAGAGCGGCACGGTGCTGCTGGACCGCGAGATGGACCACCCGGTTGTGGACGAAGTGCGAGAGGTGCTGGCCGAGTTCCAGCACGGAGAAGACGGCACGCGCGTGACCGACCTGCACGTCTGGCGCGTGGGCCGCGAGCAGTTCGCCTGCATCGCCAGCCTGGTCACGCACGACGCCACGCTCACGCCGCAGCGCGTGCGGCAGGCGCTATCGATCCATGAGGAGCTGGCCCACGTGAGCGTGGAGATCGGCCTGTGCGATGACGGGGCACCGCGCCGGGCGGCCCGTCATCGTCATCCGCACTAGTCGAAACCCGTCGAATTACGGCAGCAGCAGGATGGCGCCGGTGGTCTCGCGGCGCTCGGCGGCCTCGTGCGCGCGGGCGACCTCGGCCAGGGGGAAGCGGGCGCCGATCTCCACCTTCACCTGGCCGGCGGCGATGGCATCGAACAGGTCCTTCGCATTGGCGCGGAAGCGGGCCGGGTCCGCGTTGTGCGGGAACACCGAGGGCCGGGTCAGGAACAGGCAGCCCTTCTTGTTCAGGATTTCCGGCTCGATGGCCGGCGCCGGGCCGGACGCCCCGCCGTACAGCACCACCAGTCCGAAGGTCTGGGCGCAATCGAGCGAGCCCATGAAGGTGTCCTTGCCCACGGCGTCGTAGACCACGGTCACGCCCTGGCCGCCGGTGGCGTCGCGCACCTGCTTGACCCAATCCGCCTGCTTGTAGTCGATGGCGATGTCGCAACCCGCCGCGCGGGCGCGCTCGCACTTGGCCGGGCCGCCGGCCGTGCCGATCACGCGCGCGCCGAGCGCCTTGGCCCAGCCTGCCAGGATCTGGCCCACGGCACCGGCGGCGGCGTGGACCAGGACCGTGTCACCGGGCTTCACGGCGTGCGTATGGCGCACCAGATATTGGGCGGTCATGCCCTTGAAGATCACGGCGGCAGCCTGCTCGTCGCTGAGGTTGTCGGGCAGCTTGACCAGCTTGTCCGCAGGTACGTTGCGCGCTTCGGCGTAGGCGCCGAGGCCGGCGTTCATGTACGCCACGCGATCGCCCACGGCGATGTCCGTCACGCCCGCCCCCACCGCCTCCACCACGCCGGCCGCCTCGTGGCCGAGCCCCGTGCCCACCGGCAGCGGATAGGTGCCGCGGCGCTGGTACACATCGATGAAGTTGAAGCCGATGGCGGTATGCCGCACGCGCGCCTCGCCGGCCGCCGGCGCCGGCAGCTCGACCGGCGTGAGCTGCATCACTTCGGGCGCGCCGAATTCCTGGAGGCGGATGGCACGGACAGTGGTCGTCATGGGGTCTCCCTGGTCAGGCTTGCAGAATTGGAGCCCCGATTATTGTCGCTTTTGTAAAACCTTGCCGAAGGCGGGCCAATCAAGGAAAAACCATCAGGTCAGCACCGCGCACATGCACAACGCGCTGGTGTTGCGCAGGCGCTGGAATTCCTCACTCTCGAGGACTTCTGGGGGCAGCTTGGAGGCGTGGATCAGCGAGAAACCGTAACGGGCGAAGTAGCTCGGGCAACTCGAGGTCAGGAGCACCGCGCGGCGCGTGCCGTTGGCGCGGGCACGCATCATCACCGCGTTGACGAGGTGGCTGGCCACGCCCTGGTCGCGCCATTCGCGCAGCACGGCCACCGAGCGGACGATGGCCGTATCGCCGAAGCGCTCGGCGCAGGCGCAGCCGACCAGCTCTGACTCCATCAGGGCCACGTGGAACTCGCCCACCAGACGCGGCAGTTCGTCCACCGGCAGGTTGCAGCGCTCGAGCACTGCCGCGATGGCAGGCATATCCGACGGCTGCGCCGCACGCACTCGCAGATCTTTAATCATCGGGAGCCTCTGTTTCTCTCATCGTCTGGGGACGGAAACGCCATGGAAGCCCTGCATGGTGAACCCTGCCTCACGTGCTGACACTTGGTGCACGCGCGGCAAAACATTATCGCAATCGGGGCGCTATATCCACAGGGAAACTCCGCGTTGCGGCGTACTCAACGCTTGCGGCGTATCTGCCTGCGGAACGAGCATGAAATGCGCCAGCGGCTCGGCGTTATCTGCCAAATGCCCGGCAGAAGATGATAGTCCTTCCAGATGACAGATTGGTCAGATCCGGCGAAGGCAATGAACGAGGGAGAACAGGAGGGAAAGCAGGAGGGAAAGCAGGAGGGAAAACGGCAGGAAGGAGATGGAGGCGGGGATACGGAATCGAACCGTCGTAAACGGCTTTGCAGGCCGTCGCATCACCACTCTGCCACCCCGCCCCGGAGTCTGGACGCCCTGGCGGGCGCCTTGCATTCAGTGTGCGGGGCGCAGTGTAGCCGAAGATCTGGAACTCTGCAGAGCGCCTGCCTGCCGACTAGGCGTCGGACTCGCCCAGCTCGCCCATCGCGGATTGCAGGTAGTTCTGCACGCCGACCTTGCGCACGAGTTCCAGCTGCGTCTCGATCCACTCGATGTGGTCCTCGGTGTCCGAGAGGATATCGGTCACCACATCGCGCGACACATAGTCGCTAATCGACTCGAAGTACTTGATCGCATCCTTGCAGCTCGTCTGGGACAGCAACTCCACCTTCAGGTCGCCGCCGAGCATCTCCTCGACGTTCTCCCCGATGAGCAATTTGTCCAGATCCTGGAGGTTGGGCAGGCCGTCGAGCATCAGGATGCGCTCGATCAACTTGTCCGCGTGCTTCATCTCCTCGATGGACTCCTCGTACTCATGCTTGCCCAGCGCGCTCAACCCCCAGTGCCGGTACATGCGCGCGTGCAGGAAATACTGGTTGATCGCGGTCAGCTCGTGACGCAGCTGGCCGTTCAGTAACTGGATGGCTTTCTTGTCGCCTTTCATGACATTGACCCCAAAACGCCTGCACACCACGGTGGACGATTTTCATGTTAATAGCCGAGGCCAGAAGATCAAGCATACATAGGGAAAATCGCGTTAATAAATCCCTTGCCAGACGGGGCTTTACGACACGATGCGGATGATTTTGCGGATGATTGCGATTCCGATTCAGCTACCTTTCGGCACGCGCGAACATAATCCTCAATGCAAAAGGCGCCTCCCTAGGGAAGCGCCTTCGTGCCGATCCGGAAGCGGTTATTCGCCGCTCGCGCGATAGCGGTTACGCAGATCGCGGATCAGGTCGTGGTTACGCAGCACCCCCTGGTACTGGCGCTCGATCAGCGCGCGGATGTCGAAGCTCAGGTCGGTTTCCTGGAGCGCATCGCCATACTTCTTCTTGGCGACGTCCTCGCCCTTCTCGGTTTCCTCGAGGATGGCGAGGTCCGTGCGGTCGGCCACCGCGCTGCGCAGGCTCACCCAGCCGCGATGCAGCGCACCGGCCACGCTGCCGTGGTCCTCGGGCTTGCCGCCGAGGGCCATCACCTGGCTCTGCAACTCGCGCACCGCCGCGCCGCACTCGGTGGCACGGCTTGAGAACAGCGTCTTCAGTTCCGGATTCTTGGCGTCCTCGGCCGCCTTGCGGAAGCCCTCCTCGCCATCGCGCGAGACTTCGATCAAATCGTTCAGTACGGAAACGTTGTTGTCAGCCATTGTTGGACTCCTCTCACATCGGAGGCGCGCCGTGAGGCCACGGCGGCACATCGCGTGGAACATCCCGCGCCATGCCGAGCATGGCGCGGACCTTATATCCACGATAGGAGAGTGGCCCCGGACAAGCTGTCGGGAGGCTGCGCAAGCGGTTGTCGGCCTTCGCCTACACCCGCTGAATCAGTCCAGCAGGTGACCCATGCGGGACCGCTTGGTGGCGAGGTATTTCTCGTTTTCGGCGTTGGCGGGCACGATGTGACGCATCTGCTCCGTCACGGCCAGGCCGGCGTCTTCGAGCGCCCGGATCTTGATCGGGTTGTTGCTCATCAGGCGGACCGACTTCACACCCCACTGGCGCAGCATGTCCGCCGCGAACGCGTAGGTGCGGCCGTCGATGGCCTGGCCGAGCGCGAGGTTGGCGTCGACCGTGTCCAGCCCGCCGTCCTGCAGCGCATAGGCGCGGATCTTGTTCGAGAGGCCGATGCCCCGGCCTTCGTGGCCGCGCAGGTAGAGCAGGATGCCGCGGCCTTCCTCGGCAATCTTCTGCATGGCGAGGTCGAGCTGCTCGCCGCAGTCGCAGCGGCACGAGCCGAAGACGTCGCCGGTCAGGCATTCGGAATGCAGGCGGACGAGAACGTTCTCGCCCGAGATGTCTCCCATGGAGAGCGCCAGGTGTTCGGTGCGGCTGTCCACGCCCTGGAAGGCATGGGCGGTGAATTCGCCGTAGCGGGTCGGCAGCCGTGCGGAGCCGATCAGCTCACTTTCTAGGTCTTTCATATTCCTGTGATCGCGGGGGGCGCCGTGGGGCCCGGGCGCGCATGATGCGGGCCGGGACAGGCGCACTGCGCGCCACCCTGAGGAGGCTGTGGCGCGCGGCATGCCGGCAAGGATACCGCGAAACGCCTCTCGCTATAGGTATCGCTGCAGGTACCCCTATGCCGAGCGGGCACTCTCGGGCGACGGCGGGGTCGCCTGACGAGTGCCCCTTAGGACGCTTTCGCGCCGCCTGCGCTCAGGCTGGAATGCGCATCGCGTCCGGCCGTTGCCACCAGCGATGCTGGCCCACGGCATCGAGGAATTCCCGATGCCGCGCCGGGTCCTCGGTCTTGGCGATCACCACGCCCGGCCCCGCGAAGCCGCCGGCCAGCCCCGCGCAGCGCGCGGCCTCGGCCACCATCACGGCGCCCGAGCCGCCCGCGCCCACGGCCTTGCAGTGCTTGTAGGCCTCCTTGATAAACAGCAGCGCGTCCGGATCCGGCTCGGCGGGGGGCTTGGCCACGTCGGGCACGTACACCGCATCGAACAGCACCGAGCCGACCGACGACAGCGCATGGTCCACCGGCAGCGCCGCGCCCTTGGCCGTGGTCACGCTCGCCGCGCGCGGGCCGATGACCTTGAGATTGGCGCGCGCCGCCTCGGCCAGCTTCCTGAGCGAGGCGATGGCCGCGTCGTCCACACCATCGTTGACCAGCACGGCGATGTTGCGGCCCGTGATGTCGCCCTTCGGCTGGGCGTCCAGGCTCAGCGCGGGCGAGGCCGGTACGCCGTAGTCGTTGATCTGCACGTTCGGCCCGACCGGCTCGACGGGAATCCCGAGCTTCTGCGCCACGCGCTCCGCCAGTTCCACGGCGATATGGTGGATCTGCCCCACCACGCGCGCCCGGATGGCGGGGTCGAAGACCTTGGAGAGTTCGAACGCGTACGCATCGACGATCTGCCTTTTTTCGACGTCGGACTGGCTGCGCCAGAAGAGATTGGCCTGCGAGAAATGATCGGCGAAGGTCTGTGCGCGCATGCGCACCTTCACCGCGCCGTCCTCGGCGGCGGCAGCGAAATGCCGGTAGGCGTCGGCATCGCCGGCCAGGAACGGGCAGCCGCCGCTGACCGAGTTCGGCTGGTAGCTCTCCTTACCCTGCACTACGGTCTGCCGGCCGAAGCCATCTCGCTGGTTGTTATGCACCGGGCAGAGCGGCCGATTGATCGGAATTTCATGAAAATTCGGCCCGCCGAGCCGCGTGAGCTGGGTATCGGTGTACGAGAACAGCCGCGCCTGCAGCAAGGGATCGTTGGTGAAATCCATGCCCGGCAGGATGTGGCCCGGGTGGAACGCCACCTGCTCGGTTTCGGCGAAGAAGTTGTCCGGGTTGCGGTTCAGCACCATCCGCCCCACGCGCCGCACCGGCGCCAGTTCCTCCGGAATGAGCTTGGTCGGGTCCTGGAGATCGAAGCCGAACTTGAGCATGTCGGTCTCCGGCACCAGCTGCACGCCGAACTCGTATTCGGGAAACTGGCCCGCCTCGATCGAATCGTAGAGGTCGCGCCGGTGGAAATCGGGGTCCTTGCCGTTGATCTTGACCGCCTCGTCCCAGACCAGCGAATGCGCGCCGCCCACCGGCTTCCAGTGGAATTTGACCAGCGTGCCCTGCCCCTCTGCATCGACAAAGCGGAACGTATGCACGCCAAACCCCTCCATCGTTCGGAAACTGCGCGGGATGGCGCGGCCGGACATGGTCCACAGCACCATGTGCATCGACTCGGGCTGGAGGGACACGAAATCCCAGAACGTGTCATGCGCCGACGCGGCCTGCGGGATCTCGTTGTGCGGTTCCGGCTTCACGGAATGGACGAAATCCGGGAACTTGATGCCGTCCTGGATAAAGAACACCGGGATGTTATTGCCGACCAGGTCGAAGTTGCCCTGCCGCGTATAGAACTTGGTGGCGAAGCCGCGCACATCGCGCGCCAGATCGGCGGAGCCGCGCGAGCCGGCCACGGTCGAAAATCGCACGAACACTGGGGTCTTCTGGCCAACCTCGGTGAACAGCGCGGCGGTGGTCACGTCAGCCAGCGACTCGGTCAGCTCGAAATAGCCATGGGCAGCCGCGCCGCGCGCGTGGACTACGCGCTCGGGAATGCGCTCGTGGTCGAAGTGCGTGATCTTCTCGCGCAGGTGGAAGTCCTCGAGCAGCGTGGGGCCGCGCAGGCCGAGCTTGAGCGAGTCGTCGTCCTGCGGAATCTGGAGGCCCTGGTTCGTGGTCAGCGTGCGGTCACGGTTCGAGACGAGATTGCCGACCGAGTCCGAACCCAGCTGCTTTGGCCGCTCGGCCAGCCGGTCCGCCACGGCGCGCTCGTAGCTGCCGTCGTTGTTGTTGCCGATGCCTTGTGGCTTGGGCGGCGTGGTGTCGCCTTTCTTGCCGGGTGGCTGGGCGGCGGTCGGTGCGGTCTTTTTCGTCATGTGGGGTCCCTCGGTGGCGTTCGGTGGCTGGGTATCGCGGATTGGAGCCGATTGGAGCCTATGGCTTCCGCAGATACCGTGCCACCGGGGGCTCGGCGCGCACCGGCTCCCCGCCAGGCCGCGCCACGTCTGGCAAGCCGGGATTGGGGGCGACAAAAAAAAAGCCACGGTGCGTGCACACCGTGGCTTCCTTTTACATCCGGCTTGTAAAACCGCTTGCCGTGTCTTGCTCTCCGGCCGGCGGCCCCGCCTTATTCCACCGTCACCGACTTAGCCAGATTCCGAGGCTTGTCCACGTCCGTCCCGCGTGCGCAGGCCGTGTGGTAGGCCAGCAGTTGCAGCGGCACCGTGTGCAGGATCGGCGACAGCGCGCCGTAGTGCTCGGGCAGGCGGATCACCTGGATGCCATCGGACGACTGGATATGCGTGTCGGCATCGGCAAACACGTAGAGCCGGCCGCCGCGCGCGCGCACTTCCTGGATGTTGGACTTCAGCTTCTCCAGCAGCGCGTCGTTCGGCGCCACGGTCACCACCGGCATCGCCTCGGTGACCAGCGCCAGCGGGCCGTGCTTCAGCTCGCCGGCCGGGTAGGCTTCCGCGTGGATATATGAGATTTCCTTGAGTTTCAGCGCGCCTTCGAGGGCGATCGGGTAGTGCAGGCCCCGGCCCAGGAACAGCGCGTTCTCGCGGCGCGCGAAGTCTTCCGACCAGGCGATGATCTGCGGCTCCAGCGCCAGCACGCCATGCAGCGCCACGGGCAGGTGGCGCAGGTTGGTCAGCGCGGCGGCCTCTTCTTCCTCGGTCAGCCGGCCGCGTACCTTGGCCAGCGCCAGCGTCAGCATGTACAGCGCGGCGAGCTGGGTCGTAAACGCCTTGGTCGAGGCCACGCCGATCTCGGTGCCGGCGCGCGTCAGGAAGCGCATTTCGGTCTCGCGCACCATCGCGCTGGTCGCCACGTTGCAGATGGCCAGCGTGTGGGTGTGGCCGAGGTCGCGGGCATGGCGCAGGGCGGCCATGGTGTCGGCGGTCTCGCCCGACTGGGAGATCACCACCACCAGCGCGCGCGGGTTCGGCACGGTGTCGCGGTAGCGGTATTCGCTGGCCACTTCCACCTGGGTCGGGATCTTCGCCACGGACTCGAGCCAGTACTTGGCCGTGCAGCCCGAGTAGTAGCTGGTGCCGCAGGCCAGGATCAGGATATTGTCGATGTCGGGAAATACCGCGGCCGCCTTCTCGCCGAACAGTTCGGGCGCGATGGCGACGATGCCTTCCAGCGTGTCGCCCAGCGCGCGCGGTTGCTCGAAGATTTCCTTCTGCATGAAGTGGCGGTACGGGCCCAGCTCGACGGCTGCCGCGTGGGCTTCCACCACGCGCTCCTCGCGCACGACTTCCACGTCGTTCACGTCGCGGATGGTGGCGCCGGCACGGGTCAGCTCCACCACATCGCCCTCTTCCAGATAGACGATGCGGTTGGCGGTGCCGGCCACGGCCAGCGCGTCGGAGGCCAGGAACGATTCGTTCTCGCCCAGCGCGACCACCAGCGGCGAGCCGGCGCGCGCGCCCACCACCACGTCCGGGTTGTCCTTGGCCACCACGGCAATCGCGTAGGCGCCGTGCAGGCGCTTGGTCACCACGCGCACCGAGCCGAACAGGTTGCCGCGCGTGGCGCTGCTCGGGTAGGTGTAGGCCTGGTGGATCAGGTGGGCGACCACCTCGGTGTCGGTCTGCGACTCGAAGCCGTAGCCCACGGCGCGCAGTTCGTCGCGCAGCGGCTCGTAGTTCTCGATGATGCCGTTGTGCACCAGCGCGATGGTCTCGTCCGAGAAATGCGGGTGGGCGTTGACCGTATCGGGCTTGCCGTGCGTGGCCCAGCGCGTGTGGGCGATGCCCAGCGTGCCGGCCAACCCGGACGACTGCGTCTGCGTGTCCAGATCGGCCACGCGCGACACGGTGCGCGCGCGCTCGAGCATCTCGTCGCGCACGATGGCCACGCCGCACGAGTCATAGCCGCGGTACTCCAGGCGACGCAGGCCTTCGATCAGGACCGGAACGATATTGCGCGTGGAAACCGCGCCGACGATGCCACACATCTTGTGAACCCCCCGTTTGGGTTGCCTCGCGCCGCGCGCCGCAACCCGCTGAATGATGATGGCCGGCCCTCCCCGGGCCCGGCCTGACTGACGTTGACTGACTTAGCTTACTGCTTCGGCTGCTTCACCGGGCGCTGCCATGCGTCCAGCGTCATCTGCTTGGCCCGCGAGAGCGTGAGCTTGCCGGCTGGCGCGTCCTTGGTCAGCGTGGTGCCCGCGCCGATCGTGGCGCCACGGCCCACCGTCACCGGCGCCACCAGCTGCGTGTCCGAGCCGATGAACGCGTCGTCCTCGATCACCGTGCGGCTCTTGTTCACGCCATCGTAGTTGCAGGTAATGGTACCCGCGCCGATGTTGACGCGCTGGCCCACCGTGGTATCGCCCACATAGGCCAGATGGTTGGCCTTGCTGTGATCCCCGACCTGGCTGTTCTTCACCTCGACGAAGTTGCCGATATGCACATCCTCGCCCAGCTTGGTGCCGGGGCGCAGCCGCGCGTACGGCCCGATCCGGCCCGCCGGCCCGATCTTTGCTTCCTCGATGTGACAGAACGGTTGCACGCGTGCGCCGGCGCCGATGGTGGCATTCCGGATCACGCAATGCGCGCCGATGTGCACGCCATCGTCCAGATGCACGCGGCCTTCGAACACGCAGCCGACGTCGATGGTCACGTCGCGTCCGCACGTAAGCTGGCCGCGCACATCGATGCGCGCGGGGTCCAGCAGCGTCACGCCGGCCTCGAGCAGGCGCTGTGCGAGGTTGCGCTGGTGAATGCGCTCCACCTCGGCCAGCTGGACCTTGCTGTTGACGCCCAGCGTCTCCCACAGGGCCGCCGGCTGGGCGGAGACGATCTCCACGCCCTCGGTGGCGGCGCGCTCGATGGTGTCCGTGAGGTAGTACTCACCTTGCGCGTTGTTGTTGCCCAGCGTGGCAAGCCAGCGGCGCAGGTGGCCGGTCGGGCAGACGATGATGCCGGTGTTGATCTCGCGAATGGCGCGGATCTCGTCGCTGGCATCCTTCTGTTCGACGATGCGCACGATGTTGCCGGCGGCGTCACGTACGATGCGGCCGTATCCGGTAGGATCGGACATCTCGACGGTGAGCACGCCCATGCGCTCGGCGCCGGCCGCATGGACCAGGGCCTCGAGCGTGGCGGCGGTGGTCAGCGGCACGTCGCCATAGAGCACCAGCGTGGGCTGGTTGTCATCGAGCATCGGCAGCGCCTGCATCACGGCGTGGCCGGTGCCAAGTTGCTGGGTCTGGTCGGCAAACGCCACGTCCGGCGCAGCGACGGCCTCGCGCACGTGCTCCGCACCGTGGCCAACCACCACGACGAGGCGCGACGGCGAAAGCGTGCGCGCGGTGTCGAGCACATGGGCGAGCATCGGCCGCCCGGCAACCGGGTGCAGGACCTTGGGCAGGGCGGAATTCATCCGTTTTCCCATCCCTGCGGCAAGAATGACGATATTCACAAGGAGGTCCCTAAGTGAGTGTGTCTGATAATAAGCGCGAAAACCCGTACCAAGCGATCTCTTCAATCCCTCCAAACCCTTGTCAGGACTGGGCTGGCGGGCGATCTGCGAGGCGGGAAAACATGCGCGGCGATTTTAGCATGGCGCCTGGCGCCCGACCGCCGGTGGTTTCCGTTTTTCACATTTGGCGACGGCGCATTTTTGCAGGATTTGCAGCATTTACCGTCGTCCTGGCGCTGGGTGGCTGTAACGCCATGAAACTCGGCTATCAACAGGGTGACCGGCTCGCCTACTGGTGGGTAGACCGCTACGTGGATGTGACGGACGACCAGGAGCCGCCCACCCGCGAGGCCATCGCCCGGTTCTTCTCCTGGCACCGCCGCGCCCAGCTCCCCGAGATCGCCAACGTGCTGACGCGGGTCAAGAGCGAGGTGGCCGGCCCGGTGGACGCGTCGATGGTGCGCCACGCGCGCGAGGACACCCAGCGGCTGGGCCGCCAGGCCTTCGAGAACGCCATACCCGACCTGGCCGACCTGATGCTGACGCTGACGCCGGAGCAGATCCAGCGCATGGAATCGAAATTCAACGAAAGCAACGCCAAATATCGCAAGGAATTCCTGAAATCGGACCCGCAGGCTCGCTCGAACGCCCGTTTCGACAAGGTCATGGACTACGCCAAGCTGGTCTACGGCAAGTTCTCGGACGATCAGGCGCAGAAGATCCGCGCCGCGATGGGGCCGTACATGCAGGGCGCCGACGCCCGCTATGCGGAGCGCGTGAAGCGGCAGCAGGAATGGCTGGGGATTGCCCGGGAGGTCTCGACGACCCATCCGCCCAAGTCGCAGGTGGAGGACATGCTGCGCAAGTACGCCGACCACTGGCAGCGCCCGGCGGCCGAGCGCGCGCAGATCCGGCAGGCCAACGAGGCCGGGGTGGACCTGACCGTGACCATCGCCAACCTGACCACGCCGGAACAAAAGGCCCACGCGGTGGACCGCTTCCAGAAATGGATCGACGATACCCGCTCGCTGATGCGCGAGGCGGGTCCGTCGCAGGCGTCTAAATAAGAGGGGTGGCCGGGGTATCGGCGCTGGGTGCCTTCTCGGCCAGCTTGTCGAAGCGGACGAACTCCATCCGGTTCGGCTCGGCGCTGCCGGTGAAGGTCAGCGCCTGCTGGGTGAAGGTGGTCTCGCCGAACAGCGAGGCCTCGTCCACCTTGGCCAGGCCGGTGGCCAGCCCGGTGAACGGGAACAGGTCGGTATCGGCCAGGTGGGACGCCACCACGTTGCGCAGCGACGCGAAGATATTGTCGATGCGGCCCGGGTTCTCGCGCTCCCAACCCTGCAGCATCTCGCTGACCTTCTTGCGCTGCAGGTTCTCCTGCGAGCCGCACAGGTTGCAGGGGATGATCGGGTAGGCCATCGCCCGCGCGTAGGACGCAATGTCCTTTTCCGCGCAATACGCCAGCGGCCGGATCACGATGTGCTGGCCGTCATCGGTCGACAGCTTGGGCGGCATCGCCTTCATCTTCCCGCCGAAGAACATGTTCAGGAAGAAGGTCTGGACGATGTCGTCCCGATGGTGCCCCAGCGCAATCTTGTTGGCGCCCAGCTCCTTGGCCGTGCGGTAGATCACGCCCCGGCGCAGCCGCGAGCACAGCGAGCAGGTGGTCTTGCCCTCGGGCACCTTCTCCTTGACGATCGAATACGTATCCGCCTCGACGATCACATATTCCACGCCGGTGGACTTCAAATACTCGGGCAGGATGTGTTCCGGGAAACCTGGCTGCTTCTGGTCCAGGTTCATCGCGATCAGCTTAAAGTGGATGGGCGCGCGCTTCTGGAGCGCCATCAGGACCGACAGCATGGTGTACGAGTCCTTCCCGCCACTCATGCAGACCAGCACAGTGTCGCCGTCCTCGATCATGCCGAAGTCGCCGATGGCTTTGCCGGCCAGCGACTGAAGGCGGGTTTCGAGGCGATAGAAGTTAGCGGAGTGACTCATAAGACATACCTGATGCGGGGCGCGGGCCTTGGGAAGCCCGTCGGATGGCCCTGTCGGACGGGCCCGTATTCTACTTGACGTGGAACACCTCGACGCCGACCGAATCGCAGTCCGGGTAGACATCGGGCTTTTCCGTGGAAACGCGCACCGCGCGCACCTTCGGATGCTTCAGCATGGCACGTGCCACGTCATCGCACAGGGTTTCCTGCAGGTGGATGTGGCCCTGGGCCATGCGCGCGGCCACGGTACTGCGCATGAAGTCGTAGTCCACCACTTCCTCGAGCTTGTCGGCCTGCGGCGTGCTCTGGTCCAGCGGCACGAACAGGTCGATATTGACCAGCACGCGCTGCTCGCCCTTCTTCTCGAATTCGTGCACGCCGATATTGATCTGCACTTCATAGTTGCGCAGGAACATGCGGCGGCAGCCTTGCAGGCTGGGGTGGGAAAGCGCGGCGAAGGTCATGGTGGGGCGTCGGGCAGGTGCTGCGGTAAATCGGAAAATGCTTAAAAACGACCGGGGATCGGGATCACTCGGTCAGGAACATCACGTCACGGGCCAGCGGCATCAGGTGCTGGCCGCCATCGACATACAGGGTGGTACCGGTCACGGCGTGGGCGCCAGCGAGGTAGGCCACGGCCTGGGCGATGTCGTCCGGCGTGGACGACTTGCCCAGCGGCGTCATGCCGTGCGCGCGGACGAAGCCGGGGTCGGACTGGTCGCCGGACACCAGCGTGATGCCGGGCGCCACGCCCACCACCCGCAGCCGGGGCGCCAGCGCCTGGGCCAGTTGCACCGTGGCGGTCTGCAGCGCGGCCTTGGACAGCGTGTACGACAGGAAGTCCGGATTCAGGTTGTTGAGCTTCTGGTCGAGCAGGTTGATCACCACGCCGCGCTGGGCGGTCTGGTTGCCATCGGCACCAAGCGCCTTGTGCATCTCACGCGCCAGCAGCAGCGGCGCGGCCACGTTGGTGCGCATATGGGTGTCGAGCGAGGCGTAGGAGAAGCTCGTCGCCACGTCGTACTGGAACAGCGAGGCGTTGTTGACCAGGCAGGTCGGTACGCCCAGCGCGTCGGCGCAGGCCGCGACCAGCTTGCTGGTAGCGGCTTCGTCGGACAGGTCGGCCTGCAGCACGGCGGCGCGGCGGCCCAGGCCGCGGATCTGCGTGGCGAGGGTCTCGGCTTCGTCGCGCGAGCGATTGCAGTGGATCGCCACGTCCCAGCCTCGCGTGGCAAGTTCCAGCGCGATGGCACGGCCCAGGCGGCGCGCGCCGCCGGTCACGAGGGCGACGCCGCGCGCGGCGGCAGGGTGGGCGCCGGAGGCGCCAGCAGTCAGGGAATCTGGCATTGCTACAATTCGCGGTATGCAGAAAGTCGCTAGTCTACCCCTTCCCCCCGCCGACGCGCTGGACGCCTCCGCGGCCCTGACCACCTGTATTGGCGACGCCATCGAGGCCGCCGGCGGCTGGATTGGCTTCGATCGCTACATGGCGCTGGCGCTCTACGCCCCCCGGCTCGGCTATTACAGTGGCGGCGCCGCCAAGTTCGGCCGCGATGCCCGGGACGGCAGCGACTTCATCACCGCCCCCGAGTTGACCCCCTTCTTCGCCCGCACGCTGGCCCGCCAGTTCGCACCGCTGATCGCCCTGGACCTGCCGCGCGTGCTCGAATTCGGCGCCGGCACGGGCCGCCTCGCGGCGGACCTGCTGCTCGCCCTGGAAACCGAAGGTGCGCTGCCCGAGACCTACCAGATCCTCGAATTGTCGGGCGAGCTGCGCGTACGCCAGCAGGAAACGCTGGCCGCCCGCGCGCCGCACCTGGCTAGTCGCGTGCAGTGGCTGGACGAGCTTCCCGCGCAGTTCGAAGGGGTCATCGTCGGCAACGAGGTGCTGGACGCCATGCCGGTGCGCCTGTTCGCGCGCCTGGACGGCCGCTGGCACGAGCGCGGCGTGGCGCTAGCCGACGGGAAGTTCACGTTCGAGGACCGTCCGCTGGCAGACAACGCCGTCCCCGAGGCGCTACGCGCGCTGCCGGGCGACCACGACATGGTCACCGAGACCCATGCCGAGGCCGAAGGCTTCACGCGGGCGGTGGGCGCCATGCTGACGCGCGGCGCGGCGTTCTTCATCGACTATGGCTTCCCGGCGGCCGAGTACTACCATCCGCAGCGCGCCGACGGCACGCTGATGTGCCACTACCGCCACCACGCGCACCCCGATCCCTTCCTGTATCCCGGGCTGCAGGACATCACCGCGCACGTCAATTTCACCGGCATCGCCGAGGCGGCGGTGGACGCCGGGCTGTCCGTGGCCGGCTTCGCCTCGCAGGCGCGCTTCCTGATGAACGCCGGGATCACCGAGTTGCTGATGGAGCTGGACCCGACCGACGCCCGCGCCTTCCTGCCCCATGCCAACGCGGTGCAGAAGCTGCTGTCCGAGGCCGAGATGGGCGAGCTGTTCAAGGTGATCGTGCTGACGCGCGGTCTGGACGACGCGCTGCCGCTGGCAGGCTTCGCACGCGGCGACCGCGTTCACGCACTCTGAGGAACAGCCGCCATGCTGCGCTGGACATTCACCATCTTCCTCTGCGTGATCGTGCTGTCGGCCTCGCTGCCGTGGCTGCAGAAGATCGGCCTGGGCAGGCTGCCCGGCGACGTGCGCTTCCGGCTGTTCAAGCGCGAGTACGTGCTGCCGTTCGCCTCGACCATCCTGCTGTCGCTGATCGCGCTGGCGATTGGGAAGCTGCTGTAGGCGTAGCCCTTCAGTCGGGCTCCGCGCCCAGCCCCAGCTTCTCCGCCACCGCCGCGATGCGGGCCTTGTGCACGCGTTCCTTGATCAGGTCCGGCCGGTCCGCGCAGGCCTTGGCGATGGCGCCGGCATCGACCGAGGCCGCCGCTGCCCGTGCCGCCATCAGGCGTTCGGTCTGCGGATAATCCCGATCCTCGAAACCTAGCCGACCACGCGCGTCGGCCTCGCAGGCCGTCAGGGCCTCCGCGAAGCGGTCCGGCTTGCGCAGCGCGTCGCAGCGCTCCACCAGCCGGGTCAGCGCGGCGGCGCCGAATTCCATCGATCGATGGATGTTGCCGTGCTCGCGCGCCACCAGCACTGCCAGGTCGCGGCAGTCGTTCGGCACGCGCAGCCGCTCGCAGACCGCTTCGAGCAGCTTCACGCTGCGCTGTTCATGGCCGATGTGGCGCGGCAGCACGTCCGCCGGCGTGGTGCCCTTGCCGAGGTCGTGGACCAGCGCCGCGAAGCGGATCGGCAGCGACGCGCCGGTCGCGGCTGCATGATCGACCACCATCATCACGTGCACGCCCGTATCCACCTCGGGGTGATACTCGGCGCGCTGCGGCACGCCCCAGAGCCGGTCCAGCTCGGGCAGCAGCCGCGCCAGCGCGCCGCATTCGCGCAGCACGTCGAACATCCGGGACGGCTTCGCCTCCATCAGCCCGCGCGCCAGTTCCTGCCACACCCGCTCCGGCACCAGCGCGTCGACCTCGCCCGCCTCGACCATCGCGCGCATCAGCGCCACGGTCTCGGGCGCCACGGAGAAGTCATGGAAGCGCGCCGCGAAACGCGCCGCGCGCAGGATGCGCACCGGGTCTTCGGCGAAGGCATCGGAGACATGACGGAACAGCCGCGCGTCCAGATCGCGCTGGCCGCCGTACGGGTCGATGATCGGCCCGACGAGCTGGCCGGCATCGTCCACGGCCTGCGCCATCGCGTTGACGGTCAGGTCGCGCCGGACCAGATCATCCTCGAGCGTGACGTCGGGCGCGCAGTAGAACGCGAAGCCCTTGTAGCCGGCAGCCGTCTTGCGCTCGGTACGCGCGAGGGCGTACTCCGCCTTGGTGCGCGGATGCAGGAAGACCGGGAAGTCCTTGCCCACAGGCTTGTAGCCGGCCGCCTCCATCTCGGCCGGCGTGGCGCCGACGACCACGTAGTCGCGGTCCTGGCTCGGCTTGCCCAGCAACTGGTCGCGGATGGCGCCGCCCACGGCATAGACCTGCATGAAATTCCTAGTGATGGATGATGATGGCGTCCGGATGGTCCGGCACGGTGCGGTACGGCTCGTCGTCGGCCAGGAAATCGCGTTCCTCGCGCGCGGCGGCGATCCATTCTTGCATGGCCGGCAGCGCGAGGATGAAATCGGCGTATTGCTTGGCCGTCTCGGGCAGATGGATGCCGTAGGTGGCGAAGCGCGAGACCACGGGCGCGTAGAACGCGTCCGCCACCGAGAAGGTGCCGAACAGGAACGGTCCCTCGGCGCCGAAGCGTGTGCGCAGGTCGGTCCAGATCGCGGCGATGCGCTCCACCTCGCGCTGCACGGCCACGTTCCAGCCGCAGCCGGGCAGCACGGCGGTCACGTTCATCGGCAACTGGTTGCGCACGTTGGCGAAGCCTGAATGCATCTCGGCGCAGACCGAACGTGCCAGCGCGCGCGCGGCGGGGTCAGCCGGCCAGAGCGCCTTCTCGGGGAAGCGCTCGGCCAGGTATTCCGAGATCGACAGCGAATCCCAGACCGTGACGTCGCCATCCACCAGCGTCGGCACCTTGCCGGCCGGCGAGTACTGGGCGATCTGCGCCGCGAAGCCGGGCGTGCCCAGCCGCACGGGAATCTCCTCGAACGCGATGCCAGCCTGGCGCAGCAGCAGCCAGGGGCGCAGCGACCAGGACGAGTAGTTCTTGTTGCCGATGACGAGTTTCATCGCGATTCCTTGGGGGGCGGGGGGAGGGAAAATGGCCTGAACCGATGATTCTAGCGAGTGGGCCGCGCCGCCTCCAAATGAATTGCGCTCGCAAGGCTGTGAGCGCAAGTCACATCGGCGTCAGAGGGAGCGATGTTGGGGGTCAGCGGTGCACGCTCTCCCGCATGGCCTGGAGCGCCGCCTCGCGGTTGCGGCCACCCAGCACATCGGTCATCACGGACTCCAGGCTGGCCGGTTCCAGGCCGAGTTCAGCCGACATCGGCGCGTGCAGCACGTTGTCCAGGCGCATCGAGTCGAGGTTGTCGCGCGACATGACCGGGCCGCCGGGCATGTGTTCCAGCACGGCCGCCTGCACGCGCGCGAGCGCATCGGGCAGCGCGATGACCGGGCGCGGATGGCCCGACGCCCGCCCGGCGAAGCGCACCAGTTCCTCGAGCGTGTAGACCTGCGGCCCACCCACCTCGTAGACCTGGCCGACCGTAGCCGGGTTGACCATCGCGCGCAGGAAGGCCTCCACCACGTCCATCACGAACACGGGCTGGAAGCGCGCCTGGGCGCAGGCCAGCGGCACCACGGGGGCCATCTGCTGCATCTGGGCGAACAGGTTCAGGAAGTGGTCGTCCGGGCCGAACACGACCGACGGCCGCATGACGGTCCAGTCGAGCCCGCTCTCGCGCACCATGCGCTCGCCCTCGCCCTTGCTGCGCAGGTACATCGACGGCCCCTGCGCGTCCGCGCCGAGCGCGCTCATATGGATCAGCCGGCGAACGCCGGTGCGCTGGCAGGAGGCCACGATCTGGCGCGGCAGGTCTACGTGCGCGGCGGCGAACTGGGGGCCATATGGGTCGCCCCGGTCGCCATGCAGTACGCCGACGAGATTGACGACGATGCCGTCCACGCCGACCGAGCCAATGGCGTCGTCCAGCGCGGCGGCGTCGGCCAGGCCCAGTTCGCAGACTTCCACGCGCGGCAGCAGCAACAGGTGCTGGGCGTGCTCGGCACGACGCGAGCCCACCAGGATGCGCTCTGGCGCGATGGGACTGTCGGGATTGGTGGCGGGATTGCGCGGCACCCCTGAGGCGGAGGCCGCGCCGGCAAGGCGGGAGACGAGGTGGCTGCCGATGAATCCGGCGCCACCGATCACGAGGACATTACTGGTCAGCATGGTGGGCTCCGTGACGGTCACGTAACGCTGGCATCTCTCGATGCGCGCCCGGAGTCACGGCGCCTCCTGCTGGCCCCGCTACATCAAGGCAGGCTGGTGGTCGTGACCGAGGACGGCGCGACCGTTCCCAGGCGGTCTTTGAGAGACTGGGGCCGGCCGCTCATCAATGCAGCATAGTACGTAGCGTTGGAAAGCACATTCTTGACATAAGTTCGCGTTTCCGTGAACGGAATCGTCTCTGCAAAGATCGCGCCTTCTACCGGCCGGGAGAGGCTGCTGCGCCAGCTCTTGGGCCGTCCCGGGCCAGCGTTGTAGCCCGCCGAGGCCAGCGTCCACGAGCTGTCCAGGTCCGTCAGCACCATGCTCATGTAATTT
Source organism: Cupriavidus sp. 01L43 (assembly GCF_056399925.1). Taxonomy (NCBI): domain Bacteria; kingdom Pseudomonadati; phylum Pseudomonadota; class Betaproteobacteria; order Burkholderiales; family Burkholderiaceae; genus Cupriavidus; species Cupriavidus sp. 01L43. The sequence goes on from NZ_JBFTSH010000003.1 coordinate 149,704, forward strand.
GTACCGAGCAGGATGTTGATATTGGGGTCACTCATCATCGACGGCGAGAAGTCGGTCATGCCGATCTTGCGCGCCACGAACTTGGCCGTGGCCGGCATCACCTGCATCAGGCCATGCGCGCCGGCCGACGAGCGCGCGTTCATGATGAAACGCGATTCCTGGCGGATCAGGCCATAGGCCCAGGCCATGTCCAGGCCCACATCGTCGGTGGCCCGCTGCATGATGTCCCGGTACGGCATGACGAAGCGCAGCGAGAAATCGTGCTCCGCCTTGGTGCGGTCGGCCGTGTTGACGGTGCGGTCGAGCAGTTCGATCTTGCGCGCGTACTCGGCGGCGGCCAGCAGTTCGCGGTCGCTCATGCTGCGCAGCTCCCAGTTCCACTCGCGATTGCCTTCGAAACGCAGGTTCAGGTCATAGAACTTCTGCGCGCGCACGAAGCCGGGCCGCGTGCGCATGGCCATCGCCTCGGCATCGGAGACCGTGGTGCGCGGCGGCAGCGTGATGCGGTTGCCGAGTTCCTCGGTGGCAAGCTGGCCGTAGAAGTTGAACTGGCCAGCGATGGTCTGGAACTGCGTCTGCGCGTCCGCGGTGCGGCCATCGGCCTTGAGCGCGCGGGCGTACCAGTAGATCCACGCCGGGTCCTTGGCGCGCATCTCGGGGCGCATCAGCTCCACAGCCTGGCGCACCTGCTTCCAGTCGCCCTGGCGCAGCGCGGCGCGCACGCGCCATTCCTGCGATTCATCGGACAGCCACTGGTTGCCGCCCAGCGTCATCTGGTTCTTGTAGTAGCCGGCCGCTTCGGGCATCAGCTTCTTGGCCGCGTACTGGCCGATCACGCCCCAGCCGGCGCCCTGCTCGTCGCGCGACAGCGTGCCGCCCGAGGCGGTCAGGTAGGCCGCAGCCTGGGCCGGATCGTTGCGGGCCATCTTGACGACGGTGGCCAGCGTGTCGCTGTCCACGCRTGCGTCGGGCACGGTCGCGGCGATCCTTGCCGCCAGCGTCGTGAAATTCAGTTCGAGCGCCTGGCGTGCCTGGAACGCCACGTCGCTGCGCTGGATCTGCTGGCTCTGCGCCAGATAGCTGATCAGGTCGACGCAGCCTTCGCCGTAGTAGCGCGGGTCCGCCAGCACCGCGCGCGAATCGGCGGCCACGTTCTTGCCCTTGAGCGCACTCGACAGCAGCGCGTAGCACTCCACCTGCGTGTCGTCCTTCAGCACGAACTGTGGGTATTCGACGTCGAAGTTGGCCCAGTCGCGCTTCTTGCCCAGCACCAGCAGCCAGTCATTGCGCATGCGGTCGGCAATCGCCTCGCCCTGGTAGCGCTTCAGGAACACGCGCACCTGCTCGTCGGGCGCGTCGATGCGGGCCAGGCCGCTGGCATCGAACAGCTGCGGCTTGATGCGGAAATACTCCACATACGACGGAATCGGATAGTCGACCAGCGTGGCCGAGATGGCGGCCGTGCGGTCCACATCGTTCTTGCGGGCAGCCTCGCGCAGCGCGACAAAGGCATCGTCCGGATTGCTGGGGATGGTCAGCGCGGCCGGCTGCGGCGCCGGGCGCTTCTGGGCGTAGGCCGGCGTGGCCAGCAATGCACCTGTCAACGCCCCCAGTCCTGCCAGCCACGCGGCGCGTTGCGCACGGCGCAGATATACTCCCTTCGGCATTCTTGCTATCCCTTGTTGGTCCGCGCGCGGCGCCGGGGTACCCGGTCGCGCCCCGCGCGTGTTGGTATTCGGATGTCGATCCATCGATCGATCGCGGTGCCGGCCATTATTGCACGCCATGCAGCCTGAACAGGCCCCAGACAACGGGGCAGAAAACCTGCCATTCCTCGAAGAGCGCCGCGCGCTGCGCCGGCGGCTGCTCGCGCTGCGCGCCGGCCTGCCGGATCGCGCCGAGGCCGACGCGCGCATCGGGGCCGCGCTGGCGCCCCTGCTCGAACGCCTGGGCGCGCGACGCGTGGGCTTCTATTGGCCGATCCAGGGCGAATTCGACGCACGCGCCGTCATCGTGCAATGGCTGGCCGGCATGCCGGGCCGCCAGGCCGCGCTGCCGGTGGTCACCCGCCCCGGCACGCCGCTGGACTTCCACGTCTGGACGCCCGAGACGACAATGCGCGCCGGCCACTACGACATTCCCGTGCCCGATGGCACCGAGGCCGTGTTGCCCGACGCGCTGCTCATTCCCTGTGTCGGTTTCAGCCGCGATAAGTTCCGCCTCGGCTACGGCGGCGGCTTCTACGACCGCACGCTGGCGGCCCTCGCAGAAACGCCGGTGTCGATCGGCATCGGCTTCGCGGCCTGCGAGATTCCCTTGCAGGCGCAGCCACACGACCTGCCGATGGACTGGATCGTCACCGAAGGCGGCGCGTTCTAAGCGTTCTCCTCGGCTAGCAATTCGTCCACCAGCGCACGCATCTTGCGCCAGTGCGACCCCTCCCAGAACACCCGCCGGCAGTGCAGGCAGGTGACAAAGCGCGTGTGCCGCGCCAGCACGCCCTCGGGTACGCGGCCGTCCACTTCCGACTTGTCGATCCGATGCAGTGGCACATTGCAGTCCAGACACAGCGAGAACGGACGCGCACTGCGGGCCAGGTCGAGCCGCCGGAAGACCTCGCGCACCTGGAGCGCCGACTTGATCGCCCGTACATAGCAGCCGTGCGTCACGCCGCGCCGCTTGAGCAGTTCGCGGTCGCGCGTGAGCACGATGCGGCCCTCCTCGGCGGCAATCCGCGCGATCTCGCTGTCTTCGAAATGGTTGTCGTAGAGGGTATCGAAGCCGGTCATGCGCAGCAGGTGCGCCAGGCCGCCCAGATGGGCATCGGCAACGAAACGGGTCTCGCGCAGTGGCTGATCGCGCACGCGGAGCAGGGGCGAGATGTCGAAGGCTTCGAAGGTGGGATAGACGGCCACGCGGTCGCCGTCCTGCACGGGGCGGTCGAATGCCACCGATTCGCCGTTGACCAGGATCAACTCCACCTCGGTGTGCGGCACGCCGAGCGCCTCGATCATGTGCTTGACCGTGGCCGCGCGGGCGCAGGGCACGACGATGTCCTGGTGGCGTCGGGTGCGCGCCAGGAAATCGTTCAGCTCCTCGTAGAAGCGGAATGTGGCGGTGACGGTGGCGGGAACCATGGGGCGCAGTATGCCCCCATGACCCCGTCCGATGGAAGTTACAGCTTCAGCCGTTCCCAGACCGCCTTGGTGGCGCCGGCGGCGTTGAGCGTGTAGAAGTGCAGGCCCGGCACGCCGGCGGCCAGCAGGCGGTCGCAGAGCCCGGTCACCACGTCCAGGCCGAACGCGCGGATGGACTCCCGGTCGTCGCCGAACGACTCCAGCCGCTTGGCCACCCAGCGCGGCACTTCGGCACCGCACATTTCCGAAAAACGCATCAGCTGCGAGTAGTTCGTGATCGGCATGATGCCCGGCACGATCGGTACGTCCACGCCCAGCGCGCGCACTTCGTCGACGAAACGGAAGTAGGCGTCGGCGTTGTAAAAGTACTGCGTGATCGCCGAATCGGCGCCCGCGCGGACCTTGCGGACGAAATTATCGAGGTCGTGGCGCGGCGACTTCGCCTGCGGGTGGTACTCGGGGTACGCCGCCACCTCGATGTGGAACCAGTCGCCGGTCTCGGCGCGGATGAATTCCACGAGTTCGTTGGCGTATCGGAATTCGCCGATTTCGCCCATGCCGGACGGCATGTCGCCCCGCAGCGCCACGACATGGCGGATGCCGCCGTCGCGGTACGTCTTCAGGATCTGGCGGATGCTGTCGCGCGTGGAACCCACGCACGAAAGGTGCGGCGCGGCCTCGATGCCATCACGCTGGATCTCCAGCACGGCGTCCAGCGTGCCCTGCTGCGTGGTGCCGCCGGCGCCGAACGTCACCGAGATGTACTTGGGTTGCAGCGGAGCCAGCTGCGCGCGCGTGTTGCGCAGTTTCTCCGTGCCTTCCGCCGTCTTCGGCGGGAAGAATTCGAAGCTGTAGTAGCGGTCTGTCATGCGAATAAAGTCTCAGTCGCGGTCGCCGAGCAACAGGCTCGACAGCACCCACGAGATCACGCTGTACAGGATGGAGCCCAGCAGCGCGGCGCCGAAGCCCTGCACCACGAAGCCCGACAGCAGGTTGCCGACGAACAGGAACAGCAGCGCGTTGATGACGAAGATGAACAGGCCCAGCGTCAGCAGCGTGACCGGCAGCGTCAGAATGACCAGGATGGGCCGGATCAGCGTGTTGACGAGGCCCAGCACCAGCGCGGCGATCATCGCCGCGCCGAACCCGCCCAGCGAGATGCCGGAGATGACACTTCCGACCAGGAACAGCGAGGCGGCATTGATGATCCAAACGGCCAACAGTCTCATTGCGACTCCTTTTCCAGGTTGCCTGTCGATTTCCCCCCTCCCCCGCGAACGGGAGAGGGGGGGGACACCTCCCGCCGATCAATAGCGGTAGTGGTCAGCCTTGTACGGACCTTGCTTCTGCACGCCGATGTAAGCGGCCTGCTGCTCGGTCAGCTCGGTCAGTTGCGCGTTCAGCTTCTTCAGTTGCAGGCGCGCGACCTTCTCGTCCAGGTGCTTCGGCAGGGTGTACACGCCCACCGGGTACTTGCCGGTGTCACGCTCGGCCCACAGTTCGATCTGGGCGATGGTCTGGTTGGCGAACGAGCTGCTCATCACGTACGACGGGTGGCCCGTGGCGCAGCCCAGGTTCACCAGGCGGCCCTTGGCCAGCAGGATGATCTTCTTGCCGTCCGGGAACACCACGTGGTCCACCTGCGGCTTGATCTCGTCCCACTGGTACTTTTCCACCGAGGCGATGTCGATCTCGTTGTCGAAGTGACCGATGTTGCAGACGATGGCCTGGTCCTTCATCTTGGCCATGTGGTCGTGCGTGATGACGTGGTAGTTGCCGGTGCAGGTGACGAAGATGTCGCCGTGCTCGGCGGCGTAGTCCATGGTCACCACGCGGTAGCCTTCCATGGCAGCCTGGAGCGCGCAGATCGGGTCGATCTCGGTCACCCAGACCTGGGCCGACAGCGCGCGCAGGGCCTGGGCGCTGCCCTTGCCCACGTCACCGTAGCCAGCCACCACGGCCACCTTGCCGGCGATCATCACGTCCGTGGCACGCTTGATGCCGTCCACGAGCGATTCCCGGCAACCGTACAGGTTGTCGAACTTGCTCTTGGTCACCGAGTCGTTCACGTTGATGGCCGGGAACTTCAGTTCGCCGCGCTGTGCCATCTGGTACAGGCGGTGCACGCCGGTGGTGGTTTCCTCGGTCACGCCACGGATGGCGGCCAGGTTACGGCTGTACCAGCTCGGGTCCTTGGCCAGCTTTTCCTTGATGGCGGCGAACAGGTAGGTTTCTTCCTCGCTGGTCGGCTTGGCGATCAGCGACGCGTCCTTCTCGGCACGGGCGCCCAGGTGCAGCAGCAGCGTGGCGTCGCCGCCGTCGTCCAGGATCATGTTCGGCGTGCTGCCGTCGGTCCAGTCGAAGATGCGGTGCGTGAAGTCCCAGTATTCCTTGAGCGACTCGCCCTTGAACGCGAAAACCGGCACGCCGGACGCGGCGATGGCGGCGGCGGCGTGGTCCTGCGTCGAGAAGATGTTGCACGAGGCCCAGCGCACGTCGGCGCCCAGTGCCACCAGCGTCTCGATCAGCACGGCGGTCTGGATGGTCATGTGCAGCGAACCGGCGATGCGGGCGCCCTTGAGCGGCTGCGCGGCGGCGAATTCGTCACGGATAGCCATCAGACCCGGCATTTCGGTCTCGGCGATGGCGATTTCCTTGCGGCCCCAGCCGGCCAGGCCGATATCGGCCACGAGGTAGTCTTGCTTGAGTTCGGTCACAGCGTTCATGTTTCACTCCGGTGAAGAGTGGCACGCAGGTGACGAGGGGGGACAACGACCGCATCCCGCGCGAATTGCGGAACGGGCGGATAGGTCGACTCGCCTCCGTGCGGACCACGGATCAGCGAGCGCCGTTGAAACATTCCGAGCCTGGCGGATGAGGGCCATCCGTTGCAACGCTCCTCGGAGTGGCGGTATTGTAGCGTGCCTGTCCGCGCCTGCGGCGCGAGAAACGGACTTTTTTCCCGTCTATTCCCCTTCCAGCCTCCCTGCCATCCTGCCCGCCCACATGCTTTCCACGCCACCCCGCACGCTGACCATCGCCGGTTCCGACTCCGGCGGCGGTGCCGGCATCCAGGCCGACCTGAAGACTTTCAGCGCACTCGGCTGCTTCGGCATGAGCGCGATTACCGCCATCACGGCGCAGAACACGCTCGGCGTGACCGGCGTGCACGCCATTCCGGCCGACATGGTGGCCGCCCAGATCGATGCCGTCGCCACGGACATCGGCGTGGACGCGGCCAAGACCGGCATGCTCGGCACGGCCGCCATCGTCGAGGCCGTGGCCGATGCGGTGGACCGCCACGGCATCCGCCAGCTGGTGGTGGACCCGGTGATGATTTCCACGTCTGGCGCCACGCTCTCGGACGACGCCACCAGCCAGGCCATGGTGCGGCTGCTGTTCCCGCGCGCGCTGGTGGTCACGCCCAACCTGCCGGAAGCCTCGTACCTGCTCGGCCGCCGCATCGCGCGCCGCGCGGACATGGAGACCGCTGCCGCCGACCTGCTCGCGCTAGGCTGCCAGGCCGTGCTGCTCAAGGGCGGCCATCTGGAAGATGATCGGGACGATGGCCCGCACGGCCGGGGGCTCGACGACCTGCTGATGCTGGCCGATGGCACGGTGCGCGTGTTCACCCATCCGCGCATCGACACGCCGAACCTGCACGGCACCGGTTGCACGCTGGCGGCCGCCATCGCCGCGCAACTGGCCCGTGGCGATGCGCTGGCCGACGCCATCAGCACCGCGCTGGACTACGTGGCGCAGGCCATCGCCGCCGGGGCCCGGCTGCGCATCGGGGCCGGCAACGGCCCGCTGAACCATGCCTTCGCGCCGCGCGCGCTGGGTTGAGGACCGACCATGCAGACATTGAGCGATATCGACCTGCGCACCGATCCGGCCGCGGCCCGCTATATCAAGGAGGAAGTGGTCCAGGTGACGTTTGCCGCAGAGCCCGGCGAGCTGGTGAGCCGGGAAGGCCCCAACCGCTACCAGCCCGGCGACGCCATCGTGACCGGCGCCACGGGCGACCGCTGGGTGGTCTCGCGCGACCGCTTCGACGCGCGCTACCTGCCGGTGGACGGCGGTGGCTGGCGCAACCGGCCGGTGCCGGTGCTGGCGAAGGAGATGACGGTGCCGTTCGCCATCGCGCGCTCGGCCGGCGGCGATGTGCTGACCGGCAAGGCCGGCGACTGGCTGATGCAATACGCGCCCGGCGACTATGGCATCACCGAGCGCGCGCGCTTCCTGGCGGTGTACCGCCGGATGGAGGATTAGTTGCCGCCGGCCAGCTGCACGAGCTTGAACGCGGCGCGGGCCACGCACACCACGGTGCCGGCCGCGTCACGCGCCTCGCCTTCGCAGAAGGCGATCTTGGCGCCGCGCCGGATGCAGCGCGACTCGAAGGTCAGTTCACCGCGCGCGGCGGCCAGGAAGTGCGTGGACATGTCGATGGTGATCACGCCCACGTCGAGCGGCGAGTAGGACCGCGCCGCGCCGCTGAGCGTGAAATCGAGCACGGCCATCAGCGTGCCCCCGTGCACATCGCCCCGGCTGTTCACGAGCGCCGGGTTGGCCGGCAGGCGCGTGCGGCACTTCCCCTCTTCCATATGTTCCGGCTGCAGGCCCAGATGCCGCATCAGCGGAATGTCGATGCCGAAATACGGCTTTTCCGGTGTGCCAGGGGCGACGGGCTTGATCTCGTTCACGGCTGTTTCCTCTCTGCTCCGGGTTCCGTATGGCGGAACCTCGATCCATTGTGTTCGGTGGAGCGGAGAGGATATGCGGATTTCAGGGGCCGTGCCAGCCGGCTGGGCGGTCAGCGCCCAAACAATGCGGTGAGCGAGGCCACCGCCGCCGGCACGTCGCTGGCCTCGGTCACCGCGCGCACCACGGCGGCGCTGCCGACGCCCACGTCGAGCACTTCGCGCAGATTGCTCCCGTTCACTCCGCCGATGCCCACCAGCGCGGGCACCACCGGCTGCATCAGCGCCACATAGGCCCGGAAGCGGCCCATGCCCTGCGGCGCGGTCGGCATGACCTTGGTCGTGGTCGGGAAGATCGCCCCGAGCGCCAGATAGCTGGGGCCGATGGCGGCCACACGCAGCATCTCGGCGTAGCCGTGGGTGGACACGCCCAGACGCAGCCCGGAGGCGCGAATCGCCTCGAGATCGGCCTCGTCGAGGTCTTCCTGCCCCAGGTGGATGCCGTAGATGCCGCTGTCGCCACCCATCGCCGCATGGTGGTCGAGCGCCACGCGCCAGTGATCGTTGATGAACAGGCGCGATGCCTGCCCCTTGGCGGCCTTGGCGGCGCGGGCCACTTCGGCCTTGACCGCCGCCGCGTCGTCCGACTTGAAACGCAACTGCACGGTCGGCACGGCCAGCGGCACCAGCCGCTCGATCCACTCCGCGCTCGGCACTACCGCGTACAGGCCGAGGTCCGGCGGGCACGGCGCGAAGGGCTTGGGCGATGCGTTGGGCGATGCGTTGGGCGATGCGTCGGGCGAGGCCAGCGCGGCGTGGCGCACGCGTGGGAAGCGGGCGAAATCGGTCGGCCAGTCCTGGCGGCCCGGCTGCCACGCGCGGGCGATGCACAGCGCGTCGTGGGCCGGGAAGTGCAGCGCCAGCGCCGCCAGCAGCACGGCCACGAAGGCTGGCGGGTGCGGCGTGTCGCCATCGTTGTCATCGGCCTGGGCGGGGGCATCCAGCACCCAGGTGCCCATCGGCGAACGCACGGTGTCGATCCAGCGGCCGCCCTCGCGGTCGGTCTCGATCAGCACCGCGCCGGCTGCGGTCAATTCGGCGATGGCGTCCGCCGTGGCTTCGCCATCGGCCAGCACGACGTCGTGGCGGCGCGGCGCGGCCGGGGCGTTGGCCAGTGGCCATGCACGCCACGGGGCGTCGTCATGGCCGAAGGTGGCGCCAAAGCGGGAAATCAGGGTGTCGAACAGCGCGGAGTCGATGGCCGCGGCCACGCCGGGGCGCGTCATGCGCGGTCCTCCGCGCCTTCGGCGTGCCAGAACGGCATGCCGACCACCGGCGTGCTGGCCTGCGCCACGTCGCGCTCGGGCATCGGCCCGGCCAGATAGGCGGTACGGCCGGCCTCCACGGCCAGCGCGAACGCGCGGGCCATGTTCACCGGGTAAGCGGACTGTGCGACGGCGGTGTTCAGCAGCACGCCGTCATAGCCCCACTCCAGCACCTGCGCCGCATGCGACGGCAGGCCCAGCCCGGCATCGACGATCAGCGGCGTGTCCGGCAGGCGGTCGCGCAGCGTGCGCATGGCCAGCGGATTGGCGGCGCCCCGGCCCGTGCCGATCGGCGCAGCCCACGGCATCAGCGCCTGGCAGCCCACGTCCAGCAGGCGGCGGCACAGCACCAGATCCTCGGTGCAGTACGGCAGCACCTTGAAACCTTCCTTGATCAGCGTCTCGGCCACGGCGGGCATGTTCAGCGTGTCCGGCTGAAGCGTGTAGTCGTCGCCGATCAGTTCCAGCTTGATCCAGTCGGTCTCGAAGACCTCGCGCGCCATCATCGCCGTGGTGATGACTTCCTGCGCCGTGAAGCAGCCGGCGGTGTTCGGCAGCACCGGCACGCCCAGATCGCGCAGCATCTGCCAGAACGCCTGGCCGCCGAGCGTCTGGCCATCACCGCCGCCCACCGCGCTCTGGCGGCGCAGCGCCACGGTGATCATGGCGGGACGGCTGGCTTCCACGGCCGCCTGCAGCGTGGCCGGCGACGGATAACGCGCGGTGCCGAGCAGCAGGCGCGAGGCGAAGGATTCGCCATAGAGCACGAACGGGTCGCGCAGGGTTTCAGCGGGTTCGAAAGTCATGATGGATCAGCCTCCCGTCACGGGTTGCACGAGGTCGATGTGGTCGCCCGCCGCAAGCGGCGTGGCGGCATGGGCGGTGCGCGGCACGAACTGGCCGTTGACCGCCGCGGCGAACGGGGGCGCGATGGCAGCCGCTGTCACCGCGTCCGCCAGCGTGGCGGCCTCGGGCAGGTTCAGCAGCTTGCCGTTGAGCATAATTTCCATGATCTGGGCGGGTTCCTAATGCAGCAGGCTGCCCAATCCGGGCACCGCCGTGCCGCGCACGTGGGCGGGCTCCTCGACGGACTGGATCAGGCCCGGCCAGCGCAGCGACGCCGGCACCGCGTGCGCGGCGGGGTCGCCGGCCAGCAACGCGCGCACCACGGCGCAGGCGGCCTCGGTCACGGCCGGCGCAATCAGCCAGCCATGCCGGTACAAGCCATTCACACGCACCACGCGCGCCTGCTGGTCCACGCGGATCGCCGGCAGGTGGTCCGGCCGCGTGGGCCGGCGCTGCACGTTCAGCTCCAGCACGCGGGCCTCGCCGAACGCGGGGTGCAGCGAGTGCGCCGCCGAGAGCAGTTCCAGCGCAGAACGCACGCTCATCGGCGAGTCGTCCTCGCTCTCGATTTCGGTCGCGCCGATCACGTACAGGTCGTTCGGCTTGGGCGCGATATAGATGGGGTAGCGCGGATGCAGCAGGCGGATGGGCCGATGCAGCTTCACGTCGGGCGCGTGCACGCGCACCACCTCGCCGCGCAGGCCGCGCAGGCCGGGCTTGACCACGCCGGGCTCGGCCGTGGGATCGCACCACGCGTCTCGCGCGCCCAGGCCGCGGCAGTCCAGCACCACGTTGGCGCGGATGTCGAACTGGGGCAGCAGGTCGATATCGACATCGCCAGCCTCCCAGATGCAATGCACGCCTTCCTTGACCGCGCAGTCGAGCAGCGCGCGCAGCGCGCCACGGTTGTCCAGCTGGCCTTCGCCCTTGAGCAGCAGGCCCTGCGGGAAGCGCCCGGCCAGCTCCGGCTCCACGGCAGCCACGCCGGCGCCGTCGAGCACGGCCAGCCGCTCCCGCACCAGTTCCGGCGGCGCCACGGCGCGCATACGGCCCGTGAACAGCGACACCTCGCTGCGGTCCCGCGCGTGCCAGACCACCAGCGTGCCGTCTTCCTGGAAGAACACGGGCTCGGGCAATTCCTGGATCCAGGCACGCCACAGGTCAACGCTGGCCATGCCGAGATCGACGATACGCCGCTCCGCGATGGCCGACTCGGCCAGCGGGGCAAGCATGGCGGCGGCCACATGGGCGGCCGCGCCGGTGCCGTCGGGGCCGCCACGCTCGACCAGCGCCACGCGGGCACCGGCACGCACCAGCAGCCAGGCGCACAAACGCCCGGCCAGGCCGGCGCCAAGAATGGCGACATCGAAGGACTTTACTGCTGTCATGGGTGTATTCGCCGCGGGCGCCCGGGTGGGGGTGGCGCCGCGCGGTCTCCAGTTGAATTACGAGTAAATCTTCGAGCCGGACTTCACGAACTCGATCGATTTCTCCTCCATGCCGCGCTCGGCTGCGGGCAGCGATGCCGCGTAGTCGCGCACTTCCTGGGTGATCTTCATCGAGCAGAACTTCGGGCCGCACATCGAGCAGAAATGCGCGATCTTGGCGCCCTCGGCCGGCAGCGTGGCATCGTGGAACGAGCGCGCGCGCTCCGGATCGAGGCCCAGGTTGAACTGGTCTTCCCAGCGGAACTCGAAGCGGGCCTTGGACAGCGCATTATCGCGCAGCTGCGCGCCCGGCCAGCCCTTGGCGAGGTCGGCGGCGTGGGCGGCAATCTTGTACGTGATGATGCCCTCGCGCACGTCTTCCTTGTCCGGCAACCCCAGGTGCTCCTTGGGCGTGACGTAGCACAGCATGGCCGTGCCCATCCAGCCGATATTGGCCGCACCGATGCCGCTGGTGATGTGGTCGTAGCCGGGGGCGATGTCCGTCACCAGCGGTCCGAGGGTGTAGAACGGGGCCTCGTAGCAGTGCTTGAGTTCCTCGTCCATATTGGCCTGGATGCGCTGGAGCGGCACGTGGCCCGGGCCTTCGATCATCACCTGCACGTCATGCTCCCACGCCTTGGCGGTCAGCTCGCCCAGGGTGCGCAGTTCGCCGAACTGGGCGTCGTCGTTGGAGTCCGCGATGCAACCCGGACGCAGGCCGTCGCCGAGGCTGAACGACACGTCGTAGGCCTTCATGATTTCGCAGATCTCGTCGAAGTGCGTGTACAGGAAGTTTTCCTTGTGGTGCGCCAGGCACCACTTGGCCATGATCGAGCCACCGCGCGAGACGATGCCCGTCACGCGGTCGGCCGTCATCGGCACGTAGCGCAGCAGCACGCCGGCGTGGATCGTGAAGTAGTCCACGCCCTGCTCGGCCTGCTCGATCAGCGTGTCGCGGAACATCTCCCAGGTCAGGTCCTCGGCGATGCCGCCGGTCTTGTCCAGCGCCTGGTAGATCGGCACCGTGCCGATGGGCACCGGCGAGTTGCGCAGGATCCACTCGCGCGTCTCGTGGATGTGCTTGCCGGTGGACAGATCCATGATGGTGTCAGCGCCCCAGCGGATCGACCAGACCATCTTTTCCACTTCCTCGGCCAGCGAGGAGGTCACGGCCGAATTGCCGAGGTTGCCGTTGATCTTGACGCGGAAGTTGCGGCCGATGGCCATCGGCTCCAGTTCCGTGTGGTTGATGTTGGCGGGGATGATGGCGCGGCCGGCGGCGATTTCCTTGCGCACGAACTCCGGGGTCATGTCCTCGGGGCGCAGCGGCAGGTTCGCGCCGAGCGCGTTGCCCGGATGCTGGCGCAGCAGGGCCTTGTACTCGGGCTTGTCGTAGAGCGCCTGGAGGTTCAGCGACTCGCGCAGCGCCACGTATTCCATTTCCGCCGTGATGATGCCCTGGCGCGCGTAGTGCATCTGCGACACATTGGCACCCGCCTTGGCACGGCGCGGGTTGGTCAGCTGGGCAAAGCGCAGGTGCGCCGTGGCCGGGTCATTGGCGCGGTCGCGGCCATATTCGGACGACAGGCCCGACAGCACCTCGGTGTCGCCGCGCTCCTCGATCCAGCGGGTGCGCACGCCGGGCAGGCCGGACTTCAGGTCGATATGGATGTCCGGGTCGCTGTACGGGCCCGAAGTGTCGTAGACGGGGATCGGCGGATTCGCCATCTCGCCCTTGTCGGTGCGCGTGGACGTCTGCAGGATCGTGCGCAGCGGCACGCGCAGGTCCGGACGGCTGCCGGTCAGGTAGGTCTTGCTGGAAGCCGGGTAGGCGAATTTCTGGTCGAGATCGCTCTCGAGCGATTCAAACGATGCGGCGGGGGCAGTGCGGGCCATGGGTGTCGTCCTCTCTCTTGCGGGGGATGGACGAAACCAGGAGCCCTGTGAGCCCGCTGCGCGGCAGAGCCGGCGGCGAGGTCCCGTTGCGGGACAGGAGCTGTTCGGTATTCAGTGAAACTTCCCACGCCGGTACTAGCCGGATCGGGTTCGAAGGGACTCTCTCAGCCGCACGGCCCATCCGTACGGCACCCCTGTTTCATCCAACGGGGTGAATTTAAGCACAAGCCCCCGCCCGGCGCCACCCGGAATTTCGTTGCGACTGCCGTGCATGATGGTATCGACTGGGTATCGACTGACCAATGCTGCGCTGCACGATGGCCGACGATGTGGACGTCCCAGCGCATTTGCCCGGGGAATGCGCGCGTTTCCCGAACGCGGCAGTTGCCGTACCATCGGCCGTACCATCGACGCAGCCCGCCCCATCTCCAGGAGCCGCCATGTCCGATTCCAGCGCAGCGACCCACGCCGTGTTCAATCAGGTGCCGGACCTCGCCGGCTACAACCTGTTCGAGACCGACCCCGGCCTGCGGGCCGCGCTGGAACGGCTCGGTGGCGGATGGCACGCCGGCGCGCTCGGGGCTTTCGGCGCCCGGCTTGGCGAACCCGAGGTGCAGGCCTGGGCCGCCGACGCCAACCGCCTGACGCCGGAACTCCACACCCACAGCCGCACCGGCGAGCGCATCGACGCGGTGACCTTCCACCCGTCCTGGCACGCCCTGCTCGGGCTGCTGCGCGGCCAGCAGTTGCAGGCGCTGCCCTTCGCCCAGCCGCGCCCCGGCGCCTGGGCCGCGCGCACGGCCGGCTACTTCCTCCAGGCCCAGGTGGAGTCGGGCTCGCTATGCCCCACCACCATGACGCTGGCCAGCATTCCGGTGCTGCGCAAGGAACCCGCGCTGTTCCGCGACCTCGAACCCCGGCTCTACGCCGCCGAGCACGACGCCCGCGACCTGCCCTGGCGCGACAAGACCGCCGTGATGATCGGCATGGGCATGACCGAGAAGCAGGGCGGCTCCGACGTACGCGCCAACACCACCGTCGCCCTGCCCATGCGCGGCGAGGGCCGGGGCGCCGAATACGCGCTGACGGGCCACAAGTGGTTTTTCTCCGCGCCGATGTGCGACGCCCATCTGGTCGTGGCGCGCATGGGTGGCCCCGAGGGGCCGCTCTCGTGCTTCTTCGTGCCACGCTTCCGTGACGATGGCAGCAAGAACCCGATCGAAATCCAGCGCCTCAAGGACAAGCTCGGCAACCGCTCCAACGCGAGCAGCGAGGTCGAGTTCCGGGGCGCCACGGGCATCCTGATCGGCGAGGAAGGCCGCGGCATCCCCACCATCATCGAGATGGCCACCAACACCCGGCTCGACTGCGTGATCGGCAGCGCGGCCCTGCTGCGCGCGGCGCTGGTGCAGTCGCTCCATCACGCGCGCCACCGCATGGCGTTCGGCAAGCTGCTGGCCGACCAGCCGCTGATGCGCAACGTGCTGGCCGACCTCGCCCTGGAGTCCGAGGCCGCCACGCAGATGATGATGGCCCTCGCCCATGCCTTCGAGCATGCCGAAGACGACCCGCTCGCCGCCGCGTGGAAGCGCGTGGTCACGCCGGCCGCCAAGTTCTGGATCTGCAAACGTGCGCTGGAAGCCACTGGTGAGGCCATGGAGGTCTGGGGCGGCAACGGCTATGTCGAGGAAGGCCCGATGGCGCGGCTCTACCGCGAGGCGCCGGTCAATTCGATCTGGGAAGGCTCGGGCAACGTGATGTGCCTGGACGTGCTGCGCGCCCTGCAACGCAATCCCGACGATGGCGCGCGCGTGCTGCAGGACCTCGCCCGCCTCTCCCATGGCCATGCGGCGGTGCGTGCCGAGTTGGCCTCGCTGCAGGGCATGCTGCGCGAGCCTGCCGATCAACTCGAAGCGAGCGCGCGCCGCTTCGCACAGGGGCTGGTGCTGACCGCGCAGGCGGCGCTGATGATCGCCCATGCGGACCCGGAATCGGCCGAACTGTTCGTCGCCAGCCGGCTCGGGCGGCAGCACGGGCGCGTGTTCGGCACGTTGGATGCCGATCCCGTCACATTGCAGCGCGTGGCGGATCGGGCGCGGCCGGCTTGATGGCGGAGCTGCCCGTTTTTGTCCGGAAATCGCACTAGAAAATGGCGCAGCGCATCAAAAGCCGCTTCAGGGGTAGCGAGGGGCGCCGTAAACGTTGAGGCGACGGGCTACGAGCCTGCCTGCATTCCAGTCGCCACTCCGAGCACTGCGACAAAGCATGTGCCGTCCACACCCCATGAATATCAGTCAACGCCTGCTTCTCACGCTGTCCCTCGCCGTGTTCGCCCTTATATCTGTCGGCTTCGGCGGCATCTGGCAACTCAACCGATCCGAAGACCGCCTCGAATATTTCAACGACAACACGCTCGCCAGCGTACGGCACCTGAACGGCGTCTATGACGCCGTGGCGTCGATGCGCGTGTTGCTGCATCGCCACGCGATGACCGACGACAACGTCGCCAAGCAAGAGGCCGAGGTCTCGCTCGACAAGGCCAGCAAACGTTTCGACGAACTCATCGCCACCTATGAGCGCGAAGACATCTCCGACGACGCCGACCGCAAGCTGCTGGAGGCGGACCGCGAGGCCGCGAAACAGTATCGTGCCGAATTCGCCACTTTCCTCGATCGCTCCAATAACAACGACTACGCGGCCACGCAGAAGATGCTGACCGACGGCACGCTGAATGCGTCGTATCGGGCACTTCGTAAGGCTATCGACACGCACGTCGAATACAACACCAAGATGGGCGACGCCGCCGTGGCCGAGAACAAGGCCCAGCACACCCACGTGGTGCGGCTGTTCCTGCTCGTCATCGCGCTCGTGGTGGGCATCATCGTCTTCATGGCCGTGTCGCTCTATCGGCGCATCAAGCACAGCCTGGCCGACATCCAGGGCACGCTCGAGCATGTGAGCCAGACGCTGGACCTCGACCATCGCGCGCCGGTGGCGCGGATGGACGAGATCGGCCAGACCGCGCACGCCTTCAACGCGCTGATCGAGCGCGTGGCGCAGACCCTGCGCGAGGTGCGCCAGTCCACCGATTCGGTCGGCGTGGCCGCCGGGCAGATCGCGGCCGGCAATGTGGACCTGTCGTCGCGCACCGAGCAGCAGGCGGCGTCGCTCGAGGAAACCGCGTCGAGCATGGAAGAACTGACCACCACCGTGCGCCAGAACGCTGAAAACGCGCGCCAGGCCAGCTCGCTGGCGGCCAACGCCGCCGAGGTGGCCGACGCCGGCAACCAGGCCGTGCAGCAGATGGTGGACACGATGGGCGCCATCAGCGGCAGCTCCGAGCGCATCGCCGAGATCACCAACCTGATCGAAGGCATCGCCTTCCAGACCAACATCCTCGCGCTGAACGCCGCCGTGGAAGCCGCCCGCGCCGGCGAGCAGGGCCGTGGCTTCGCGGTCGTGGCCGGCGAGGTGCGCAGCCTGGCGCAGCGCTCGTCCAGCGCCGCCAAGGAAATCAAGGAGTTGATCGAGGCCTCGGTGAACACCGTGCGCACCGGCTCGACCCAGGCCCACGGCGTGGGCGGCACGATGACCGAGATCCGCCAGGCCGTGAAGCGCGTGTCGGACATCATCTCGGAGATCGCCGCTGCCTCGCAGGAGCAGAGCGCCGGCATCGAACAGGTCGGCCACGCGGTGGGCCAGATGGATCAGGTCACGCAGCAGAACGCCGCGCTGGTCGAGGAAGCCGCCGCCGCCGCCCAGTCCCTGGACGAGCAGGCCGGCAAGCTGCGCGACTGCGTGGGGCAGTTCCGGATGGCCGGCTGAAGTTCGACCGGCTTCAGTCCGCCGCCACGCCAGCGACCGACTCGCGGATACGCAGCGTCACGCGCGGCGCGTAGCGGATCAGGTCGTGCGCGCGCTCGCCGATCATGATGGCGGGCGCGTTGGTATTACCGCCGACCAGCGTCGGCATGATCGACGCATCGACCACGCGCAGCCCCTCCACGCCGCGCACCCGTAGCTGCGGGTCCACCACCGCCAGCGGGTCCATGCCCATGCGGCAGGTGCCCACGGGGTGGTAGATCGTGTCCGCCTGGCGGCGGATCAGCGCGCGCACGGCGTCATCGTCGCTGCCATCGAGCCGCAGGTCCGCCGAATACAGCTCCCGGCCGCCAAACGCGGCCAGCGGGGGCTGGTCGAAAATGGCGCGCACGATGCGCAGCCCGGTGACCATCCCTTCCATGTCTTGTGGATCGGACAAGTAGCGCGGATCGATGGCCGGCGCCTCGCGCATATCCGCCGACACCAGCCGCACCACGCCCCGGCTGCGCGGGCGCAGCAGGCAGACATGGCAGGAATAGCCATGCCCACGATTGACGCGGCGCATGTGGTTGTCCGCCATCCCCACCACGAAATGCAGTTGCAGGTCCGGCTCGTCGAGGTCCGGGCGGCTGCGCACGAAGGCGCCCGCCTCGGCGAAATTCGACGTCATCATGCCGGCGTTCTCGCGGCGGTAGCGCCGCATCTCGGCCAGCAGCCGCCAGGCCCCGGCCAGCGAGATCCCGAACAGCGCCGTGGCCGCCACGCGCTTGTGCAGGATGATGTCGAGATGGTCCTGGAGGTTCTCGCCCACGCCGGGCAGGTCGTGCACCACGGCCACGCCGTGCCCGCGCAGGTGCGCCGCCGGGCCGATGCCGGACGCCATCAGCAACTGCGGCGAGCCGAACGTGCCGGCGCTGACGATGACCTCGCGGCGCGCGCGCAGCACCACTTCCACCCCATCGCGCCGGGCCAGCACGCCCACCGCGCGGCGCCCTTCGAACAGGATCCGCAGCACCTGCGTGCCGGTCAGCACATGCAGGTGCGAGCGCCCGCCGTTGCAGGCGCGGTCGCGCACGTTGCCGCCGTGCAGGTAGGCGCGCGCGGCGTTCCAGCGCTCGCCGTTGTGCTGGGTCACCTGGTACCAGCCGGCGCCCTCCTGCTCGTCGCCATTGAAATCGTCATTGCGGGGCAGGCCGGCCAGTTCGGCGGCATCGAGGAAATGCTGGCCGAACGGGTTGGGCGAACAGAGGTCGCTGACGTGCAGGGGGCCGGTGCCGCCGTGCAGTGGATCGTCGTCGTGGCCGGCCACGCGGGCGTTGCATTCGGCGCGGCGGAAAACGGGCAGGACGTCATCCCACGACCAGCCGTCGCAGCCGGCGGCGGCCCAGCCGTCGTAGTCAGCCGGGCGGCCCCGCATATAGATCATGGCGTTGATCGACGATGACCCACCCAGGCCCCGGCCGCGTGGCTGGTAGCCGCACCGGCCGTCCAGCGCGGCCTGCGGCACGGTCTCGTAGCCGTAGTTGCGGCGGCCGGCGCGCGGCAGCATCGCACCGCAGCCGGCGGGTGTGCGCACCAGCACATGGTGATCGTGGCCGCCGGTTTCGATCAGGCCGATGGAGTCGGTGCCGCTGTCGGCCAGCCGGCCGGCGAGCGCGCAGCCGGCCGAGCCGGCCCCCACGACGAGATAGTCAAAGATCGCTTCCATCTGTCTCCTCGCCTGCCTGTGTCCCCGGGCCACCGCGAAAATCCAGTGTAGGCGCTGGGGCCGGCGGAATGAAGCCGGGCGACTACCGGCAAAAGACCGCGGCCGGTGCACGCTGCGTTTGGGGGCCGTCCTCCATTGCGGGAACGGGGCGGCTGGCTTATGGTGCGCGATGGTGCGCGGGCCTTGCGCCCTTCCCATGCAGCCCCCTCGGACAGCCAGGAGACCGCCAGATGAGAGAAGTTCCCGCCATGTCATCGGTGTTCGACGCCATGCGCGCGGCGTCGCGGCACGACCAGACCCCGCCGTGGGATATCCGCGCGGACCGCCTGCGCCGGCTGCGGCAGCTGGTGAAGACCCACCACGACGCCATCGCCGCCGCCATCAGCGCCGACTTCACCAACCGGCCGCCGCAGGAAACCGCGCTGCTGGAGGTGTTCCCGAGCCTGGCGGGTATCGATGACGCACTGCGGCACGGCCGGCGCTGGATGCGCGAGCGCCGCGCCCGCACCGGCCTGTGGTTCCTGCCGGGGCGCTCGCGCCTGATGCCGCAGCCGCTGGGCGTGGTGGGCGTGGTGGTGCCGTGGAACTATCCGCTCTACCTGACCGTGGGGCCGCTCACCGGCGCGCTGGTGGCCGGCAACCGGGCCATGGTCAAGCTGTCCGAATACACGCCGCGGTTCTCGGCCCTGTTCGCCCAACTGGTGCAGGCCACCTTCGCGCCGGATGAGGTGTCGGTCATCAACGGCGATGCCGAGGTAGCCGCCACCTTCAGCGCCCTGCCGTTCGACCACCTGCTGTTCACCGGCTCGACCCACGTCGGCCATCACGTGATGCGCGCCGCCGCCGCCAACCTGACGCCGGTGACGCTGGAGCTGGGCGGGAAGTCGCCGGCCATCATCGGCCCCCATGCCGATTTCGACCACGCCGTGGAGCGCATCGTGGTGGGCAAGCTGCTCAACGCCGGCCAGACCTGCATCGCCCCGGACTACGTGCTGGTGCCCGAGGACCAGCGCGACCGCTTTGCCGAGGCCGCGCGCCGCTGCGTGAACCGCCTCTATCCGGACCTCGCCCGCAACCCCGACTACACCAGCATCATCAGCCCGCGCCACTTTGGCCGGCTGGTGTCGATGATCGACGCTGCGCGCGCGGCTGGCGCCGGCGTGGTGCCGCTGACCGATGCCACGCCGGACGCCGACGCGCGCCGCCTGCCGCCCGTGCTGCTGACGGACGTGCCCGGCGATGTGATGGCGATGCAGGAGGAGATTTTCGGGCCGGTGCTGCCCGTGGTGACCTATCGCACCGTGGACGAGGCCATCGGCTTCGTCAATGCGCGGCCCCGGCCGCTGGCGCTCTATCTGTTCGACCGTCGCCGCGACGTGGTGGACCACGTGATGCGCCAGACCGTGGCCGGCGGCGTCACCATTAACGACACCCTGTTCCACATCGCCCAGGACGACCTGCCCTTCGGCGGCGTGGGCCCGAGCGGCATGGGCGTGTACCACGGCCGGGCCGGCTTCGAGACGTTCTCCAAGCTCAAGCCGGTGTTCCATCAGGCCGGGCTGAACGGCGCCGGCCTGCTGCGGCCGCCTTACGGCAAGCGTTTCGCGTCGATGCTGAAGCTGTTGCTGCGCTGAATCGGGTCCGCTCGGGGACGATCGGCGGCGCTCAGGCCGCCAGCATCGGCTTGCCGAGCATGCGCGACAGCACCGCCTCGGGCGAGTGGGTGTGGTCGCTGATGGCTGCCGGGTCGAGGTAGATGGTCTGCTCCATCATCGCCCGGCCGCGCATGGCGGCGTGGAGCAGCTGGTCGCTGAACACGATCCAGGTCGCACCGGGCGGGAACTGGAACTCCTGCTGCGGCACGGTCTTCTGGTAGTCCAGGTCGGCCTTGGCCAGGTCGTGCAGCTGGAGCATGCGGTGGTCGTACTCGGACCGCGTGCGCTTGGTGATGTGAAGCTGCTTCATCAGCCACGCCTGCCCCGGCCACATGCCATGCGTTTTCGGCACGAAGCGGGCGGCGAAATCCGCGAACGGCTCGCCCACGCGCCACACACGCGGCGCGGCGGGGTCGATGTTGTGGAACACGCGCAGCAGGCGCTTGCCCAGCATCGGATTGGACGGAAACGAGTCCACGTGCAGGCGGGTGTCGTCCTTGCGCCAGCTCACCGGGCGGCCGGCGATCTCGCTGGGCCGCAGCGACGTGCCTGCGCGCGTCATATGCGTCACATATTCGGGGAACAGCGTGTGGATCAGCGTCTCGCTGGAATCCGCATAGCGGCGGATCAGCGCGTAGAGATCGGCCAGATCCTGCTCACTGCCCGCGGCGCCGCGCACGCCGCGGTCATCGGCGCGGAGGTTGATGTTCTTCGACTTGCCATCGGACCAGCGGGCATCCAGGAAGCGCTCCTCGCCCGGCTGGAAGCGGAAATTCAGGTTCGGGAAGTACAGCACGGCGCCCTGCTCGAGCTGGCGGCGCAGGTCGGCGCGCACCTCGGGGGTGACGTCGGGCGCCCATTCGGTATAGGGCTGCGTGCGGATCAGGTTCAGCGGCGTCGTCATGGTCTTGGCGTGGAGGTCCGGTTGAGCGGGATTCTACTCCGCGCCGCAGCGGGTGCCACGTGGCGCCCAGATAACAAAAAACCCCGCGGGTCCCGAAGGACCGGCGGGGTTCCTGACTGCCGGACGGCCGATTACAGGCCGGCGGCGGCGCGCAGCACGGCGGCCTTGTCGGTGGCTTCCCACGAGAACTCCGGCTCCTCGCGGCCAAAGTGGCCGTAGGCGGCGCTCTTCTCGTAGATCGGGCGCAGCAGGTCCAGCATCTGGACGATGCCCTTCGGGCGCAGGTCGAAATGCTCCTGCACCAGTTCGGCGATCTTCTCGTCCGAGATCTTGCCGGTGCCTTCCGTGTACACGGTCACGTTGATCGGGCGGGCCACGCCGATGGCGTAACTGACCTGCACCTGGCACTGGCGCGCCAGGCCGGCGGCGACCACGTTCTTGGCCACGTAGCGGGCGGCGTAGGCGGCCGAGCGGTCCACCTTCGACGGGTCCTTGCCCGAGAACGCGCCGCCACCGTGCGGCGAGGCGCCGCCGTAGGTGTCGACGATGATCTTGCGGCCGGTCAGGCCGCAGTCGCCCTGCGGGCCGCCAATCACGAAGCGGCCGGTCGGGTTGACCAGGTACTTGGTGTCCTTGAGCATCGCGGCCGGCAGCACCGGCTTGATGATTTCCTCGATCACGGCTTCGCGGATCTGGGCCTGGGTGATGTCCGGGGCGTGCTGGGTGGACAGCACGACGGTATCCACGCTGTGCGGGCGGCCGTCGAGGTAGCGCACGGTGACCTGCGACTTGGCGTCCGGGCGCAGCCAGGACAGGCGGCCGTCACGGCGCAGCTGCGACTGGCGCTCCACCAGACGGTGTGCGTAGTAGATCGGGAACGGCATCAGTTCGGGCGTCTCATCGCACGCGTAGCCGAACATCAGGCCCTGGTCGCCAGCACCCTGGTTCAGGTAGTCGTCCGAGGCGCGGTCCACGCCCTGGGCGATGTCCGGCGACTGCTTGTCGTACGCCACCAGCACGGCACAACCCTTGTAGTCGATGCCGTAGTCGGTGTTGTCGTAGCCGATGCGCTTGATGGTGTCGCGGGCGACCTGGATGTAGTCCACGTTGGCCGTGGTGGTAATTTCACCGGCCAGCACCACCAGACCGGTGTTGCAGAGCGTCTCGGCCGCCACGCGGGCGTACTTGTCCTGGGCCAGGATGGCGTCCAGGACGGCGTCCGAGATCTGGTCAGCAACTTTATCGGGATGGCCTTCGGAGACAGATTCCGAAGTGAACAGGAAGTCGTTTGCCACGAGCTTGTTTCTCCAAGGTTAGCCAAGATTGGCTGTGAGTCGGCTATTGCGTGCCACCCTCGGGAAACGATGCGGCGACGCTTTAGCGGTATTTTCAGACCGCTCTGGAGAGAGCGGCATCGCCCCGCAAGTTGTCAGTTAACTCGGCGATACAGGCTATTATACGCGCCTGCCGCGTGCGCTGCAGTACTCCGGCGCGGCGCGCCGCACAGTGCACCGCGCGCACGGAGGCAGCAGGACGTGTAGCCGGTACGATACCGTGCCTGCCTCGCGCGCGATTCCCCGTCGACAAGCCTTTTTTGCCCGTATTTCCACGTTTGGCCCCATGACCTTTATCTTCTGGCTCATCTCCCTCCTGCCCCTGCGCGTGCTGCACGCCATCGGCGGCGCGCTGGGCCTGCTCGCGGCGCGGCTCCCGGGCCGCTATGGCCAGCGCCTGACCGAGAACTTCCGCCACGCCTACCCGGACGTCACCGACGCCATGCTGGCCGAGGCCGCGCGCGCCACGGGCCGCCTGATCCTGGAAATGCCGTACTTCTGGAGCCGCAAGACGCTGGACGCCGCGCTCTACAACTTCGACGACTCGCTCTGGCCCACGCTGAACCGGCTCCAGATGCAGGCCAACGGCATCATCATCCTGACCCCGCACCTGGGCTGCTTCGAAGTGCTGCCGCAGTCGCACGCGGTGCATCGGCCCGTAACCGTGCTGTTCAAGCCGCCGCACCAGCAGTGGCTGCGCGACTTCGTCGAACGGATGCGAAGCCGGCCGGGCATCTCGATGGCGCCTGCCACGCCGCGCGGTGTGCGGATGCTGGTCAAGGCGCTCAAGCGCGGCGAGGCCGTCGGCATCCTGCCCGATCAGGTGCCAAGTGCCGGAGACGGCGCCTGGGCGCCGTTCTTCGGCAAGCCGGCCTATTCGATGACGCTGGTGCACCGCCTGCACCGCCTGACCAACGCACCGGTGGTGATGATGTTCGCCGAGCGCCTGCCCAAGGGCGCCGGCTATGTCGGCCATATGCGCCTGGTGGGCTGTGGCGGCGTGCTGGCCGCCGAGGTGGAGGCCGCCGCCGCCCAGATCAACCGCGCGGTCGAGGAGTCGATTGCGATGGTGCCCACCCAATACCTCTGGGGCTACAACCGCTACAAGCAGCCCACCGGCGCCCCGCCGCCCCCCGACCTGACCAGCCAGCCGCAGGCGGCCCCCCAAGACATCATCCAATGAGCCGAATCTTTACCTGGCTCGGCATCGGCCTGCTGACCGTGCTGGGCAAGTTGCCGTATCCGTTCGTCGCGCGCTTCGGCGAAGGGCTGGGCGGCCTGCTTTACCGGAT
Source organism: Cupriavidus sp. 01L43 (assembly GCF_056399925.1). Lineage (NCBI taxonomy): Bacteria > Pseudomonadati > Pseudomonadota > Betaproteobacteria > Burkholderiales > Burkholderiaceae > Cupriavidus > Cupriavidus sp. 01L43. Next base: position 173,750 of record NZ_JBFTSH010000003.1, read on the forward strand.
TCCGAACGGCCGCCGCGAGGTGGTGCGCGCCAACCTGCGGCTCTGTTTCCCGGAAAAATCCGAGGCCGAGATCGACGAGATGTCGCGCGAGACCTTCCGCCACATCTTCCGCAGCTTTGCCGAGCGCGGCATCTTCTGGACCGGCAGCGAGGCGCAGATGCGCCGCTGGGTGCAGATCGACGACCAGGCCAACCTTGTGGCGCTGGACGGCAAGCCCCATATCCTCGTGACCATGCACCTCTCGGGCGTGGAGGCGGGCGCGATCCGGCTGACCATCCACCTGCGCGACCACGTGGGCCGCTCCGGGGCTTCGCTGTATACAAAGCAGAAGAACGCGCTGTTCGACGATTTCCTGAAGCACGCGCGCGGCCGCTTCGGCGCGAACATGATTTCGCGCAACGACAGCGCGCGGAACATCCTGCGCTGCCTGAAGAAGGGCGAGGCGCTGCAACTGATCGCCGACATGGACTTCGGCGAGCGCGACTCGGAATTCGTGCCGTTTTTCGGCGTGGAGGCGCTCACGCTGACCTCCGTGTCGCGGCTGGCGCGGCTGACCGGCGCCAAGGTCGTGCCGATCTATACCGAGATGCTGCCCGACTACAAGGGCTATGTGCTGCACATCCTGCCCGCCTGGGACGACTACCCCGGCGACAGCGTGACCGACGACACGCGGCGCATGAACGCCTTCTTCGAGGACGCCATCCGCCCGCGCGTGACCGAGTACTACTGGGTGCACAAGCGCTTCAAGCATCGGCCACCCGGCGAGCCAGAGATTTACTAGCTACAATCCGAGCCATGAAACTCCAGTTCACCAAGATGCACGGCGCCGGCAACGACTTCGTCGTGCTGGACGGCTTCCACCAGACGCTCGACCTGACCGAGGCCCAGTGGCGCGCGCTCGCCAGCCGGCACTTTGGCGTGGGCGCGGACCAGATCCTGATCGTCGAGAAATCGACGCGCCCGGACGTGGACTTCCGCTACCGGATCTTCAATGCCGATGGCGGCGAGGTGGAGCATTGCGGCAACGGCGCGCGCTGTTTCGTGCGCTTTGTCACGGACAAGGGCATGACCGACAAGCGCTCGGTGCGCGTGGAGGTGATGAACGGCGTGATCACGCTGACCCTGCAGGACGACGGCCAGGTCACGGTGGACATGGGCGCGCCCGAGCTGACGCCGGCGCGCGTGCCCTTCCTCGCCGAGGGCCTGCCGACACGCCGCGAGGGCGACGACACGCTCTATGGCCTCGAAGTGAACGGCCGCACGGCGTGGATCACGCCGGTGTCGATGGGCAATCCGCACGCGGTGCAGGTCGTGGACGATACCGAGCAGTTCCCGGTGCTCCAGGACGGCCCGGTGATCGAACACCATCAGACGTTTCCGAAGCGGGTGAACGCCGGCTTCATGCAGATCGTGGACCGCAGCACCGTGCGGCTGCGCGTGTTCGAGCGCGGCGCCGGCGAGACGCTGGCCTGCGGCACGGGCGCCTGCGCGGCCGTGGTGGCCGGCATCCGGCGCGGTCTGCTGGACTCGCCGGTCAAGGTCCACACCCATGGCGGCGACCTGACCATCGCCTGGAACGGCGCGGGCCAGCCCGTGCAGATGACCGGCCCGGCGACCACCGTGTTCGAAGGCACTATTGACCTCGCCGCACTGAACGCGTGACTATGGGGGCTCCGCAGGCCACGCCACCGGAGACCCCATGACGCTGGACGATTTCCGCATCACCAGTAGTAAAAAATTCAATCTGGCCGATTTCGACCCGCACAGCAAACCGCTGTCGCAGGGCGACAAGGCCGCCGACCTCGCGCGGCTGGAGGCCCTCTCGGGCGAACTCGACGCGCTCCAGGACATCTTCTACGCCGAGCACCGCCGCAAGGTGCTGGTCATCCTGCAGGGCATGGATACCAGCGGCAAGGACGGCACCGTGCGCTCGGTCTTCCGCAGCTTCGATCCGCTTGGCATCCGCGTGGTGAGCTTCAAGGCCCCTACCGCCGAGGAACTGGCGCGCGACTACCTGTGGCGCGTGCACGCGCAGGTGCCCCGCGCCGGCGAGATCGCGCTGTTCAATCGCAGCCACTACGAGGACGTGCTGATCACGCGCGTGCATGGCTGGATCGATGAGGCCGAGTGCGAGCGCCGCTACAAGCAGATCCGCGCGTTCGAGTCCCTGCTGACCGATACCGGCACGACCATCGTGAAGTGCTTTCTTCATATATCGAAGGACGAGCAGAAGGAACGGCTCGAGGCGCGCATCGCCGATCCGCAGAAGCACTGGAAGTTCGACACGCAGGACCTGGCCGAGCGCAAGTACTGGAAGGAATATCAGGGAGCCTACGAGGCCGCCATCGCCGCCACGGCCACGCCGAGTTGCCCGTGGTACATCGTGCCGGCCGACTCGAAGACCCACCGCAATCTGATGGTGGCCGAGATCATGGCGGCCGTGTTCCGCCAGCTCAAGCCAGAATACCCGCCGCCCAAGCCGGAGCTGGCGAAGCTAAAGGTGGAGTAGGGGCCGGCGGTCAGTCGCTGCCGTTGCCGCGATGCACGTCGTGGGTGACGAACGGCCGCTCGGGGCCGGGCATCGCCAGCCATTTGGGGTGCTTGAGCGTGTCGCGGATATCGTCGAGCCCGCTCGCCCAGTGCTCGTGCATCGTCAGCAGGCCGAACTGGTAGTCCTTGGCGCTGCCCTCGAACGACTTGTCGCGGTAGATCAGCTGGATCACGTTACGGCGCGCGTCGCAGGCATGGTCGGCGGCGCGCTTGTACCAGGGGTCGTTGCGCTTGGAAGCCGGCACCAGCGCCATCAGCTCGCTCAGCATGCGGCGGTAGTTCTGCTGCTCGCGCATGACGTCCGTGATGGCGCGCGTGCGGCTGGAATACTGGATGTCCTTCTGGCGCTCGGCCACGTCGAGCAGATTGTGCGGCAGCTTGCCGCGCGCGCTCCAAAGGTCCACCTGGAAGATCAGGGCGTCCCGGCGCGGCTGGGCGGTCAGCACCTCCTGTAGCGGCGTGTTCGAGACCAGGCCGCCGTCCCAGTAATACTCGCCATCGATCTCCACGGCCGGGAACCCGGGCGGCAGCGCGCCGGACGCCATGAAGTGCTCGGCGCGCAGCCGCTGGCGCGTGTTGTCGAAATACGCGAAATTACCCGTGCGCACGTTCACGGCACCCACCGAGACGCGCATCTCCTTCGGATGGTTGATGCGGTCGAAATCGGCAAAACGCTCCAGCGTGGCCTTCAGCGGCCCAGTGTCGTAATAGCTGGCGCGGCCCGGGTCTTCACCGCGGCCCCAGAGATCGGTGATAGCGCGTGGCGAGAAGAAGCCGCGCTGGCCTTCGATCATCGCGCGGGCGGCGTTGAGGCTGTCGAACCAGATCCGCATCGGCTCCGGCCACGTGGGCGCGGTCTCGGTCAGCAGCTCCAGCGGCAGGCCGGGCAGCCACGGCTGGGCGCAGATGTATTCCCAGAACGCGCGCAACTGCGTCACGCGGGTTTCAGGCGGATTGCCGGCGATGACCGCCGCGTTGAGCGCGCCGATCGAGATACCCGCGATCCAGTTCGGATGAATGCCGCCTTCGGCCAGGCCCTGGTAGACACCGGCCTGGTAGGCACCGAGCGCGCCGCCGCCTTGCAGCACCAGCGCGCGGATCGCATAGGCTTCGTGGGCGGGGCCGTCGCCCGGCAGCGCATCAGGGGCGCAGTGGTCGCTCACTGCGGCGCGCTTGGGCGCCTTGGTGCGCTTCGCCCGGGCCGGCGTGGCCGTCGACGCGGAGTCTTGCGGCGGCGCGCCCTGTTCGCCCAGTTCGCGCCCGATTGCCTGCTTGGTCGCCTGTTTTACCTGCTGTTGCCGCTTGCCCGCCACGCCATGCTCCCTCGAAGTTGAGCCTGGGCGCCCCATGGCGCCCGCTCCGGCGCGTCAGACGCCGTACGTCTGACGATAGGCCGCGACGGCCGCCCGGGAGTTCCCGAGCGCGGGGTCGTTCGACGCGTCGAGGTAGGCCAGCAGGTCCTTGAGGCTGGCGATCGAGATCACGGGCACGCCGTATTCGCGCTGCACGTCCTGCACGGCCGAATGCGTGCCGATCTTGTCGGCGGTGCCGCTTTTCTCCATGCGGTCCAGCGCGATCAGCACGGCGGCCGGCTCGGCGCCAGCGGCGCGAATCAGCTGCATCGACTCCCGCACGGAGGTGCCGGCCGAGATCACGTCATCGATGATCACTACCTTGCCCTGCAGCTTGGCGCCGACCAGCGTGCCGCCTTCGCCATGGTCCTTGGCTTCCTTGCGGTTGTAGGCAAACCCCACGTCCCGGCCCATGCCGGCCAGCGCCACGGCCGTGGCCGAGGCCAGCGTGATGCCCTTGTAGGCCGGCCCGAACAGCACGTCGAACTCGAGGCCCGAGTTGAGCAGGGTTTTCGCATAGAATTGCGCCACCTGACCCAGCATCGCGCCCTGGTTGAACAGGCCGGCGTTGAAGAAGTAAGGCGACTTGCGGCCCGCCTTGGTCACGAACTCGCCAAAGGACAGCACGCCCGCATCGAGCGCGAAGCGGATAAAGGTCTGGCTGAGGTCGTCCGGCGTGGTCTGCTGCGTCATCTTTTCTCTCTGAATTTCAAAATTTCCCGAGATGTTACGGATTATCAGCGCCAACCTCAACGGCATCCGCTCCGCGGCCAAGAAGGGCTTTTTCGAGTGGATGGGCAAGCAGGACGCGGACATGATCTGCGTGCAGGAACTGAAAGCCCAGGAAGCCGACATGACCGAGGCGTTCCTGGCGCCACATGGCTACCACGGCTTTTTCCACTATGCCGAGAAGAAAGGCTACAGCGGCGTGGGCCTGTACACGCGCCACAAGCCCGAGCGGGTGGTCACCGGCTTCGGTGTGCCCGAGTTCGACGCCGAGGGCCGCTACGTGGAAGTGCAGTATCCGCACCTTGCGGTGATCTCGGTCTACGTGCCGTCCGGCTCCAGCGGGGAAGAACGTCAGCAGGCCAAGTTCCGCTTCATGGAAGCCTTCCTCCCCCACCTGCTGCAACTGAAGGCCAGCGGGCGCGAGGTCGTTTTGTGCGGTGACGTCAACATCGCCCACAAGGAAATCGACATCAAGAACTGGAAGGGCAATCTCAAGAACTCCGGTTTCCTGCCCGAGGAGCGCGCCTGGATTGGTGAACTGTTCGATAACCACGGCTATGTGGACGTCTTCCGCCAGCTCGACCAACGCCCGGACCAGTACACCTGGTGGAGCAACCGCGGCCAGGCCTACGCGAAGAACGTCGGCTGGCGCATCGACTACCACCTGACCACCGACAAGATCGCCGCCACGGCCCGCGCCTGCGCCATCTACAAGGACGAGAAGTTCAGCGACCACGCCCCGCTGTCGATCGACTACGATTTTCCGCTGTAGGCGGGGCGCCCGGGCGGGATGCCGGGGCCGGCGCGCTCAGTTGGCGCGGATTTCTTCCAGCAGGTTCGGGTGGCGATCCAGCAACTTGAGCAGCTTTACCAGCGCCAGCGGCGGCTTGGTCCGGCCGGTCTCGTAGCGCGAGAACGCATTGACCCCGCCGCCGAAGATCTCGCCAGCCTCCCGCTGGTCGAGTTCCAGCTTGCGGCGCACCGACACGATGAACGCCGGATCGACGATAGCGGCGTTGACCTGCTTGTTGAAGGCAACCATCAACTGGCCGATCCGCTCATCTTCATCGAGATTAAGAACCCCTTCACCGCAGGCGGGACACCAGTCCGCCAGCACGCCTTCGATCACCATGGTTTCGCCGCGATAGTCGTAGGGCATGTCCTGCCGCTCCCTGACCAGTTCGGATCCTCCGCATTCCGGGCATCTCATATCCCGACTCCTTTTTCGAGGTGGTGCTCTTTACAGCACCTTGAATGACACAATCACCAGTTGCTCGATCACGCTGAGCTTCAGGTAGAGCGACCCATAGGGGGTGACGGGGTGGTAGACGTCCTGCCAGACTCGATGATCCGCGTGCGTTGTCATGCTCTTATACAAGTCGCTTCGCTCAAGCCGCGCCAGGATGTCAATCACCTCCCTCCGACTCAACCCCATTGCCCGATAGCTCCGGGAAGCTGAGGTGGTGAACCGCAACCTCCCCTCCGTCACCAACGCCCTCACCACAGAGAGCTTGTAATGCGCTGACGATTTCTCCATGCAAAATTAACCTACTTGGTTATTACCTGCAAGCCCCGGAATGTGTCGGACCGCAACCGCCTCTCCCGCGTAAACCCTGCGCCCGCCCCCTAACCTCGCTACAATGCAGGTTCGCTGCCCCGTTGGGCAGGCGACTTTTCGCATTTTCAGAGTGAGTCAGCCATGGTTTTCAAAGTGTTCGTCGATGGTCAGGAAGGCACCACCGGTCTCCGGCTGCTGGACTACCTCTCGGGTCGCTCCGATGTGGAGCTGCTGCGCATTGCCGATGACAAGCGCAAGGACCCGCAAGAGCGAGCACGCTTCCTGAATGCATCGGATGTCTCGTTCCTGTGCCTGCCGGACGTGGCCTCGCGTGAGGCCGTGTCGCTGGTGACCAATCCCAATACCTGCGTGATCGACGCCAGCACGGCGTTCCGCACCACGGACTCGTGGGCCTATGGCCTGCCCGAGCTGACCCGTGGCCAGCGCGAGAAGGTGCGCGCCAGCAAGCGCATCGCGGTGCCGGGCTGCCACGCCAGCGCCTTCGTGCTGGCCGTGCGTCCGCTCGTGGAAGCGGGCCTGATGCCGGCCGACTACCCGATTTCGGCGTTCTCGCTGACCGGCTACAGCGGCGGCGGCAAGAAGATGATTGCCGAGTTCGAGGCGGGCGGGAATCCGCGTCTCGATAGCCCGCGCCCCTACGCGCTGAGCCTCGAGCACAAGCACCTGCCCGAGATGCGCGTGCAGGCCGGCCTGGCCCAGGCGCCGATCTTCAACCCGATCGTCGGCAACTTCCTGAAGGGTCTGGCCGTGACGGTGCCGGTGTTCCCGGCGCTGCTGTCGCGCAAGGCCGATGCCGAGGCCATCCTCGACATCTACCGCAAGCATTACGAGGGCGAGCAGTTCGTGCGCGTGCATCCGTTCAATAGCGATGCCAACCTCGACGGCGGCTTCTTCGACGTCCAGGCCAGCAACGACACCAATCGCGTGGACCTGTTCGTGTTCGGCAATGGCGAGCGCCTGAATCTGGTCGCACGCCTGGACAACCTCGGCAAGGGCGCCGCCGGCGCGGCCGTGCAATGCATGAACGTGCATGTGGGCGCCGACGAGGCGACCGGGCTGACCGCCTGACGCGTCACCAACCCGTCGCACAATAAGAAAAGCCGGCTTCGCGCCGGCTTTTCGCTTTCCTGGGATCCGGCTGGCCTAGCTGCCGGTCTTGACCAGCGTCGCCTTCAGCGCCACGCCGATATACGCCGCGCCCTTGGCGCAGACGTAGGTGGTATCGCTGGAGGTCTCGTCGTCCTTCCAGTTGCTGCGGATCTCCATCACCGCATTGCTGCCGCCCTGGGCCGCGCGCTGCTGGAGGTCCTGCACAGCCTGCACGAACACCGTTTCGCACAGCTGGGCATCCGTCAGCACCGGGCCCTCCTGCACCTTGTTCACCGGCCGGCGCACGCGCTTCACCGTCTTGTACAAGGTGGGATCCGTGGCGCCCTCAAGCCGGTTGAAGCCGAACAGCAGCTTCGTGTTCGGGTCGATGCGTTCCTTGGCGGCCTGGCTAGCCAGTGCCTGGTCGATCGGCATCGTCAGCAGCGTGTCGGCGGCGCTGGCCACGCCCGACGCGCCCGCAGCCACCAGCGCGGCCGCTACCAGGCCGCAGCGCAATCCAGTCCTCATGGTCTTTCTCCCTGATCAAGGTTGAGAATCTCAGCGCGCCAAAGCCTGTTGCAGGGGCGTTGGCGCCACTTTTCCATCCTACAGGAATCGCCGATAACCTGAGTCGACGGCCGTCTTTACTTTTTTAGTGGACGCTGGCTGTCGTCGTCGCCGGCATCGACCGGGGCACCGCCCAGGTTAGCCATATTGGGCGTGTGGGCGGGCAGCTTCTCCATCGGCATGTTCATGGCGCGGGCGTAGAGCGGCATCACCTCGGCCATGTGCGCCTCAAGCACGGCGATGCGGCTGCGGCCGGACGGGTGCGTGGACTTGAACTCGTCGCCCATCTCCAGCACCGTGCCCATCTTGCGCCACAGCGTGACGGCGGCGCGCGGGTCGTAGCCGGCGCGGGCGGCGATGTCCATGCCAATCAGGTCCGCCTCGGTTTCCTCAAGCCGCGAAAACCGCAGCGAAACGAGCCGGGCATTGTTGCCGATATCGAAATTGCCGAGATTGCCGAAGCCGGTCAGCTGGGACACCACGTTGGCGCCAAGATTCGAGATCTCGGACTGCGCCGCGCGCTGCCGGGCGTGTTCCTCCAGCGCGTGGGCGATCTCGTGGCCCATCACCATGGCCACTTCGTCGTCGGTGAGCTTGAGCTGGTCGAGCAGGCCGGAGTAGACCGCCATCTTGCCGCCGGGCATGCAGAACGCGTTGACCAGCTTCGACTCGATCAGGTTGATCTCCCACGCCCAGCGGCCGGCGCGTGGGTTCCACAGCACGGTCTCGGGCAGCAGCCGGATGCCGATCTCGCGCAGGCGCTTCACCTGCGGGTTGTCGTCGCCGGCCAGCGTGTGCTTGGCGATGGCTTCCTGCTTGATCTGTTCGTACTCGCGGGCAGCCTGCTGGTCGATGACTTCCATCGGCACGATCGTGCGCACGCGCGAGTAGCGGCGCTCCACGCGCACGCCGTCGTCGGGCGCGGCTACCAGGGCCACTTCCTGCGCGATGGCCGGCACGGTTGCGCACGCGGCGCAGGACCAAGCCAGCCAGGTCAGCCATCCCGGGCGCCGGGGCGTGCGGCACGGTGGCAACGGCGATTCGTTCGACGCGATCAGGGTCACGGCAGGGCTCGGCGCGATAAGGGTCGACAAACGGCGTCGAATCGATGAGTGGGGACGCAAACGGTGATGCAATAATACATCCATGACGTTCCAAGACTACCTCGACATTTTCCGCAATCGCCGCATCGGCGCCATGCTGACGCTGGGCTTCGCGTCCGGGCTGCCGCTCGCGCTGACCTCGGGCACGCTCCAGGCCTGGATGACCGTGGAGGGGCTCGACATCAAGACCATCGGCTTCTTCTCGCTGGTCGGGCAGGCGTACATCTTCAAGTTCCTGTGGGCGCCGCTGATGGACCGCTACACGCCGCCCCTGCTGGGCCGGCGGCGCGGCTGGCTGCTGGTGACGCAGCTCGGGCTGGTGGCCAGCATCGCCGCCATGGCGTTCTGCCCGCCGCGCGAGGCGCTCTGGGCGCTGGCGGCGCTGGCCACGCTGGTGGCGTTCCTGTCGGCGTCGCAGGACATTGTGTTCGATGCCTACAGCACCGACGTGCTGCGCCCGGCCGAGCGCGGCGCCGGCGCGGCGGTCAAGGTGCTCGGCTACCGGCTGGCGATGCTGGTCTCGGGCGGGCTGGCGCTGTACCTGGCGGACCGCGTGCTGGGCTGGTCCAGCATGTACCTGCTGATGGCGGCGCTGATGTCGGTAGGGCTGCTGACGCTGCTCTGGGCGCCCGAACCGGACGTGCCGGCGCGCCAGCCGCGCACGCTGGAGGAGGCCGTGGTCGGCCCGCTGCGCGACTTCTTCGGGCGCCAGGGCGCGTGGTGGCTGCTGCTGCTGATCGTGCTCTACAAGCTGGGCGATGCCTTCGCCGGCAGCCTGTCCACCACGTTCCTGATCCGGGGCCTGGGCTTCGATCCGGGCGAGGTGGGCATCGTCAACAAGACGCTGGGCCTCGCGGCGACGATCATCGGCGCGCTGTTCGGTGGGTCGCTGATGGTGCGGCTCGGGCTGTACCGGTCGCTGATGCTGTTCGGCATCCTGCAGGCGGTGTCGAACCTCGGCTACTGGGTGCTCTCGGTCACGCCGCCCCATATCTGGAGCATGGGTGCGACCATCGCCATCGAGAATATCTGCGGCGGCATGGGCACGGCGGCCTTCGTGGCGCTGCTGATGACGCTCTGCAACCGCTCGTTCTCGGCCACGCAGTACGCGTTGCTGTCGGCGCTGGCGTCGATCGGCCGGGTCTACGTGGGGCCGACCTCGGGCTATATGGTCGAAGCCTGGGGCTGGGCGCCCTTCTACCTCGGCACCGTGGTGGCAGCCGTGCCCGGCGTGGCCCTGCTCTGGGCGATGCGCGGCACGGTCCACCGCTACGAGGCCCAGGCGCGCGAGCCGGCCAAGGAGCCGGGCGTCCCTCGTCCGGCCTGATCGGCCTTATTCCTTGTAGTAGACGATCTGGTGCGACGAGGCCAGCAGCACGCCGCTGGCGCTCCAGATCTGCGCGCTCTGGTCGAAGAAGCCCTGGCGGAACACCTGCGCCCGCGCGCTGCCGAGCACGTGGCTGTCGCCCAACTCGGCCAGCGTGGCCGCATCGGCATGGAAATAGGTCGTGATCGACACCGTGCCGGCCGGCACGAAGCCGGCGCGCTTGAGGAAAATGCGCGGATAGAAGGCGTCGCACCAGGCCGCCACGGCGGCGTAGTCGGGCGTGCGGGCCGGTTCGTCACGCAGCCAGAACTGGGTCAGGCTGTCCGGATGCTCGGTGCCGACGGCGGTTGAGGGCTTGGCGCCGCGCACCGCGCGCATGTCGTAGCTGCCGATCCAGCGCACCGGCGCGAAGCCGCCCATGCCGGGCAGGGTGTCAGCGGGCGGCACATCGGGCATGACGGCTTCGCCGCTGCCCCAGGTCTCGCGCCGCACGGCGAAGACCGCGCTGCCGGTGGTCGTCACCTCGCCGTTCTGGCGCAATTCCAGATGCCAGTGCTGGGTGGACCGGTTGGTCCGCGACGGACGCGCCTCGATCTCGAACGGCCCTTCGGCAATCGGCCCGGCGAAGTTCACCGTCAGCGCAATCGGATCGCCCAGCCGCTCGGGATGGCTCAACGCCGCCTGGAGGAGCGTGGCCGCCGTCATCCCGCCGAACGGGCCAATCATGTTCCAGTAGGCCTGGCTGGTATGACCCAGGAAGCGGTGCTCGCCGGCTGGCTCCAGCGCCAGGGCGAGGTCGAACGGATGTTGCGAGTCGGTGTGGGGCGCTTGGGTCATGGCAAAAATAGTACGATCGTTCGGTAATCGTCGTACGGTATGCCGACCCGGCCCCCGCGTCAAGCCGGGTTCACACCGCGCAAACCCGGTACACCGCCAGGCTGCCGCGCCAGTTCTCGCCCCAGTTCACGGTCACGCCCTCGTGCATCACCACGCGGTCCAGCACGCGCAGGCCCACCTTGGGCGCCAGCCCCTCGAAGTCGCTGATGGTCAGCACACGCACGTTCGGCGTGTTGTACCACTGGTACGGCAGCGCTTCCGACACCGGCATGCGGCCCCGGAACACCGATAGCCGGTGCGGCCAGTAGCCGAAGTTCGGGAACGAGACGATGCACTCGCGTCCCACCCGCAGGGTGTCGCGCAGCACCTGGGCCGTGTTGTGGATGGTCTGGAGCGTCTGGGACAGGATCACCGTGTCGAAGCTCCGGTCCTCGAACAGCGCCAGCCCGCCCTCCAGGTCCTGCTGGATCACGTGCACGCCCTTCTGGGCGCAGGCCAGCACGCCTTCGTCGCGGATTTCGATGCCATACGCCTGCACGTCCAGTTCGTCCTGGAGCACGCGCAGCAGGCTGCCATCGCCGCAGCCGGCGTCCAGCACCGTGGAGTTGGGCTCGATCCAGCGCGCAATCGCGCGGAAGTCGGGCCGCAGCGCGAGGATATTGGGGTTGGCGGAGGCGTTCATGCGCCGATCTCCTCGGCAATGCGTTCGTAGTAGGCGCGCATCAGGTTGTGGTAGCGCGGATCGTCGAGCAGGAAGGCGTCGTGGCCGTGCGGGGCGTCGATCTCGGCGTACGAAACCGGCCGCTTGTTGTCGAGCAGCGCCTTGACCAGCTCCCGGCTGCGGTTCGGCGCGAAGCGCCAGTCGGTCGTGAAGCTCGCTACCAGGAAGCTGGCCTGGGTGTGGGAGATCGCGCGCTTCAGGTCGCCGCCGTAGGCCAGCGCCGGGTCGAAGTAATCGAGCGCGCGGGTGATCAGCAGGTAGGTGTTGGCGTCGAAGTACTCCGCGAACTTGTCGCCCTGGTAACGCAGGTAGCTTTCCACCTGGAACTCGACGTCGAACGAGAAGCGGATGTCCTCGGACTTCAGCGAGCGGCCGAATTTCTCGGCCATGTCCTCGTCGGACAGGTAAGTGATATGGCCGATCATGCGCGCCACGCGCAGGCCGCGCTTCGGCTTGACGTTGTGCGCGTAGTAGTTGCCGCCGTGGAAGTCCGGGTCCGACAGGATGGCGCTGCGCGCCACCTCGTTGAAGGCGATGTTCTGCGCTGACAGCTTGGGCGTGGACGCCACCACGATGCAGTGGCGCAGCCGGTCCGGGTACATCAGGCTCCAGGCCAGCGCCTGCATGCCGCCGAGGCTGCCGCCCATCACCGCGGCGAACTGCGTGATGCCGAACGCGTCGGCCACGCGCGCCTGGGCGTTGACCCAGTCCTCCACGGTCACCACCGGGAACAGCGCGCCATAGGGCTGGCCGGTGGCCGGATTGGTGCTCATCGGCCCGGTCGAGCCGAAGCAGGAACCAAGGTTGTTCACGCCGATGACGAAGAAGCGGTCGGTATCGAGCGGCTTGCCGGGGCCGACCATGTTGTCCCACCAGCCGATGTCGCGCGGATTGTCCGCCGCGATGCCGGCCACGTGGTGCGAGGCGTTGAGCGCGTGGCACACCAGCACGGCGTTCGATGCCGCCGCGTTGAGCGTGCCGTAGGTTTCCACCATCAGGTCATAGCCGGCCAGCTGGCTGCCGTTGCGCAGCGGCAGCGGCTCGGCGAAGTGCATGCGCCGGGGCGTGACGACGCCGACGGAGCCGGCTGGCAGGTCGGCCTCCGGTACGGCGGCAGGAATAGCAACATCTGTCATGGAGGGGGCCCGCGGCGAGCGGGCATAAAAAAACCCGACTGGCAGTTGCGTGTGTCGCAGCCAAGTCGGGCATGTCGCGGTGTCCCGCGCGTCGGCGCCATATCGTGGATTGCTCCCGCGAGGCACCGACCCAACCTCTTTAGCCGCATTTATAGTGGCAGCCGGCGGTCATCCTGAGATCCCCGTTGGCTGCCGCGCGCCCGCAAGCCAGTCATCAAATCGGCGCGACGCGGCCATTATAGTGCAGTTCCCGGGTGCGCTGCTGGCCGCGTATGACGCGCCCCCGGTCCTCCCGCTGGTTCAGCCCAGCAGGATCCGCAACTGGGCGTCGATGTTCTCGCCCGGCGCCTTGCGGAAGCCGCTCTTCACGTAGCGGTGCCACTGGCCCTGCACGGCCGCCGTGATCAGCGCCACACGCACCGGGATGTCGGCGTCGGCCGGGAAGGCGGCCTGCGTGACGGCCACCTTCAGGCACTGGCGCAGCGACGCCTCGATCCGGTCCACCATCTGGTTGATGCGTTCCTGCAGCCGTTCGTGCTCGCCCACCAGCGCCTCGCCGGTCAGCACGCGCGTCATGCCGGGGTTCTTCTCGGCAAACGACAGCAGCATCCGCACGATGGCCTGCACCTGGCGCAGGCCATGTTCTTCCTGCGCGGTGATCTGGTTGATCAGCCCGAACACGGTCTGCTCGATAAAGCCGATCAGGCCCTCGAACATCTGCGCCTTGCTGGCGAAATGGCGATAGAGCGCGGCTTCCGAGACTGACAGCCTGGCGGCCAGCGCCGCCGTGGTGATCTTTTCCCCGCGCGGATGCTCGAGCATGCCGGCCAGGGTCTGGAGGATCTGGATGCGCCGCTCGCCAGGGCGCGGGCGCTTGCGCGCGGGCCCTTCGGCGGTCTGGATGGCGGTGGCGGCCATCAGCGGCGGCGCCTCCGGCTGGCTTTCAATGGTTTGCGTCATGACCCGGTTCTCCGTATTCGTCGTAGGAGTTGATGCATCGATTGTACTTTTATGTCCACATAGCCGGGCCGATTCACCACGCGCGCCCGTACGCGCGGGGCATGGTCGGGCAACTGCTGCGGCGCCGTGCCGTATTGTGCGCCATCCGCGCCAGGCGGCGGAAGCTGCGCTTCGGCGGCCATCATCGTGACCGATCTTTCCTGGGCGCCGTGGCCCACGTGCTGGCGGTCCTCGGCGGCCAGCGCGGTGCGCGTGGCAGCATCGGCCACCGCGCCCGGCACGGCGGCATCGACCGGGACTGGCGCGGCCGCCGGCACCGGCTGGGGCCGCGACGGCGCCAGCGTGCGCAGGTAGCCCGTCACCCAGGCGGTGCGGATCCCCGTGCCCGCATAGTGTTTCAGATGCGACAGCGTGTCTTCCACCAGCACCGCGCGATGGGGCGCCACGCCGGTACGCGCCAGCAGCCGGCGCAGCATACGGCGGTCAGGCTTGGGCCGCAGATGGCCGTGCACCCACATATCCTCGATGGCCACCACGCGCTCGAAGCAGCGTTCGATGCCGGCAATCGCCATGACCGCCCGGGCGTAGTCGCGCGGCGCGTTGGTGACCAGGATTTTGCGCCCGGGCAGCCGGCGCAGCGCGGCGGCCAGCCCGCGCCGCACGCGCACCATCTCGGCCAGGGCCGGGAAGTCGTGGGCTTCGTGCAGGAAATCGGCCGCATCCACGCCATGGTGGCGGATCATGCCGAGCAGGGTGGCGCCGTAGCGCTGCCAGTACTCCACCCGCACGCGGCTGGCGGTGGCCTCGTCGCTCCCGAGCACGCGCGCCACGTAGGCGGTCATGCGCCGGTTGATGGCCGGGAAGATCGCGTGGGAGGCGTCGTGCAGGGTGTTGTCGAGATCGAACAGCCAGACGATATCGCCCGACTGGTCGCCCGCTGGCCGGCGCACCCGAGGATGCCGGGGGCGTTGCCGCGCGGCGGGAGTCGATGCCTCCGACGGGCGCGCGTGCGCCACGCCGCGGCGCTGGTGAGGTTGTCTGAGGAACACGCCGGGCTGCAGGGGGATGACTGGTGGGAGGGGTGCGGGCGCGGCGGCGTCAATCCGCCCCTGCGCCCGCAAATCCGGCTCAGTGCGAGCGGATCATCGTGCCGAACGCCTGCTCGGTCAGGATTTCCAGCAGCAGCGAGTGCTCGATACGGCCGTCGATGATGTGGACCGAGTGCACGCCGCTCTTGGCGGCATCCAGCGCGGACGAGATCTTCGGCAGCATGCCGCCCGAGATCGTGCCATCGGCGAACAGTTCCTCGATCTCGCGCGCGGACAGGTCGGTCAGCAGGTTGCCCTTCTTGTCCATCACGCCCGGGATGTTGGTCATCATCACCAGCTTCTCGGCCTTGAGGATCTCGGCCATCTTGCCGGCGACCACGTCGGCGTTGATGTTGTACGCCTGGCCGTCGTCGGAGAAGCCGATCGGGGAGATCACCGGGATGAACGCGTCATCCTGCAGCGCCTTGACCACGGCCGGGTTGATCGCCTCGATATCGCCCACGTAGCCGATGTCGATGAAGGTGCCGGGCTTTTCGCGGTCCGGCATCTGCAGGCGCTTGGCGCGGATCAGGCCGCCGTCCTTGCCGGTCAGGCCCACAGCCTGGCCGCCGTACTGGTTGATCAGCATGACGATGTCCTGCTGCACCTCGCCGCCGAGCACCCACTCCACCACTTCCATGGTTTCTTCGTCGGTGACGCGCATGCCCTGGATGAAGGTGCCGACCTTGCCCACCTTCTTCAGGGCTTCGTCGATCTGCGGCCCGCCGCCGTGCACCACCACCGGGTTCATGCCCACCAGCTTCAGCAGGATCACGTCGCGCGCGAAGCCGTGCTTGAGCTTCTCCTCCGTCATCGCATTGCCGCCGTACTTGACCACGATGGTCTTGCCGTGGAACTTGCGGATATAGGGGAGCGCCTCGGCGAGGATCTCGGCCTTGAGGGAGGGGGCGATGGCGGCAACCGTGGTGGTGGCCGGCCCAGGATTGTCGGCGTTCATGGCAAGGGACATCCGTTGGAATCAGCAGGTATCATGGCGAATCCGTCCGCCGGACTGGCTTTGACGGGCAGGCGCCGATTTTACAAGAAACCGCGCGGCACGCGCGAAGACGACAAGAACCTGATCCCCGGCACGCCCGATGCCGCCCCCGCAATGAGCCTCGATCCCGCCGAATTGCAGGCCGTGCGGCCCTATCTGCTGCGCTTTGCCCGGTTGCAGCTGCGCGACGAAGCGCTCGCCGAAGACGCCGTTTCCGAGACCCTTTTGGCCGCGCTGGAGCATCCGGAGCGCTTTGCAGGCCAGTCAGCGCTGCGCACGTGGCTGGTCGGCATTCTCAAGCACAAGATCGTCGATATCCTGCGCAGCGGCAAGCGCGAGGTGCGCCTGGCGCTGGCCACCGGCGACGATGGCGAGCCGCAATCCGAGCAGGACGCCTTCGACGCGCTGTTCACGCGCAACGGCCACTACCAGCATCCGCCCTCCGACTGGGGCGACCCCGACCGCACTTTCGAGCGCCGCGAGTTCTTCGAAGTGCTGCAAATCTGCGTCGACCGCCTGCCCGCCAAGTCCGCGCGGATTTTCATGATGCGGGAATGGCTCGAACTGGAGACCGAAGAAATCTGTCAGGCCTTGCAGATCAGCGCGACCAACGCATGGGTGATGCTGTACCGCGCCCGCATGCGGCTGCGCGAATGCCTGGAAGTGAAATGGTTCGGCAACCGTGGTGCGAATACAACAGCCGCCCCCGTCGCGCCGTCGCGCTGACCCCACCCCTCTATATAGATAGGCCGAATTCGTCTCATGTCCGAACCCCGCCGCCGCCTGCTGCCGAACTGCGAGGAAATCCATCACCTGACCATGAAGGGCATGGACCAGCCCCTGACGTGGGGGGAGCGGCTGCGCCTGCGCGGCCATCTGGCCATCTGTGCCACGTGTACCCACTTCAGCGGGCAGATGCGGATGATGCGCGAGGCGATGCGGCGGCTTGGGCAGGATGGTGGCGACGGACCCGGCCCGAGGCCATGACCGATCCATCGACCATCCAGACCGGCCAGCTACGCCCCGTGGAGCGGTGCAGCCGCTGCGGCGCGGCCTTCGTCTGCGGCTACGTGGCCGGACTGCCGGAATGCTGGTGCGCCAGCCAGCCGCTGCTGCCTGCGCGGCAGATCGTGGCGGGCCAGCACTGCCTGTGCCCGGATTGCCTGAAGGCCCGGCGGGACGCCTCGCAAAACACTTGAAGCCCTAAAAATTCCGCTCGACGAATGGCATAACCGGACGCATCCGGTTTAATATTCGCCACATGAATAGCCTACGCGGAATCGACCTCAATCTGCTCGTGGTGCTCGAAGCACTGTTTGCCGAGCGCCATATCTCGCGGGCCGCACTGCGGCTGCAACTGAGCCAGCCGGCGGTCAGCCATTCGCTGGCGCGGCTGCGGCAACTGCTCGACGACCCTCTGCTCGTGCGCGGCCAGGGCGGGCTCGTGCTGACGCCCCGCGCGCATGAACTGACTGCCCCGCTGGCCGAGGCGCTGGCGCAGGTGCGTATCCTGCTCGGCCCGGGCGGCTTCCAGCCGTCCATGGCGCGCCGCACCTTCCGCGTGGCGATGTCCGATTACGGCGCACTGGTGGTGCTGCCCCGGCTGCTGCGCACGGTGCGCAAGGCCGCGCCGAACATCGACCTCGTGGTCACGCAAGCCAGCCGCGAGACCATGACGGCGCAGGTGGCCGACGGCGAACTCGACATTGCTTTGGGCGCCTTCACCTACCAGCCGGAAGGCGTGCGCACGGCGGTGCTGTTCGACGATGACTTTGCGTGTGCGGTGGATGCGGCCACGGTGCGCGACACCGGCCGGCTCGATCACGTGGCCTATCTGGCGCGCTCCCACGTGCTGGTGAGCGCGGCGAGCGAGCGCGGGGAGCTGATCGACGCTACCGTGGCGCGCCTGGGCGGTCGCCGCAAGATTGCGTGCACGGTACCGCACTGGAGCGTGGCGCCGGCACTGATCGCCGGGACCAATATGGTCCTGACGGCAGCGCGGCGTACGCTGGCGGCGCTGGAAGATCCGCGCCTGACCATTTTCGAGGCGCCGTTCTCGATTCCCGGCTTCAGCTACAGCATGATCTGGCCCGAGCGGGCCGAGGCCGATCCGGGCCACACCTGGCTGCGTGAGCGGGTGCTGCAGGCGGCGGCAGCGCCGGAATCGGAAGCGGAGGCGGCGATCAGCCTGCGCGGCTGATCCGCGTCTTAGTGCTTGTGATCGCCGTGGCCGGCGGCGCCTGCCGTCGGCGCGCCGGCGGTCAGGTCGCGCACCTGCGCCTTGACCTGCTGCTCGACGATCTTGCCGTTCTGCTCGATCTTCAGCGTCAGCGGCACGGTATCCCCGGCCTTGAGCTGGGACTTCAGCCCCATCAGCATGATGTGATAGCCGCCCGGCTTGAGTTCCACGTCCTGCATCTGCGGCAGGTCCAGCAACGGCACCTGGCGCATGCGCATCACGTTGTTCTCCATCTTCATCTCATGCAGCTCGGCAGCAGCCACGGGCGACGACACGCCCACCAGCTTTGCGGCCGCATGCGCGTGCAGCGTCATGAACGCGCCGGACGCCGACTGCGCCGGCACCGTGCCGCGCACCCAGGCATTGCTCACGTCGACCTGCGCCAACGCGTGTGCGCTGCCCAGCAGGCCGGCCAGGGCCAGGGTGACGATCGAGGCGGCGCGCGGCGCGCGAAAACGGGCTTGCATCGGTAACATCTCCACGAAGTCGACGGAATCGACGGGATCAACGAAATTCAACGAAAGGCGGCTATTAGACCATGGCGCCCCCGAACCTGCCGGGCATGGCAACCGCCTAGTCTGGCAGCGCCGCGGGCCGGCCTGAATGCGGCAAGGTGTCGCACGCCGGGTCGCCGCCGCCGCGCGGCATGGCGGCATTGCTACACTGCCGGCATGCCGCCCTCCCCGCCCCTTACCGCACCGCCGACTCCCGCTGCCTCCGTCGCGCCGGCTCCCGCCCCAGCCATGCCGGGCGGGGCGCCCCAGCGCCACGGCCTGGTGAGCCTGCGCCGCCTGTGCTGGCTGCGCTGGGCGCTGCTGGCGGGGCAGGCGCTGCTGCTGGTGTCGTGCGAGTCGGTGGCCGGCATCCACCTGCCCTACAAGCCGCTGCTTTACCTGTTCGCCGCGCAGGCCATCTTCAATGTGCTGACGGTGGTCCGCCTGCACTGGCACGGGCAGCAGAACACGGTCCCGTCGGACGCCGAACTGATGGCGCAGATGATCGTGGACCTGACCGCGCTGTCGGCCATCCTGTTCTACACCGGCGGCGCCACCAATCCGTTCGTCTCGTTCTACCTGCCCGGGCTGGCCATCGCATCGGCCATCCTGCCGTGGCGCTTCGTCTCGGCGCTCGCGCTCTATGCGCTGGCGTGCTATTCGCTGCTGCTGCTCGAATACGTGCCGCTGCACCTGCACAACCCGGACAACGCGGTGAACTACCACCTGGCCGGCATGTGGCTGAACTTCGTGGCCAGCGCGGTGATGATCGCCTTCTTCGTGGCGCGGCTGTCGGGCGTGCTGCGCCAGCGCGATGCCCAGTTGAACCTCGCCCGCGAGCAACTGCTGCGGGAGTCGCGTGCCGAGGCGTTGAACGACCAGGCGGCGGCTGTCGCGCATGAGATCGGCACGCCGCTGGCCACGCTGGCGGTGATCGCCGGCGAGTTGCGTGGGGATGCCTCCGACGCAGCGCGTGCGAACACGCCACTCGCCGACTACCTCCCCGATTTCCGCACGATGGAGCAGCAGCTGGACCTGTGCCGCTCGATCCTGGCCCGCCTGCGCGCGGACCGCGAACCGCTGGCGCCGCAGCCGCTCGACACCTGGCTCGCGCCGTTCGTCGAACGCTGGCAATTGCGCCATCCGCAGGCCAGCCTGCAATCGACGCTGGCGCCGGACGCGGCTACCCACCCCGTGGACGCCGCGCGTGTGAGCCAGATCCTGACCATCCTGCTGGACAACGCCGCGCGCAGCCAGCAGGCCATGGGCCATGCGATGCGCCAGACGCCGCCGCTGCGGCTGGATATCACCGGCGATGGCCACGCGCTGCGCTTCGCCGTCACCGACCACGGCGGCGGCATCCCCCCGGCGCTGCGCGCGCAACTGGGCGAGGCGCCCGTCGCCAGCACGCACGGCGGCCAGGGCATCGGCCTCTACCTCGCGCAAAGCGCCGCGCGCCAGCTTGGCGGCAGCCTGTCCTGGCAGGACCACCGCGGCGGTGGCACCGTGGCCGTGCTGCGCCTGCCGCTGGCCGGCGCCACCCCGCTCAACCTCACTTCCTCCGACTTCCAACCGTGATGACAGACGCCTCCGCGCCCACCGACGCAACGCCCTTCCTGGTGATCGATGACGACGAGGTCTTCTCGGGCACGCTCGCGCGGGCGCTGACGCGGCGCGGCTATGCGGTGCAGGTGGCCCACCACGGCAGCGCGGCGCTGGCGCTGGCTGCGCGCACGCCGTTTGCCTACGTCACGCTGGATCTGCATCTGGGGCCGCCCGCCGAGGCCAGCGGCACGGCGCAGGCGGAATCGGGCCTGCATCTGGTGGCGCCGCTGCGCGCCGCGCTGCCGGACGCGCGCATCCTCGTGCTGACCGGCTACGCGAGCATTGCCACAGCCGTGGCGGCGGTCAAGCAGGGGGCGGACGAATACCTGGCCAAGCCGGCCAATGTCGATTCGATCCTGACGGCACTGATGGCGGGGATTTCGGAAGAGGCGGCCGAGGCGGCGCTGGAGGAGCCGACGCCGCTATCGGTGGCGCGACTCGAATGGGAGCATATCCAGCGCGTGCTCACCGAGCACGGCGGCAATATCTCGGCCACGGCACGGGCGCTGAACATGCATCGGCGCACCTTGCAGCGCAAGCTCGGCAAGCGGCCGGTGTCGCGATAGTCGCGATAGTCGCGATAGTCGCGATAGTCGCGCTAGGCGCGTCGGGCGAAGCGAAATAACTTACAGACGAAGCTGGACGTAGTCCCAGCCAAGATCATCGGCGGACGATTCATGGTCCACGCCGGCCATGCGCACGGCGTCATTGGCGTGGCGGTCGGCCAGGGTGACCAGCTCGCCCGAGGCGATGGCCAGCGCCGTGGCGGCAGCCTGGCCGCCGTGCGCGGCCTGCCGCTCGGGCTGGTCCGCGTGGACCGAGGCCGAAGCCGGGATCGGCAGCGCGGCGGCGGCGGCCGGGGTCACGGCGGGCCGGACGCACAGGAAGACGGTGGCGGCGGTGATGCTCGCCACCACGCTCGCGGTGGCGATGGCAACGCGGCGCTTGCGCACCTGGTTGCGTTTGAAAAAAAGCGTGCGCGAAGGTTGGCGCGACATAGGCAGACTCCCGGCAGGTGTTTGAAGTGAAATGCGGTGGCTCCCGCTCCGGTCCATCGACCAGCAAGGTGCGCAAGGGTCGCATTTCGACGAGGTCCGGCGCCAGCATGCTTACCAATGCTTACGGTCGTTACTGGCGGGAGGCATCCGCGCGGGCCGCTGACACATGCCGGTCAAGACCCCAAAACAAAACGAGCCAGACATCGGTCTGGCTCGTTGTTCCTTCAAACCCGCCGGGGCGGCTTACAGCACGTAGCGCGACAGGTCCTCGTTGCCGGCCAGGTCGGCCAGGCGCTCATCGACATACTTGCCGTCGATGGTCACCGTCTCGCCCGAGGAGCGGGTGGCGTGGAACGACAGGTCTTCCAGCAGCCGCTCCATCACCGTGTACAGCCGGCGCGCGCCGATGTTCTCGACCTTCTCGTTCACCGAGAACGCGATCTCGGCCAGCCGGCGGATGCCGTCCTGCGCGAACTGCAGGTCCACCTCTTCCGTCTTCAGCAGCGCCTGGTACTGCTTGGTCAGGCTGGCGTCGGTCTGGGTGAGGATGGCCTCGAAGTCCTGCACGGACAGCGACTCCAGTTCCACGCGGATCGGGAAACGGCCCTGCAGTTCGGGAATCAGGTCGCTCGGCTTGCTCAGGTGGAACGCGCCCGAGGCGATGAACAGGATGTGGTCGGTCTTGATCATCCCGTACTTGGTGTTCACCGTGGTGCCTTCCACCAGCGGCAGCAGGTCGCGCTGCACGCCCTGGCGCGACACCTCGCCGCCGCCCACATCGCTGCGGCTGGCGATCTTGTCGATCTCGTCCAGGAACACGATGCCGTTCTGCTCGACGTTGGCGATGGCCTTGTGCTTCAGCTCCTCCTCGTTGACGAGCTTGGCGGCCTCTTCGTCGACCAGCAGCTTGAACGCTTCCTTGACCTTCATCTTGCGGCGATGCTTCTTGCCCTGGCCCAGCCCGGCGAACATCGTGCGGATCTGCTCGGTCATGTCCTCCATGCCCGGCGGGCCCATGATGTCCATGCTCGGCTGGCCGGCGGCCACTTCCAGCTCGATATCCTTGTCATCGAGCTGGCCCTCGCGCAGCTTCTTGCGGAAGGCCTGGCGCGTGTTCGAGTCCTTGTCCTCGGTCTGGGCGAAGCCGATGTCGCGCGGCGGCGGCAGCAGCACGTCCAGCATGCGGTCCTCGGCGGCGTCCTCGGCCTTGGTGCGCACCTTCTTCATTTCCGATTCGCGCGTCTGCTTGATGGCCATCTCGGCCAGGTCGCGCACGATGGTGTCCACGTCGCGGCCCACGTAGCCCACTTCGGTGAACTTGGTGGCCTCGATCTTGATGAACGGCGCATCGGCCAGCTTGGCCAGCCGGCGCGCGATCTCGGTCTTGCCCACGCCGGTGGGCCCGATCATCAGGATGTTCTTCGGGGTGATTTCCTGGCGCAGCGGGTCTTCCACCTGCTGGCGGCGCCAGCGGTTGCGCAGCGCCACGGCCACGGCCTTCTTGGCCTTGTTCTGGCCGATGATGTGCTTGTCGAGTTCGGAAACGATTTCCGACGGGGTCATGGTTTGCGACATGGTATCCGGGGGTTCAGTGCGGTGCGGTGCAGCGCCAGCGGGCGACGCTTATTCCAGCGTCTCGATGACGAAGTTCGTGTTCGTGTAGATGCAGAGCTCGCCGGCGATGGTCAGCGCCTTCTCGACCACGTCCTGGGGAGCCAGTTCGGTGTTCTCGATCAGCGCCTTGGCCGCCGACTGCGCGTACGCACCGCCCGAGCCGATGGCCGCGATGCCGCCCTCGGGGTCCAGCACGTCGCCGTTGCCGGTAATGACCAGCGTGGTGTCGCGGTCGGCCGTGATCAGCATGGCCTCGAGCCGGCGCAGCGCGCGGTCCGAGCGCCAGTCCTTGGCCAGGTCCACCGCGGCGCGGGTCAGGTTGCCCTGGTACTTCTCGAGCTTGGCCTCGAAGCGGTCGAGCAGCGAGAAGGCGTCGGCCGTGCTGCCGGCAAACCCGACCAGCACCTTGCCGTTGTAGATGCGGCGCACCTTGCGCGCCGTACCCTTCATCACGATATTGCCGAGAGTGACCTGGCCGTCACCGCCGAGCGCAACCTGGTTGCCGCGTCGGACGCTGACGATGGTAGTGCCGTGATACTGTTCCATGGTGCCTTCGTGGTCCTTCTGTGATCTGTGGAGTGTGTCAGGGGGTAGGTGGCGACACGCGGCGCGCTTTCAAGAGCCGCACGCATCACAGGCGCCCGCCACGGGCAATCCCCACAATATAGAAGGCGCCGGGCGGGCGCCAAAACAAAAAGGCCACGCATCGCTGCGTGGCCTTCTGCCTTCCGGGCTGGCGCGGGGGTTAGTCCGTGCTTAGTCCGCGTACACACCGGCCTTCTTGATTACCGGCGTCCACTTGTTGATTTCCGCCGTCAGGAACGTGCGCAGCGACTCCGGCGTGGCGCGCTGGGCCGGCACGGCCTCGGCGCCGAGTTCCGCCATCTTGGCGCGGAACGTCGGGTCAGCCACGGCCTTCTGCAGCGCGGCGGAGAGCTTGTCGATCACCGGCTTCGGCGTGCCCTTCGGCGCGTACATGGCGTGCCAGATCTTCACTTCCACGCCCGGCAGGCCCTGCTCGGCCGCGGTCGGGATGTCCTTGAACGCCTCCACGCGGCGCGACTGCATGGCCGCGTACGGCTTCAGCGCGCCAGCCTTCAGCTGGCCGGCGATGTTGGTGGTCTGGTCGCACATCAGGTTGACCTGGCCGCCCAGGATGTCCGTCAGCGCCGGCGCCGTGCCCTTGTACGGCACGGTGGTCAGCTCGGTCTGGATCGCGCTCTGGAACAGCAGGCCGCACAGGTGCGAGGCCGAGCCGATGCCGGCGTTGGCCATCGACAGCTTGCTGGCATTGGCCTTGATGTACGGCAGCAGGTCCTTGAAGGTAGCCGGCGGCAGTTGCTTGTTGCCGACCAGCACCATCGGCACGTCGGCCACTTCACCGACCATCTCGAAGTCCTTCAGCGGGTCGAAGCCCAGGTTCCGGTACAGCGCCGGGGCCGTGGACATGCCGATGTGGTGGATCAGGATGGTGTAGCCATCGCCCTTGGACTGGGCCACCTTCTTGGCACCGATGGTGCCGCCGGCACCGCCGAGGTTCTCGATCACGATGGTGGTGCCCAGGTGCTTGGACATGACCATGGTCAGCTCGCGCGCCACCTTGTCGGTCGGGCCGCCAGCCGCGAACGGCACCACGGCCTGGACCGGCTTGTTGCCCGGATATTCCTGAGCCTGCGCCCCCGTGAAAACGCCCACGCCGGCAACAGCCAGCGCGGCCGCGAAATGCATTGCAACTCGTTTCATTACTGTCTCTCCTGGATACCCTGCTTTTCCCGTTCTCACCGTCCGCCTTGCCTCCTCCTCTTTACACCCCTTGCCGCCGGCCGGGCCGCCCGGGAGGCGGCGCCGCCGGTCGCGGTCCATATTGGAAACACGCGGTGACCATCGGCTCAATGTATGGGAAGCGAACAGCAACTGACCCCGCTGACAGGCGGAGCCGGAGGTGGATGTTAGCAACCTGAAAGATTAGCGAGGTATAGGGGCTAACCCGCGAGAAAGCGGCGTTTTCGGCGGATTCGCCACGCTTGCGCCGCGCTCGTGCCGCGCAGCCGCTTACGCAACTGAATTGCATCGACCCGGGCGCTATGGTTAAATGGCCCGCATGACACGCACCATCCCGCATCCGGCCGCCCAGGCAGCCGGGCCGCTCCCCGACGCCACGCTGGACGCTGCGCAGGCGCGCCTGCGCCAGCTTGGCGCGCGCGTGACGCAGCCGCGCGTGGCCATCCTCGCCTGCCTGATCGACGCCGAGGACCCGCTCACGCACCAGGCCGTGATCGACCGCCTGCCGGCCGATGGCGACGTGGACCGCGTCACGGTCTACCGCGTGCTCGACTGGCTGGTCGAGCAGGGGCTGGCGCAGAAGCGCGCGGGCCATGACCGCGTGTTCCGCTTCACGCTGGTGGAGCACGAGGCCGCGCGCGCCGAAGTCCATCGCCAGCACAGCCATTTCCACTGCACCCGCTGCGACCGCACGTTCTGCCTCGAGGCGGCCGGCGTGCCCGCGCCGTCGGTAGCGCCCAAGGTGCCGCGCGGCTTTGCCGTCGAGCACGTGGAGCTGACCGTCAACGGCGTGTGCGCCGAATGCGGCCGCACGCGCGGCGCCGGCGACGCCCACTAGGCGCCGCAAACCTTTCCCGGAGTTCCAAGACATGTCCAAACTGATCCCGGTCACGATCCTGACGGGCTTCCTCGGCAGCGGCAAGACCACGCTGCTCAAGCGCATCCTCACCGAGCAGCACGGCATGAAAATCGCCGTCATCGAGAACGAGTTCGGCGAGGAGAACATCGACAACGAGATCCTGGTGCAGGACGGCCGCGAGCAGATCGTCCAGATGAGCAACGGCTGCATCTGCTGCACGATCCGGGGCGACCTGGTGCAGGCGCTGTCCGACCTGATCACGCAGCGCGACGAAGGCAAGCTCGATTTCGACCGCGTGGTGATCGAGACCACCGGCGTGGCCAACCCGGGCCCGGTGGCGCAGACCTTCTTCATGGACGAGGAAATCGCCGCGCGCTACCTGCTGGACGCCGTGATCACGCTGGTGGACGCCAAGCACGGCAACCTCCAGCTGGACAAGCAGGAGGAAGCGCAGCGCCAGGTGGGCTTTGCCGACGCCATCTTCATCACCAAGTCCGACCTGGTGCCCGAGGCCGAGGTGGCCGACCTGCGCCATCGCCTGCTGCACATGAACCCGCGCGCGCCGATCCGCACCGCCAACTTCGGCGAGACCCCGATCGACACGATTTTCGACCTGCGCGGCTTCAACCTGAACGAGAAGCTCGAGATCGACCCCGATTTCCTGCGCGCCGAGGCCCATGAGCACGATGAGCACGACCATGACCACGATCATGGCCACGTGCACGACGAGCACTGCGGCCACGACCACGATGACCACGACCACGGTCACGGGCATGGCGTGCACGACCACCACCACCATCACCACCACACGGACCACATCGCCTCGTTCGTCTTCCGCAGCGACAAGCCGTTCCACTACGGCAAGCTCGAGGAATTCCTGTCGGGCATCCTGTCGGTCTATGGCGAGAAGCTGCTGCGCTACAAGGGCGTGCTCTATATGGAAGGCGTGGACCGCAAGGTGGTGTTCCAGGGCGTGCACCAGCTGATGGGCAGCGACATCGGCGCCAAGTGGGAAGACGAGACCCCGGTCACCAAGATGGTTTTCATCGGCGTGGACCTGCCGCGCGATGCCATCCTCAAGGGACTGGCCGCCTGCCTGGCCTGAGCCCCTCCCACCCGATGTGAAGCAACCGCCGCATCCTGTGGCGGTTGCCGCCGGACCGGTTTTCCGCCCACCCTTCCCCTCCTTTGGGCGGGGTACCGGGAAAACTCCTGTCTCTTGTCCGGCTTTCTCCCATATCTACGAAAAACTTGTTCAAGTACAATAGGCCGGATTTGATACGGGCGACGCACGTTTGAGCGGCGCCGGTATTGGCAGGGCGGCGGTCGTCGTCAGCATGAGGCGGGCCGCCGGCAGGCGCGGTCGCAGTGCTTCATGCGGAGACCGCCCTCCGCTTGGGGTACCTTGGCAACAGCGCCGTCACTCGTCGACGCGTAGAGAGAGGTGTCCCCATGACAGCCGCAACGAAGACCAAAGAAAGCCGCAGCAAGACAGGCACCGCTGCGGCGGAGACGCCAGACGCGCAGCCAGCAGTGAAGGCAGCGCCAGCTCCCCGCGGCAGTACGGCGCACGCCGATGCGGGCGAGGCCAAGGGAGGCACGCGAAGCAGCAAGACTGCAGCCAGCCAGAGTGAACCGACCGCACCGCGCAAGCGGGCGGCCACTGCACCCGAGCGGACCAAGACGCCGCCGGTCGCATCAACAAGAGAATCAGCAGCAACCATGAGCAGCAACAAACTTCTGACTGAAGCTGAAATCCTGAAGATGAGCGACAAGGATTACATGAACGAGGCGCAACTGGCCTTCTTCAAGAATCGCCTTGAGCAGCTTCGCGACGAAATCCTCAAGAATGCGGACCAGACCACGGAACACCTGCGCGAGACGGTGATCGTGCCGGACCCGGCCGACCGCGCCACCATCGAGGAAGAACACGCCCTCGAGCTGCGCACCCGCGACCGCGAGCGCAAGCTGCTGAAGAAGGTGGAGCAGTCGCTGCAGCGCATCGAGTCCGGCGACTACGGCTGGTGCGAGGAAACCGGCGAGCCGATCGGCGTGCCGCGCCTGCTGGCCCGCCCCACGGCCACGCTGTCGCTGGAAGCCCAGCAGCGCCGCGAACTGCGCCAGAAGCTGTTCGGGGACTGATCTCCCGCCCCGCTCCGACAAACACGGCCCGGTCATCCGGGCCGTTTTGTTTGGTGACACATTGATGACGCGCCGGTGCCGGGCGGTTTGTCTCACGGCGGCCACGGCACTACCATTGGCAGGACACCTACCCACCTGGCCGGGCTGTCGTCCGGAGCGGCTTTCTGCTACAGTCGCAACCTTGTTGCAATAACACCTTGCGCGCCGCTTTGGCGCGCCCATCGCCGAAATCGCCCGTTCCATGGCTCCTCGTCTGCCCGTCACCGTACTGTCCGGCTTCTCCGGCGCCGGCAAGACCACCGTGCTGCAACACCTGCTCGCGCAGGGCGGCGCGCGCGTGGCCGTGGCCGCGAGCCAGGGCGACCTGCTGGCCGAGGTAGACCGGCTGGCGCAGGCCGGCCAGCACGACTACGTGGTGGCGGAGGCCCAGGCCACCGAAGAGCCGCTCGGCATTGCCGAGGGCTTCGCCTTCGAGGACGCCCACGGCGACGCCCCGGCGGGCGTGGCGCATCTGGACACCCTGGTCACGGTGGTCGATGCCGAGCGCTTCCTGCGCGACTATCACGACGCCCATTTCCTGTCCGAGCGCGGCCTGGCCGCCCATGACGACGACGACCGTACCGTCGTGGACGTGCTGATCGACCAGATCGAAGTCGCCGACGTCATCGTCATCAACAAGATCGACCTGGTCGATGCCGGCCAGCTCGGCCGCCTGCACGCCGTGCTGCACGCGCTGAACCCGCGCGCGGACCTCGTCGATGCGAGCCACGGCAAGGTGCCGGCCGGGCGCGTGCTCGGCACGGGCCGCTTCGACCCGGACGCCACCCCGAATGCCGCCGGCTGGCAGGTGGCGCTGCAGGGCGAGCCGGTGCCGGCCGCCGCTGGCATGGGGGCCCTGCTGTACCGCCGGCGCCGCCCGTTCCATCCGCAGCGTTTCGCGGACCTGATTCATACCGAATGGATGCGCGAGCATGGCGACGTGCTGCGCTCCCGGGGCATCTTCTGGCTGGCCAGCCGCATGGACATTGCCGGCGACTGGCATCAGGCAGGCGGCGTGTGCCGCCCCGGTGCCGCCGGCGCCTGGTGGGCCGCGATCGACGCCGAGGAATGGCCGGCTGACGCCGCCTCGCGCGCCGGTATCGAGGCCGATATGGTCGATGACGGCCTGCCCGCCGAGTACGGCGACCGCCGCCAGGAACTCGTGCTGATCGGCGAGAATCTCGACGCCCCGGGGCTCGAGGCCCGGCTGGACACCTGCCTGCTGACCGACGCCGAACTCGCGGCGGGCCCCGAAGCATGGGCGGCCTACCCCGACCCGTTCCCCGACTGGGGCGACGCCTTCGGTGACGATCACGATCATGACCACGCGCACGACCATGACCACGATCATGGCGATGACGCGTGCGATTGCGGCCATGCGCACTGAAGCCACCTTTCTCGCCGACCGCATCGGCGGCCGGATGGCCCGCTGGCGTGCCCACGGCCCCGGCCTCTGGACCGCGCTGTGCCTCGTGCTGGGCCTGCTGCTGGCCCAGCACGCGGGCCTGATCCACCGCGTGATGCACGGCGGCCTGCCGGGCATGACGGCCCCGGTGACGGCTGAAGCCGCCACTGACAGCACCGACACCCATACCGACACCTTCGCGCTCAAGCTCGGCCTGCACTCGTGCGTGCTGTTCGATGGCGCGACGCTGGCTGACAGCCACCACGGCAGCGTCGACCTGCCGGTGCTGGCCTTCGGCAAGCCGGTCAAGCCGGCCAGCCTCGCCTGGCGTTGGCCCGACCTGCCCGCCGCCCGGCCCTTCCACTCTCGCGCCCCGCCTGCCTCGCCCGTCTTCGCCTGATCGCGCGGCTGCGGTGTGAACCGCCGCCCGCGCTTCGTCATCGAATTCGAATCGCGAGCCATGTCCTCCCCTATTCACTTCTCCTCGGCGGTGCGCCGCACCCCGCTGGCGGCCGTTGCCGCCTTTCTCGTCACCGCCGGCTTCACCGCTGGCGCCTCGGCTCAGGAAGCCGCGACTCCGGTTGCCCCTCAGGCCGCCCCGCAAACCCTCAAGGAAGTGGTGGTCACCGCCAATCCGCTCGGCAGCGACCTCAACGACATGGTCGCGCCGGTCTCCTCGCTCGGCGGGGACGCCTTGGCCGTGCGCCAGGCCAGCACACTCGGCGAGACGCTGAACAGCCTGCCCGGTGTGACGTCGACCTATTTCGGCCCGAACTCGAGCCGGCCGATCATCCGGGGGCTCGATGGCGACCGCATCAAGGTGCTCCAGAACGGCGGTTCCACGCTGGACGCCTCCACGCTGTCCTATGACCACGCGGTGCCCATCGACCCGCTGGTGGCCGAGAAGATCGAAGTGGTACGCGGCCCGGCCGCGCTGATGTACGGCGGCAGCGCCATCGGCGGCGTGGTGAATGTGATCGATAACCGCATCCCGCGCGACCCGATTACCGGCGTGAGCGGCGCGGCGGACGTGAGCGGCACCATCGGCGGCGACAAGGGCCGCAACGCCAGCGGCCTGATCGAGGCCGGCAATGGCCAGTTCGCCGTGCACGCCGACGCCTTCGTGCGCCAGACCAGCGACCTGAAGATCCCCGGCTACGCACGCAGCGGCAACCTGCGCGCCACCCAGCCGCTGCCCGAGGGCGAGAGCGAGGCCTACGGCAAGATCCCGAACACCAACGCGCACCAGGAAGGCGGCGCGATGGGCGGCGCCTACACCTGGAACGACGGCTTCGTCGGCGCCAACTTCTCGACCTATCGCAACGACTACGGCACCCCGGCCGAAGCCGACGCGCGCATCAAGATGCGCCAGGACCGCTACGCGGTGGAGGGCGAGGCGCGCAATTTGTCGAACAACACCGGTGGCTTTATCGAGGCGGTGAAGGGCAAGTTCAGCTACACCGACTACGAACACCGCGAGATCGAGGACGGCGAGACCGGCACGATCTTCAAGAACCACGGCTGGGACGCCCGCCTGGAAGCCACGCACGGCAAGATCGGCAACATGACCGGGGTGATCGGCACGCAGTTCGGCCACACCAACTTCTCCGCGCTGGGCGAGGAGGCGTTCGTGCCGAGCACCGCCACGGACAACGCCGCCATCTTCGTGTTCGAGGAAATGCCGCTGGTGGCCTCGGGCGACCTGAAGCTGAACCTCGGCGGCCGGCTGGACCACAGCAGCGTCAAGGCCAGCGCCAACGGCAACGACCGCTTTACCGATGCGAACCGCAGCTTCAACGCGGGCAGCGCTTCGGCCGGGCTGCTGTGGAAGCTGGACCCGGTGTGGTCGGTGACCACGAACCTGTCCTACACCGAGCGCGCGCCCACGTTCTACGAGCTGTACGCCAACGGCCCCCACCTGGCCACCGGCTCTTACGAGGTAGGCGACCCCAACGCGAACAAGGAGCGCGCCACCTCGCTGGACCTGGGCGTGCGCTTCAAGCAGGGCGCGCATAGCGGCTCGCTCTCGGGCTACTACAGCCGATTCCAGAACTACCTGGCGCTGGTGAATTCGGGCAGCTTCCGCGACGCGGAAGGCAATGTGGTGGCCGCCGGCAGTGACGGCGCGCTGCCGGAGCTGCAATACCTCGGCGTGCCGGCCACGCTGTATGGCTTCGAGGCCGAAGGCAAGACGCGGCTGCTGCAGAAGATGCTGACGACCAGCGACACGCTGGACTTCGAAGCCCGCGCCGACTACGTCCACGGCGAGAACCGCAACACCGGCGAGGCCCTGCCGCGCCTGTCCCCGCTGCGGCTGGGCGGCGCGCTGGTCTACGGCGCCGGCCCGTGGGGCGCGCGCATGGACGTGAACTGGAACGCGCGCCAGAGCCGCGTGCCGAGCGGCGACACGCCCACCGACGCGTACACCACGCTGGGCGTGGCGCTGACGTACAAGCTCAAGGTATCGGGCGTGCAGACGCTGTTCTACGTGCGCGGCGACAACCTCACCAACGAGGAAGCCCGCAGCGCCACGTCGATCCTGCGCGACATCGCCCCGCTGCCGGGCCGCAGCGTCAAGATCGGCATGCGGACGTCGTTCTAAGGGTCAGCCCCCCGAGAACCACTCCGGCACCAGCGAGTACACCGCCGCCGCAACCGGCCTGCCGCGCAGGATCAGCCGGTTGCGGGCGATGCATTCGAGCGTGGCGCCGATCTTCACCGCCACGGCGCGGCTCGCCACGTTGGCCTCGGCCGCCACGATCTCGATGCGGGTCAGGCCGAGCCCGTGGAAGCCATGGCAGGCCATCATCGTGGCCGCGCCCGCCGCCAGCCCCTGCCGCTGGCGGCTCTCCCGAATCCAGTAGCCCAGATTGCCGAGGTTGTCCTCCGGCCGGATCTGGTTGATCGCCACGCCGCCGTAAAGCTCTCGGCCATCGGGCGAGAACACGCCGATGTCGAACGCGGAGCCATCCGCCATATTGGTGTCGCAGCGCGCGAACCACTCCTGGGCGTCCAGCGTGTTGTAGTCGTGCCGCGCCCACGGCATCCAGGCGCCGACGGTGGCCATCGACTCCCGCACCGCCGCCGCGAACGGCTGCACGTCAGCCGCACGGAAGGGCCGCAGCATGAAGTCCTTGCCCCGCAGCGGCGGCATCATGGCCCGGGCGCCTCAGTCGCGGTTGTGGACGGTCTCGCCGTCCAGCGCCAGCGCGCCCACCGCCGCCAGCCCGCGCAGGGTCTGGGCGAAGACCGTCTCGAACGGCGTCTCGGCCATGAAGCGCGCGTGGATGCGCTGCATCAGCGGCGTGCCGTGCATCCACGCCAGCAGCGCGGTGCGCGACATCGACTGCTGCTCCAGCAGCTTGAACTTCACCAGCACCTTTACCGCGTGGCTGGCGTTGCGCAGCGGGTCGCCGCGCAGGTGGGCCAGCCGGCCCTGCGCGCGCGCCACCGCCTCGGACACATCGCCGAACACGCGGCCATGGCCGGGGATGACGAGGCGGGCGTCGAGTTCGGCGATGCGCGCCAGCACGGCGGCCTGCTCCGCGAAGCCGCTTTCGCCGTCGAGTTCGGGAAAGATCACGCCGAAGCCGTTTTCCCAGAGCGCGTCGCCCGAGATCAGGATGCGCGGCCCGGGGGCGAACAGCATGACTGCGTGCGGGTCGTGGCCCGGCGCGGCCACCACGTGCCAGTCCAGGCCGCCCAGGCGCAGGTGGTCGCCGTCGTGCAGCAGCGCGTCGAAGGTGAAGCGCTGGCACTGCTGGCCGGTGGCCACGAAGCTCAGGGCGTCGTCATCCCACGCGGACACCGCCGCCGCCTCGGCGGCCGGGATCGACGTGCGCGGTTGCCAGCGCGCCTGCAGCGCGGCGTTGCCGCCGCAATGGTCCGAATGGAGATGGGTGTTGATGACCTGCCGCAAGGGCCGGCCATCGAGCGCCGATGCGACCAGCGCCTCGGTCTGGGCGGCGTGGGTCAGGTAGCCGGTATCGACGAGCGCCGTGTCGCCAGTCTCGTCATCGACCAGCAGCACGTTGTTGGCCGACAGCCAGCCGCGCTCGAACACGCGGACGGACGGCGGCAAAGAGGCGGAAAAGGAAAGCGGCGCGTTCATGCCCCGTCTCCGCCCAGCCACGCCACGCGCGCAGGCAGCAGCGCCCAGACGCGCCGGCGCTCGGCATCATCGGCCTGGGACCAGCCGGCGATTTCCTCGATGGTGCGCAGGCAGCCTTCGCAATAGCCGGTCACCGGGTCCATCTTGCAGACGTTGCGGCACGGGGACGCCACCGGCGACGTCCCCAACGCGGCAGCGGCGCCGCGCGTGAGGTCGGCTTGCAGGCGGCGCGCGGCGGGCGGGAGCACGGCGGACATCGCGCGGGTCAGTTTGCCACCTGCGCCACCTGCGCCGCCACATCGGCGACTTCGGCGCCGGTCATGGCCTGGAGCTGGTGCGGCGTGAGGTTGAACACCGCGTGCGGATGGCCGGCGGCGGCCCACAGGCTCTCGTAGCGGAACAGGTCCTGGTCGAGCAGCATCACGGGCGGCACGGCGTGGCCGATGGGGCAGACGCCGCCAATCGCATAGCCGGTCTTCTCGCGCACGAACTTCGCATCGGCCTTGCCCAGCGGGCCCACGCGGGCGGCCACCTTGGCCTCGTCCACGCGGTTGCTGCCGCTGGCGATAACCAGCACCGGGGCGTCGTCCGCCACGCGCCGGAAAATGATCGACTTGGCGATCTCCGCCACGCTGCAACCGAGCCCGGCGGCGGCTTCGGCCGAGGTCTTGCCGGTGGCCGGCAGCATCACCACTGGGCGGTCATGGCCGATGCCGGCCAGCAGGGCGGCCACGCGCTGCGCGGCGTCGGGCAATTCGCCGGGTGGGTTCGGCTCATTGGATGCGGGGGACGCGCTCATCGATCGGTTCTCGTTATCTGTCTATATATATAGGGGCGGCTCAGGCTCAGACGCAGACCGCCGCGTCGTCCGCCGCCGCCCACTTGGTCAGCAGGGCGCGGCCCACGCGCGAGTTGTTCGGGCGGCCGATGGCCTGCGAGATGTAGTCGCCGGTGCGCACCACCGCCTCCAGGTCGATGCCGGTATGCAGCCCCATGCCGTGGAGCATGTAGAGCACGTCCTCGGTGGCCACATTGCCGGTGGCGCCCTTGGCGTACGGGCAGCCGCCCAGCCCCGCCACGGACGCGTGGAAGATGCCGATGCCCACTTCCAGGCTGGCCAGGATGTTGGACAGCGCCTGCCCGTAGGTATCGTGGAAATGACCCGAGAGCCGGTCGATCGCAAACTCCATCGACGCCGCGCGCATCACTTCCTGCACCCGCGCGGGCGTGCCGACGCCGATGGTATCGGCGATGTCGATCTCGTCGCAGCCCAGGTCGCGCATGCGGCGCACCACGTCCACCACGTCGTGGACGGACACCTCGCCCTGGTAGGGGCAGCCCAGCGTGCACGAGATGCTGCCGCGCAGCCGCACGCCGGCTTCCTTGGCGGCGGCCGCCACCGGCTCGAAGCGGGCGATCGACTCGGCGATCGAGCAGTTGATGTTCTTCTGCGAGAACGCCTCGCTGGCCGCGCCGAAGATCACCACCTCGTCGGCCCCGGCCGCCACGGCGCCCTCGAAGCCCTTCAGGTTCGGCGTCAGGGCCGAATACAGCGTGCCGGGGCGGCGCTGGATGCGCGCCATGACCTCGGCGCCGTCCGCCATCTGCGGCACCCACTTGGGCGAGACGAACGACGCGGCCTCGATATTGACGAAGCCCGCGTCGGTGAGCTGGTTGATCAGCGTCACCTTGACGTCGGCGGGCACCATCGCTTTTTCGTTCTGGAGCCCGTCGCGCGGGCCCACTTCGACGATCTTCACGTACTGGGGCATGGTCATGGCTGTCTCCTCGGTTCCTTGTCTGGACGTGCCGGCCCGGCTCAGTAGCCGCGCTGCAGGTCCACCACGCCGGCAATCGGCTTGCCTTCGGCCAGCGCGCGGATCTTGCCGGCGATCTGGGCGATGCTGTCCTCGCGCAGCGTCAGCGCCGAGATATGCGGCGTGATGGTGATGCGCGACTCCTGCCAGAACGGATGGTCGGCCGGCAGCGGTTCGGTGCGGAATACGTCCAGCGTGGCGCCGGCGATCTGCCCTTCGCGCACGGCGGCCAGCAGGTCGTCTTCCACCAGGTGYGGGCCGCGCGCCACGTTGATCACATAGGCGCCACGGGCCAGGCGGTAGAGCAGGCCGGTGTCGATGATGTCCTCGGTCTCGGTGGTCAGCGGCAGCACGTTCACCAGCACGCGCAGGCCGTCGAGGAAGTTGCGCTGGCCATCCTCGCCGTGGAACGATTCCACGCCATCCACGGCCTTGGCGGAGCGGCTCCAGCCGCGCACCGGGAAGCCGAAGCCGGCCAGCGTGCGGGCGATGTGGGCGCCCAGCGTGCCGATGCCCATCACGCCGATGGTGAAGTCGGCGCGGCGATGGGGCTTGAGGAATTTCCACGTGCCGGCGCGTTCCTGGGCGTCGTAGGCGTCGAGCTTGCGGAAGTAGCGCAGCACGGCGGCGGTGACGTATTCGGCCATCTGGGCGGCCATGCCGGCGTCATCGAGGCGCACGATGGGCACGCCGGCCGGCAGCGCCTCGGGGTCTTCGTCGCGCAGACGCAGGATGCCGTCCACGCCGGCACCGAGGTTGAACACGGCGCGCAGGTCCTGGCGGCCACGCAGCATGGCCACGGGCGGACGCCAGACCACGGCGTAGTCGGCGGCCTCGCCCTGGCTTTCCTCCCACTTCAGGCATTGCGCCTCGGGCAGCGCCTCGGCAAAGCCTTCGATCCAGGGTTCATAGCGGCCATCCGGCACGTACAACTGCAACTTCATCTCGACTCCAGTTCTTTTCGGGGGTGTTGTGGGGGCATTTTGGCACGGCAGACCCTGCTTTGCTCCCCTCTCCCTCTGGGAGAGGGGAGCAAACCGTCAGGCAGCCGTTGGCTCCGCCACCGCAAACGCCAGCAGTTGCGCGCCTTCCGCCACCTGCTCGCCCACGCCGTAGAGCACCTCGCTGACCACGCCGTCGGCGGGCGCGCTGATGGTGTGTTCCATCTTCATGGCTTCCATCACCAGCAGCGGCGTGCCGCGCGTGACGGTGCTGCCGGGCGTCACCATCACGGCGATGACCTTGCCCGGCATCGGGGCGGTGAGCTTGCCGCCCTCGCTCTCGGCCTCGCCGGCGTGGCCCAGCGGGTCCAGCCACGCCAGTTCCGTGTGCCGGCCGGCGGTGAAGACGTGGAACATGTCGCCCTCCACGTGCACCTGGCCGTGGGTGCGGCGGGTGCCCAGGTCCACGCGGATGTCGTCGGCCTTGAACACGTAGGCGAACGGCGCCGCCTGATCGGCATAGATCAGCGTGCTGCGGCGCGGGTCGGCGCGCAGCACCACTTCCACCTTGTTGCCGCGATGCGAGAAGTACAGCGTACGGGACTCCCGGCCGTTCAGGCGCCACGGGCCGGCGTGGGTCCACGGCGAGTGCCGGTCGGCCTCGTCGATGCGGCGCGTGCGGGTCTCGCGCTCGAGCAGCGCAGCCACGGCCAGCGCGATGGCCTCCATGCCGGCCGCCTTGGGCGGCGGGAACAGCACCGCCTGGTTGCGTTCGATCAGGCCGGTGTCGAGGTCTGCCGTGCGGAACGCCTCGGATTTGACCAGCCGCTGCAGGAAGGCGACGTTGGTTTGCAGCCCCACCACGTGGTAGCCGGCCAGCGCCTGCTCCATGCGCGCCAGCGCCGCGTCGCGGTTGGGGCCCCAGACGATCAGCTTGGCGATCATCGGGTCATAGAACGGGCTGATGGTGTCGCCCTCGCGCACGCCGGCATCGATCCGCACGCCTGCCGGGCCGTGGGAGTCCCCGCCAAGCATGAACTGCACCGCCGGCGGCGTGCGCAGGAAGCGCAGCGTGCCCGTGGACGGCAGGAACTGGTTCTCGGGGTTCTCGGCGTAGATGCGCGCTTCCAGCGCGTGGCCGTCGATGCGGAGTTGGTCCTGCGTCAGCGGCAGCGGCTCGCCGGCCGCCACGCGCAACTGCCACTCCACCAGATCCTGGCCGGTAATCATCTCCGTGACCGGATGCTCCACCTGGAGGCGGGTGTTCATCTCCATGAAGTAGAACGAGCCGTCCTGATTGGCGATGAACTCGACCGTGCCGGCGCCGACGTAGCCCACGGCCTTGGCCGCCGCCACCGCCGCCTCGCCCATCGCGCGGCGCCGTTCCTCGGTCATGCCGGGCGCGGGGGCCTCCTCCAGCACCTTCTGATGGCGCCGCTGCACCGAGCAGTCGCGCTCGAACAGGTAGACGCAGTTGCCGTGGGTGTCGGCAAAAACCTGAATCTCGATATGGCGCGGGCGGGTCAGGTATTTCTCGACCAGCACCTTGTCGTCGCCGAAGCTGGCCGATGCCTCGCGCTTGACCGAGGCCAGCGCGGCCTCGAAGCCCTCGCCCGCCTCCACCACGCGCATGCCCTTGCCGCCGCCGCCCGCGCTGGCCTTGATCAGCACCGGGTAGCCGATGCGGTCCGCCTCGCGGCGCAGCAGCGCCGGGTCCTGATCCTCGCCGTGGTAGCCGGGCACCAGCGGCACGGACGCGCTTTCCATCAGCTGCTTGGCCGCGCTCTTGCTGCCCATGGCGTGGATGGCCGAGGCCGGCGGGCCGATGAAGACCAGCCCTTCGGCGGCGCACGCCTGCGCGAACGCCTCGTTCTCGGACAGGAAGCCGTAGCCCGGGTGGATGGCCTGGGCGCCGGTCTCCTTCGCCATCTCGATGATGTGGTCCGCGCGCAGGTAGCTGTCGCGCGCGGCCGGGCCGCCGATATGCACGGCTTCGTCGCAGAACGCCACATGGCGCGCGTTCGCGTCCGCATCGGAGTAGACGGCCACCGTGCGGATGCCCAGCCGGCGGCACGTGGCCGCCACACGGCAGGCAATCTCGCCACGGTTGGCGATCAGGATCTTGTTGAACATGGCTCCTCCTTTGTTTCCCTTGTTATCCGGGGGGGCGGCCAGTTGCTTACCTCACGGCAGGGCCGTCATCCCGCGTAGCCTTCCGCGCGGATGTCGAGCCGGGCCAGCAGCGCGCGGTCGCGCTCGGCCTGCGGGTTGCCGGTGGTCAGCAGCTTTTCGCCATAGAAAATCGAATTGGCGCCGGCCATGAAGCACAGCGCCTGCAACGCTTCGTCCATGGCCTCGCGGCCGGCGGACAGGCGCACCATCGCGCGCGGCATGGTGATGCGTGCCACGGCAATCGTGCGGACGAACTCGAACGGGTCCAGCGCTTCGGTGCCCGCCAGCGGTGTGCCCTCCACCTGCACCAGGTTGTTGATGGGGACCGACTCGGGGTACGGATCCAGGTTGGCCAGCTGGGCGATCAGGCCGGCGCGCGCCTCGCGGGCCTCGCCCATGCCGACGATGCCGCCGCAGCAGACGTTGATGCCGGCGCCGCGCACGTGGCCGATGGTGTCCAGGCGGTCCTGGTAGGTGCGCGTGCCGATGATCTTGCCGTAGAACTCGGGCGAGGTATCGAGGTTGTGGTTGTAGTAGTCCAGGCCGGCGTCAGCCAGGCGCTGCGCCTGCTCGGCCTTGAGCATGCCCAGCGTCACGCAGGTCTCCAGGCCCATCGCCTTGACCTCGCGCACCATGTCGATCACCGGCTCCAGATGGCGGTCCTTCGGGCTGCGCCAGGCGGCGCCCATGCAGAAGCGGGTGGCGCCGTTGGCCTTGGCGTTGCGGGCGGCCTCCAGCACGGCGTCCAGTTCCATCAGCTTCTCGGCCTTCACGCCGGCGTCGTGGTGCGCGCTCTGCGGGCAGTAGCCGCAATCCTCCTCGCAGCCGCCGGTCTTGATCGACAGCAGCGTGGAAAGCTGCACCGTGTTGGCGTCGAAGTGTTCGCGATGCACCTGCTGCGCGCGGAACAGCAGGTCGTTGAACGGCAGCGCGAACAGCGCGGCGACGTCATCGACCCGCCATGCGGCGTTTTCATCACGCTCGGCGGCGGCTTGCAGGTTGCGGGCGGACTGGCGCAGGGCGTCGGCGGAAATCGTGGCGACGGTCTGGGCGGAGGTCTGTTGGGATTGTTGGGCTTGTTGGGCTTGTTGGGTCATGGTCTTTTGCGGATTCTGTGTAGTCGGGGCTCAGTCAGCGAACTGGGCCACGGCGGTGTATCGGATATGCGGCGGCATGCTGGCCAGCAGCGGGGCGAGGTCGAGTTCCGTCGCCGCCACGGCGGGGGCCACCTGCCAGGGCAGCTCGCCCAGGCAGGGCGCGCCGAGCGCGTCGTGCAGCGTGGCGATGTTCTCGTGCGGCAGCAGCATGTCGGGGTCGATGCGGTTGGCGATCCAGCCGGCCAGCGTGAGCCCGCGCGCCCGCACCGCGTCGGCGGTCAGCATCGCGTGGTTCAGGCAGCCAAGCCGGACGCCCACCACCATCACCACGGGCACGTTGAGCATTTCGGCCAGGTCGGCGGTGTTCCAGCGCGCGGCGCCCACGTCGAGCGGCACCTGGAAGCCGCCCACGCCCTCCACCACCACGGCTTCGGCGCGATGGCGCAGCGACGCGAACGCGGCCTGGATCGGCTCGCGCGTGATGCGCAGCCCTTCCATGGCCGCCGCCAGGTGCGGCGAGACCGGCGTGCGCATCAGGAACGGGCACATCTCCTCCTGCGGCACGATCACCGAGCCGGCGGCGCGCAACTGCTCCACGTCGTCGTTCTGCCAGCGCTCGTCCAGCCACTCGCCGCCACTCGCCACCGGCTTCATGCCGACAGTGGTGTAGCCCGCCGCGTGCAGCGCGTGCAGCAGCGTGGCCGTGGCGTGAGTCTTGCCGACGCCCGTATCGGTGCCGGTGACGAAGCAGGCCACGCGGCCGGGCTTCTTCTGCTCCTTGTCGATATCCTTCATGCGGCCTCCCGGTGCGGGATGGCCCGCGCGATGGCATCGAGCAGCCGCTGCACGTCCTGCGCGGTGTGCGAGGCGGACAGCGTGATGCGCAGCCGCGCGGTGCCGGCCGGCACGGTCGGCGGCCGGATGGCGCCCACGCGGATGCCCTCGGCCTCCAGCGCGGCAGACAGCGCCAGCGCGGCGGCGTTGTCACCGACGATCAGCGGCTGGATCGCCGTGTCGCTTTCGCCCAGCGTCCAGCCGGCCTGCGCGGCCAGCCGGGCCAGTCCGTCGCGCAGCGTGGCAATCAGCCCGCCAAGCTGCGCGCGGCGTTGGCGCCCTTCCTCACCGGCGATGATCGCCAGGCTGGTCAGCAGCGCGTGCGCCACGGCCGGCGGCGCCGCCGTCGTATAGATATAGGGGCGCGCGGTGTTCACCAGATGCTCGATGATCGTGGCGTGCGCCGCCACGAACGCCCCGGCCACGCCGGCGGCCTTGCCCAGCGTGCCGATATAGATCAGCCGTTCCGAGCGCAGGCCGAGGTGCTCCAGCACGCCCCGCCCGTTCTCGCCCAGCGCGCCGAAGCCGTGGGCATCGTCGACGATGATCCACGCATCGTGGCGCTCGGCCAGCGCCAGCAGGCCAGCCAGCGGCGCGATATCGCCATCCATGCTGAACACGCTGTCGGTCACGATCAGCTTCAGGCCGCCGGTGTGGGCGGCGAGCTGGGCGTCCAGCGCGGCGAGATCGCCATGCGGATAACGCTGCACATCGGCACGGGCCAGCCGGGCGCCGTCGATCAGCGAGGCATGGTTCAGCGTCTCGCAGAACAGCGTCGCGCCGGCGGTGCCGAGCGAGGTCAGCACGGCAAGGTTCGCCATATAGCCAGTGCAGAAGTACAGCGCCTGCGCCTGCGGGATATGCGGCGCCAGCCACCGCGCCAGTTCCTGTTCGAGCTGGGCGTGCGCAATCGAATGGCCGCTGACGAGGTGGGAAGCCCCGCTGCCGGCGCCATAGCGACGCGCGCCATCGGCCAGCGCCTCGGCAATCGCCGGATGGTTGGCCAGCCCGAGGTAGTCATTGCTGCTGAAGGTCAGCAGCGGCACCGGCCTGGCGTCGATGGCGCCGACCGACTGGTGCGGCGCGCAGGCCGTGTGGGCGATGCGGCGCCGGCGCGTGAGCGCCTGGGCTTCGCGGTCGGCGGCGGCGCGGGTCAGTTGCTCAAGCAGCATGGCGCACCTCCGGCATCGGTCCCGCCACCGCGTGCAGCGTGGTGAGCAGCTGCTCGCCCAGCCATTCGGCGAGTTGCTGGTCGAACACGTACGGCGGCATCAGATAGAGGGTGTTGCCGATGGGGCGCGCCAGCACGCCCTGTTCGCGCGCGGCCAGATGGAAGCGCGACGCGAAATCGGCGCCGGCGACCTCCGGGTCCACATCGGCAGCCCAGATCATGCCGCGCTGGCGCACGTTGACCAGGCGCGGGTCGGCGGCCAGCGGCGCCATGGCGTCGGCCAGCCAGCGGGCGCGGGCGCGGTTGCGGGCGAGCACGTCTTCCGCGTCGAACAGGTCGAGCGTGGCCAGCGCGGCGCGGCAGGCCAGCGGGTTGCCGGTGTACGAGTGCGAATGGAGGAAGCTGCGCGCGATGTCGTCGGCGACGAAGGCGCGCTGGATCTCCGGCCGCGACAGCACCAGCGAGAGCGGCAGGTAGCCGCCGCTGATGCCCTTCGACAGGCACAGAAAGTCTGGCCACGCGTGGGCGGGCAAGGCTTCACCCTCCTGACGCTCGCGCGCCTGCTCCCAGGCGAAGAACGTGCCGGTACGGCCGCAGCCCACGGCAATCTCGTCGGCAATCAGGTGCACGCGATAGCGGTCGCACAGCGCCCGGGCGCCTTCCAGATAGGACGGGTCATACATCGCCATGCCGGCGGCGCCCTGCACCAGCGGCTCGACGATCAGCGCGGCGATCTGGCCGGCGCGTTCGCGCAGCAGCGCTTCCAGGTCGGCCAGCGCGCGGGTGGCGACATCGGCGGCGCTCTCGCCGGGATTGGCCTGGCGGGCGTCCGGCGACATCACCACATGGGCGCGGCGCGTGAGCGGGGCGTAGGCGTCGCGGAAGATCTCCACATCGGTCACGGCCAGCGCGCCCACCGTCTCGCCGTGGTAGCCGTGGCGCAGGCACACGAACTCGCGCTTGGCCGGCAGGCCGGTGTTGTGCCAGTAGTGGAAGCTCATCTTGAGCGCGATCTCCACCGCCGACGCGCCATCGGACGCATAGAAGGTGTTGCCGAGCGCCCCGCCGGTGAGCGCGGACAGCCGCTCGGCCAGCGCCACGGCCGGCGCGTGCGTGCAGCCGGCCAGCATCACGTGTTCGAGCGTCTGCATCTGGTCCGCCAGCGCGGCGTTGATGACCGGGTTGGCGTGGCCGAACAGGTTGACCCACCACGAACTGATGGCGTCGAAGTAGCGGCGGCCGTCGGTGTCGATCAGCCACGGGCCTTCGCCACGTGCGATGGCCAGCGGCGGCTCGTTGGCGCCCGCGTCGGGCCGCAGGCGCGTGCACGGGTGCCACACGGCGCGCTGGCTGCGCGCGGCGAGTGATCCGTCAGCCGCTGGGGAAGAAAGGTGTTCCGGATGTTCCAAGGGAAGCCTCCTTTGTTGTCCGTCCACGCCGGCGCCACGCCGGACGAGGCCGGGGCGCGCTGGCAAGCAGGACGGAATGGGGAGGCTCATGGTAGGAAGGTCCTTGGGGACTTGGCAAACCGGGCTGCCCCGGCACGTTAGCGGCAACTTGGCCGAGGTTGCACGATGTTGGCGGATGCGGTGACGCGCGCGCCGCCCCATGCGGGCTTCCAGCCGCTAACGTCCGGCATCGTCCCGAAACAAATCGGCAGAAAAATCATTGCGGACGCCATGCCGGCGCGCGTTTTTCGAGGAAAGACCGCACGCCCTCGCGCCCTTCCTCGGACGCGCGGATCGCCGCGATGCGGTTCGCGGTGTCGGCCAGCAGGTCGTTGTCGATGGCCCGCCCCGCCACTTCCTGCACCAGCCGCTTGCTCTCGCGCACGGCGTTGGGGCTGTTGGCGACCAGCGCGGCGGCCACCTCGGCCACCTTGGTGTCCAGTTGTGCGGCCGGCACCACGGCATGGACGAAGCCGAGCCGCAGCGCCTCGGCGGCGTCGAACCGCTCCGCCGTGATGAAGTAGCGCCGCGCGGCCTGCTCGCCCATTGCCCGGATCACATAGGGGCTGATGGTGGCCGGCAGCAGGCCGAGCTTGGCCTCGGACAGGCAGAAGTTGACAGGCTCGGCAGCCACGGCGATGTCGCACGCGGCCACCAGGCCCACGCCACCCGCGTAGGTGTCGCCGTGGATGCGGGCGATCACCGGCTTGGGGCAGGCCCAGATGGTGTGGAGCATCTGGGCCAGCGTCAGGGCATCGGCACGGTTTTCATCGTCCGTGTAGCCGGCCATCTTCTTCATCCAGTTCAGGTCTGCACCGGCGCAGAAGGCCGGGCCGGTGCCTGCCAGCACGAT
This sequence comes from Cupriavidus sp. 01L43, assembly GCF_056399925.1. Classification (NCBI taxonomy): domain Bacteria; kingdom Pseudomonadati; phylum Pseudomonadota; class Betaproteobacteria; order Burkholderiales; family Burkholderiaceae; genus Cupriavidus; species Cupriavidus sp. 01L43. The sequence continues at coordinate 217,406 of NZ_JBFTSH010000003.1, forward strand.
GGCGCGCACGTCGGGGGTATCGCCCAGCGCGCGGAACGCGCCGGTCACCTCGGCAATCACGGTTTCGTTGAACGCGTTGCGCACGTCCGGGCGGTTCAGCGTGACCGTGGCAACGTGGTGCGCGGCGGTCACGTTCAGCGTGGTGAAGTGCATGGTCTCTGTCTCCGGGGCATCGATGGGGGTGTCAGGAGGCGCGCTCGGTGGCGCCGGCTGGCTTGGGCGGGTCTTCCGGCGCGTCGTCGAACGGCATGCCGATATGGTGGAAGAAGGCGTCCACCTCGGGCAGCCACAGCGCGATGCCGTGGCGGCTGCTGAACAGCTTGTGGGAGTCGCCCTCGAACTCACCCACGTCGACGAAGCGCGCGTCGGCGGCCGGGCCGCTCGCGGTCGCCTTGTAGTTGTTGTACAGCCGCTCGGGCAGCGGCCAGGGCCAGAAGCTGTCGTTGTCGCCGTAGAACCAGAGCGACGGGTAGCGCGCCGTGCGGCCGTAGTCGCCGAACGCATCGATCAGGTTGTTCTCCCAGCCGGCGCACGCGGCATTGCGCAGCCCGCCGGCGAAGTTGACCACGCCGCGCACGCCCGGATAGCCGATGGCGGACAGCGCCATGGTCGAGAGCCCGCCATGCGACTGACCGATCACCACGATGCGGGTCGGGTCCACATAGGGCTGCTGCACGAGGTAGTCGAGCGCGGCGATGACATCCTCGGCCTGCGCCATGCCGTTGGCGCTGATGTTGCAGCTACCGCCCACGTAGGCGCCGCCGGACTTCGAGAAGCCCTGCCGCATCGGCAGCGCCACCACGTAGCCGCGCCGCACGAACTCCGCGCTCTGCGCGGCAAAGCGCGCGCGGCCCTGGTAGGCGGGCTTGCCGGGCGCCTTGCCGTGGTTGATCACCACCAGCGGGTAGCGGCCATCGGCGGCGGGCCGGAAGATGGTGGTCTCCAGGTCCACGTTGGCGTCCGCGCCGGCCTTGGGCACCATCACCACGCGCTCGATCGTGCGCGGCGGCAGCGCGGCCAGTGCCGACTGGGCGACGGCCGCCCCGCACAGCGTGACGCAGGCCAGCGCGACGGCAACGCCGCGAACGAGGGGGGCAAGGCGCAACATGGTCAAACCAGAAAAAATGCGGTGAGGGAAAGGTCGAAACGGGTACGGCAAAAACGTGGCTGACTGGCGGGCCTACATCCGGAACACGCCGAACTTCATGTCGCCGATGGGCGCGTTGAGGCTGGCGGACAGGCCCAGGCCGAGCACGGTGCGCGTCTGCGCCGGGTCGATGACACCATCGTCCCAGAGCCGCGCGCTGGCGTAGTACGGATGGCCCTGATGCTCGTACTGGTCGCGGATGGGCTGCTTGAACGCCTCTTCCTCATCGGCGCTCCACTTGCCGCCGCGCCCCTCGATGCCGTCGCGCCGCACCGTGGCCAGCACGCTGGCCGCCTGCTCGCCGCCCATCACCGAAATCCGCGCGTTCGGCCACATCCACAGGAAGCGCGGCGAGTAGGCCCGGCCGCACATGCCGTAGTTGCCGGCGCCGAACGAGCCGCCGATGATGACCGTGAACTTCGGCACCTGCGCCGTGGCCACGGCGGTCACCATCTTGGCGCCATTGCGCGCAATGCCTTCGTTCTCGTACTTGCGGCCGACCATGAAGCCGGTGATGTTCTGCAGGAACACCAGCGGGATCTTGCGCTGGCAGCACAGCTCGATGAAGTGCGCGCCCTTGAGCGCCGACTCCGAGAACAGGATGCCGTTGTTGGCGATGATGCCGACCGGGTAGCCCCAGATCCGCGCAAAGCCGCAGACCAGCGTGGTGCCGTAGCGTGCCTTGAATTCGTCGAATTCCGAGCCATCGACGAGGCGGGCGATGACCTCGCGCACGTCGTAGGGCTTGCGCGTGTCGGTGGGGATCACGCCGTAGAGTTCTTCGGTGGGATACAGCGGCGGCGCCGGCTCGTGCAGGCGGATCTGGTCCGGCTTGCGCCGGTTCAGGTGCTGGACGATGTTGCGCGCCAGGGACAGCGCGTGGTGGTCGTTCTGGGCGAAGTAGTCGGCCACGCCGGACAGCCGGGTGTGGACGTCCGCGCCGCCCAGGTCCTCGGCGCTGACTTCCTCGCCGGTGGCCGCCTTCACCAGCGGCGGGCCGCCCAGGAAGATCGTGCCCTGGTCCTTGACGATAATCGACTCGTCGCTCATCGCCGGCACGTAGGCGCCGCCGGCCGTGCAGGAACCCATCACCACGGCGATCTGCGGAATGCCCTTGGCGGACAGGTTGGCCTGGTTGTAGAAGATGCGGCCGAAGTGGTCGCGGTCCGGGAAGACATCGTCCTGATTGGGCAGGTTGGCGCCGCCCGAATCGACCAGATAGATGCACGGCAGGTTGTTCTCTTCGGCGATTTCCTGCGCGCGCACGTGCTTCTTGACCGTGATCGGGTAGTAGGTGCCGCCCTTGACCGTGGCGTCGTTGCAGACGATCACGCACTCCTGCCCGGCCACCCGGCCGATGCCGGTGATGATGCCGGCGCCGGGCGCGGCGTCGTCGTACATCTCGTACGCGGCCAGTTGCGACAGCTCCAGGAACGGGGTGCCCGGATCGAGCAGTTGCTGCACGCGGTCGCGCGGCAGCAGCTTGCCGCGACCCAGGTGCTTGGCGCGGGCGGCTTCGCCGCCGCCTTCGGCCAGTTTGGCGATGCGGGCCTTGAGGTCCGCCACCAGCGCCTGCATGGCCTCGGCGTTGGCCTTGAAGGCTTCCGAGCGTGCGTTCAGTTTGGTTTCCAGCGTGGGCATGTCTCGTCCTGTTCTTTGTCTCGTTCCCGCTTACCGCTTCCCTGCCAATCCCTACCCCTGATCCTGCCCGAGCATCTCGCCATCGACATAGAGCCAGCGCGGCGTCTCCCCGGCCTCGCGCGGCTCGAACACAAAGCGGCTGCGCTCATGCAGCCGCCACGCGCGGCCACCCACCTTGTAGCGGGCGACGAATTCGACGATGGCGTGGGTGTCGTCCTGCTGGGCGTGGGCCTTGACCGTCAGCCCGAGCCAGCGCGTCTCGCGCTCCGGGGCCAGGTCGTTCGGGCAGGTGGTGGCGTGCCAGGTCTGGCGCAGCCAGTCCACCAGCCCCTTGACGTAGGCGCTGTAGCGCGAGCGCATCAGCGCCTCGGCGTTCGGCGGCAGCGCCTCGCCGCGATGAAAGCGCCCGCAGCACGCGGCGTAGTCGGCATGGCCGCACGGGCAAGGCTCGGGACCGGCGCGCTGAGGGCGGCTTGGACTCATCCGATCAGCTCCGGCAGTTGGCGCATGTCCGTGAAGATGGCGCTTGCGCCGGCTTCGCGCAGCTCGCGGGCATCGTTCAGCGCGGCGTAGCCGAGCACGGTCATGCCCGCCGCCACGCCGGCCGTCACGCCGGTGGGGCTGTCTTCCACCACCACGCAGCGCGACGGATCGACACTCATCGTGCGCGCGGCCAGCAGGTAGACGTCCGGCGCCGGCTTGCTGCGCTCGACCTCGGTGGAGGAGAAGATGTGCTCGCGCGTGTCCTGCTGGAACAGCTCGACCAGCCCGGTGCGCGTCAGTTGCAGCTTCACCTTGATGCGGTCCGCGCCGGAAGCCACGCACACGGGCAGGCCGCGCGCGGTGATGGCCTCGATGGCCTCGCGCACGTGCGGCACGGCCACCACCTCGGCCTCCAGCACCTGGTTGCGGCGCGCGAGCCACGTCGACAGCCAGTTGTCGGGCAGCGGCTTGCCCAGCCGGCGTTCGATATTGCCCAGCTCGTCGCGCACGGCGCGGCCGAGGAACCAGCGCTTCGACTCCTCCAGCGAGATGGCGACGCCCAGCTCGTTGAGCATCTCGTTGAGCACGCGGTGGACGATGGGCTCGCTGTCGACGAGCACGCCGTCACAGTCGAAGATCACGCAATCGAAGGCGGAGGGCTGCACGGGGGCCTGGGTTGCTGCGGTCATGCGGGTTTCTTTTCCTTGGTGATGTCATTGCCGCCGACGGCGCGCAGCGGGGTCTGTGCCGTCTGCCGCCGGCTCTTGAGGTAGGACTCCACCTGCTCGAAGCGGTCGAAGCCCCAGAACGGCTCCCCGTCGATGATCACGAACGGCGAGCCGAACACGCCCTTGGCCATCGCCACCTCGATCTCGGCCTTGAGCTGGTCCTTGATCTGGTAGCTGGTGGCGCCCTCGTTCATGGCGATGGGGTCGACGCCCAGCGGCTCGGCCAGCTTGGCCAGCTCCGCCGGCTCGGCGATATTGAGGTCATCGACGAACAGCGCCCGGTACACGGCCTTGGCGAACGCCGTGGCCACATCGGCGCCATGGTGGTTCTGCAGCCACAGCACCGCGCGCGCGGCGTGCTGGGTGGGCAGCGGAAAGTGTGTCGGGCGCTTGTAGTCGATGTGGTGGAATTCGGCGGTGCGCTCGAAGTCGCGCCAGCAGTATTCGCCCTTGAGCGGGATGCTCGGCAGCGGCGACGAGCCCGTCGTCTTGAACACCACGCCCAGCAGGATCGGATGCCACGCCACGTAGCGGCCGTACTTCTGCGCGATCTCGTCGATGCGGGTGCTGGCGAAGTAGCCGTAGGGCGAGGAAAAATCGAAGTAGAAGTCGATCGGTGCGGTCATGGCGAAGGGGGCTCCAGGTCAGATTCGCTTGCGTTGGGGTCAGGAACTAGGAACTGCGACGGCGATTGCCAATAGTACAAGTACGATTGCCGATAGTACGCTTCCCGCCCGCGCTCAGCCGAGCGCGCGGGCGATGAGGATCTTCTGGATGTCGCTCGTGCCTTCGTAGATCTGGCACACGCGCACGTCCCGGTAGATGCGCTCGACCGGGAAATCGGTCACATAGCCGTAGCCGCCGAAGACCTGGATGGCGTCCGAGCAGACCGCCTCGGCCATCTCGCTGGCGAACAGCTTGGCCATGGCGGCTTCCTTCAGGCACGGGCGGCCGGCATCCTTGAGCGTCGCCGCGTGCCAGACCATCTGGCGCGCCACGTCGATGCGGGTAGCCATGTCGGCCAGCCGGAACTGCACGGCCTGATGCTGGAACAGCGGCTGGCCGAAGCTTTCCCGCTCCTTGGCGTAGGCCAGCGCGGCGTCGAACGCGGCGCGGGCCATGCCGATGCTCTGCGAGGCAATGCCGATGCGCCCGCCTTCGAGCCCGGACAGCGCCATCTTGTAGCCGGCGCCCTCCTCGCCCAGCAGGTTCTCAGCCGGGATGCGGCAGTCCTCGAACACGATCTGGGCGGTATCGGACGAATGCTGGCCGAGCTTGTCCTCGATGCGCGCCACGACGTAGCCGGGCGTGGACGTTGGCACCAGGAAGGCGCTGATGCCACGCTTGCCGGCGGCCTTGTCGGTCACGGCCATGACGATGGCCACGTCGGCGTGCTTGCCGCTGGTGATGAACTGCTTCACGCCGTTGAGCACGTAGTGGTCGCCGTCACGCCGGGCGGTGGTACGCAGCGCGGCGGCGTCCGACCCGACGTGCGGCTCGGTCAGGCAGAACGCGCCCAGCATCTCGCCGCGCGCCAGCGGGGCCAGCCACTGCTGCTTCTGCGCGTCGTTGGCGAAGGCCATCAGCATGCTGCACACCGGGCAGTTGTTCACGCTGATGACGGTGGAGGTGCCACCGTCCCCGGCGGCAATCTCCTCGAGGATCAGCGCCAGCGACAGGTAGTCCAGCCCTGCCCCGCCCAGCTCTTCCGGCACGGCCACGCCGTAGCAGCCGAGCGCGGCCAGCTCCTTGTGCACGGCCTTCGGAAAGGTCTTGTCGCGGTCCCACTGCGCCGCCTGCGGGGCGATGACGTCCTGCGCGAACTGCCGCACGGCGTCGCGGATCATTTCCTGTTCGGGGGTCAGCAGCATGGTGTCCTTGTCTCCCTCCCCTTACCAGGGGAGCGGGGTGCCGTCGTAGTTGTGGAAGCTGCCGTTGTCGCGCTGGGTCAGGCCGGCCAGCGTGCGGCGCAGGCCGGTCACGCTCTGCTGCGGCGTGAGGTCGGCCTTGGGGCCGCCCATGTCGGTCTGCACCCAGCCCGGATGCAGCGCCACGCAGATCGCATGGCGCGCGTCCAGCGAGACGGCCTTCAGGGCGGCGTTGGCGCCGGCCTTGCTGACGCGGTAGAGCCAGCTGCGGTTGCTGTCCATCGCGCCGATGCTGCCCATGCGCGACGACAGCACGGCCAGCACGCCGCCACGCCCGTGGTTGCCGGTCTCGACGAACGGCAGGATCAGCGGCAGGGCCATCATCGGACCGAGCACGTTGGTGTGCATCACGCCGTCGAAGTCCTCGCGCGTGACCGGTTGCGCGCCTTCGCTGCGCGGGCCGATCACGCCGGCGTTGTAGATCGCCACGTCGAACGACTCGCCATCCAGCTTCCAGCCCAGCCCGGCCAGCGCGCCGGCGTCGGTCAGGTCCAGCTGGTGGGCCTCGGCGCCGAGCGCCTTGAGCGCTGCCACGCCCTCGTCGCTGCGGGCGGCGGCGATGACGCGCCAGCCGTCGGCACGGTACTGGCGGACAAACTCGAGACCGAGACCGCGCGAGGCGCCAAGGACGAGGGCTGTGGGCATGGGAGGACTCCTGTCGTGTGGGTAGGCGAGGTTGGAAGGATCAGACGATTTCGATGCCGACCGCCGTGGCCTCGCCGCCGCCGATGCAGAGGCTGGCCACGCCGCGCTTGCCGCCGGTCTTGCGCAGCGCGCCGATCAGCGTGGTCATGATGCGCGCGCCCGAGGCGCCGATCGGATGGCCCAGCGCGCAGGCGCCGCCGTGGATGTTGACCTTGTCGCGCGGAATCTTGAGGTCGTGCATGGCCGCCATCGGCACCACGGCGAAGGCCTCGTTGATCTCGAACAGGTCCACGCTGTCGGTAGTCCAGTCCAGCTTGCGGTAGAGCTTGGCGATGGCTTCCACCGGCGCCGTGGTGAACCAGCCCGGCGCCTGCGCGTGCGAGGTATGGCCGAGCATGCGCGCCAGCGGCTGCAGGCCGAGCGACTTCGCGGTCGATTCGCGCATCATCACCAGCGCGGCGGCGCCGTCGTTGATCGACGAGGACGAGGCCGCCGTGATCGTGCCGTCCTTGGCGAAGGCCGGCTTCAGCGACGGGATCTTGTCCACCTTGATGCGGCGCGGGCCTTCGTCGGTGTCGATCACCGTGTCGCCGCCCTTGCCCGACACCGTGACCGGCGTGATTTCCCAGCGGAAGGCGCCGCTCTCGGTGGCCTGCTGGGCGCGGCGCACGGACTCCATCGCGAATTCGTCCTGCTGGGCGCGGGTGAACGCGTACTTGGCGGCGCAGTCCTCGCCGAAGGTGCCCATCGCGCGGCCCCCGCCTTTTTCGTCACGAGAGTAGGCGTCTTCCAGGCCGTCCAGCATCATGTGGTCGTAGATCATGCCGTGACCGATGCGGTAGCCGCCGCGCCCTTTCGGAATCAGGTACGGCGCGTTGGTCATGCTTTCCATGCCGCCCGCGATGGCGATCTCGAACGAACCGGCCAGCAGGCCGTCGAAGACCGTCATCGCCGCGCGCATGCCCGATCCGCACATCTTGTTGACCGTGGTACAGGCCACGTCCAGCGGCAGCCCGGCGCCGAGCGCCGCCTGGCGCGCAGGCGCCTGCCCCTGCCCGGCCGGCAGTACGCAGCCGAACACCACTTCCTGCACCTGCTCCGGTTTCAGGCCGGCGCGCTCCACGGCGGCGCGGATGGCCGCGGCGCCGAGTTGCGGCGCCGTCAGGCTGCTCAACTCGCTCTGGAACGCGCCCATGGGCGTGCGGGCGGCGGATACGATGACGATCGGGTCTTGCATGGTTGTCTCCTGAATACCGGTTCGTACTGTCTTGAAATCAGCGGATCGAGGCCTGCGGGGGGTCGCCGTACTGGCGATAGGCCGCGGCCAGTTGTTCGTGCAATTCCTCATTGCTGCTGGCGGCCATGCCGAGGTCGCGCAGCAGGCCATCGGACACGCCGTAGACCCAGCCATGCACCGTCACGGCCTGGCCACGGTCCCAGGCGTCCTGGAGCACCGTGGTCTGGCAGACGTTGTTGACCTGTTCGATCACGTTCAGCTCGCACAGCCGCGTGTGGGCATCGTCCTCGCGCAGCACCGTGCCGAGGTAGGCGGCGTGCTTGTCGGCCACATCCTGCACGTGGCGCAGCCAGTTGTCGGCCAGGCCCACGCGCTCGCGCTTGAGCGCTACCTTGACGCCACCGCAGCCGTAGTGGCCCACCACGGTGATGTGACGCACCTTGAGCACCTCCACGGCGAACTGGAGCACGGACAGCGCGTTCAGGTCGCTGTGCGAGATCACATTGGCGATATTGCGATGGACGAACACCTCGCCCGGCGCCAGTCCGAGGATCTGGTTGGCCGGCACGCGCGAATCGGAACAGCCGATCCACAGGTACTCGGGGGCCTGCTGGTTGGCCAGGCGCGTGAAGAAGGTGGGGTCTTCCGCGTTGACGCGGTCCACCCAGTCGCGGTTGTTCTTGAACAGTTGCGCGATGGCATCAGTCATGCCGCCCTCCTTGGAAGATCTGTGTGGTGGTCGTCGGCGCCGGGGCCGTAGCGGTGGATAAAGCGGTCTTTACTCTGATAGGCAAAAAAGTCATGGACGTGTCCGGCTATCAGCCGGTCCTTATGGTGCTGCCACATGGCAGCATCGAAGAAATCCTCGTGGTGCCGCAGGAAGGCGGCGCGCACGCGTGGGTCGCCGAGCAGGAACGTGCGGAACGTTTCCGGAAAGATGTCGTGCGGACGTACGGTGTACCACACCTCGCCCGACATTTCTTCCTCCTCGTTGCGCGGCTCGGGCACGCGGCGGATGTTGCAATCGGTCAGGTATTCGATCTCGTCATAGTCGTAGAACACCACGCGCCCGTGGCGCGTGACGCCGAAGTTCTTGTAGAGCATGTCGCCCGGGAAGATATTGGCGGCGATCAGTTCCTTGACCGCGTTGCCGTACTCGACGATGCCGTGCTCGACCTGCTCGTCGGTGCCCTCCTGGAGCCACAGGTTGAGCGGGGTCATGCGGCGCTCGATATAGACGTGGCGCACCACGATCTCCTGCCCGCCATCCCGCCCGCGCTGGTACTCGATCATCGACGGCGCGTGGGCTTCCAGCTCGCGCACCAGCGATTCGTCGAAGCGCGACAGCGGGAAGGCCACGTCGGAGTACTCGAGCGTATCGGCCATGCGCCCCACCCGGTCGTGCTGCTTCACGAGCTGGTACTTCGACTCCACCAGCGCGCGCGTGGTTTCCTTGGGCGGCGCGAAGGCATCGCGGATGACCTTGAACACGTAGGGGAACGACGGCAGCGTGAACACCAGCATCACCAGGCCCCGGATGCCGGGCGCGACCACGAACTTGTCCGACGAATGCTGCAGATGGTGGAGGAAGTCGCGGTAGAACAGGTTCTTGCCCTGCTTCTGCAACCCCAGCGCGGTGTAGATCTCCCCGCGCGGCTTGCGCGGCAGGATGTCGCGCAGGAAGGTCACGTAGGCCGACGGAATCTCCATGTCGACCATGAAATAGGCGTGCGAGAACGAGAACAGGATCAGCAACTGTTCCGGGCGCAGCAGCACGGTGTCCAGCACGAGCTGGCCGGTCGGGCCGTGGATGATCGGGATCGCCAGCGGGTAGGTCTGGTCGCCGTTCAGCACCCGGCCGACGATGACGGCGGCCTTGTTGCGGAAGAACAGCGACGATAGCGCGTGAATCTGGAAGTTCGGCGCAATCCGCGCCTCGCCCAGGTGCTCGGCGAAGGCGCGCACCACGTAGCCGATGTCCCGCGCCAGATCCTCGAACGGCCGCTCCAGCTGGTAGTTGTGCACCATCCGCTCGAAACAGGCGGCCATGCCCTCGCGGCTGCCCGGGTAGTAGGCGCGATAGGTGGGCCGCATCGGCGATTCCTCGTTCTCGATGTACTCGGTCGAGATCGCTGGCCGCACGAAGATGAAATCGTTATTGAAATACGAGCGGTGCAGGATGCGGGTGCAGACCGAGTTGAAGAAGGTCTCGGCCAGTTCTGGCTGGTGGTGCCTGGTCAGCAGGCCGATGTAGTGCAGCTTGATCTGCTGCCAGATGCCGTCCTCGATCCGCGCGGCGTCGTACTCGTCCTCGAGGATCACCGTGGTCTCGCGCACGCGCTCGTTATAGAACGCGATGCGATCGCGCTGGAGTTGCTGCAGCCCGTGCCAATCCCCTGCCTCGAAACGCAGCTTGGCCGCGTGGCTGACCTCGCGGAACAGCCGGTAGTGCTTGTCGAAGCCGTCCAGCATGGTCCGCGCCACATCGTAGGCAATCTGCGACGAGAGCAGCTTGGGGAAGTGCGACATGTTCGAGGCGGCGGCTGCGGTAAGGGGTCAGGGAATTGTAAAGGGGTTCGCTAGCGTCGGCTGGGTTGACGATAGATCACATCGTCTCGGCAAACAGCTCCCGGCCGATCAGCATCCGGCGGATCTCCGACGTGCCCGCGCCAATCTCGTACAGCTTGGCATCGCGCCACAGCCGGCCGGTGGGGTAGTCGTTGATGTAGCCATTGCCGCCCAGGATCTGCACCGACTCGCCGGCCATCCACGTGGCCTTTTCCGCCGTGTACAGGATCACCGCGGCGCAGTCCTTGCGGACCTGGCGCACGTGGCCGCTGCCCAGCGAGTCCAGGTTCTTGCCCACGGTATACAAATAGCTGCGCGCGGCCTGGAGCGTGGTGTACATGTCCGCCACCTTGCCCTGGATCAGCTGGAACTCGCCGATGCTCTGGCCGAACTGCTTGCGGTCGTGGATGTACGGCGTCACCACGTCCATGCACGCCTGCATGATGCCGACCGGGCCGCCGGACAGCACCGCGCGCTCGTAGTCGAGCCCGCTCATCAGCACCTTGGCGCCGCCATTTTCGGCGCCGAGGATGTTCTCCACCGGCACTTCCACGTTCTCGAACACCAGTTCGCCCGTGTGGGAGCCGCGCATGCCCAGCTTGTCCAGCTTCTGCGCCACCGAGAAGCCCTTCATGCCTTTCTCGACGATGAAGGCCGTCATGCCGCGCGCGCCGAGGTCCGGCTCGGTCTTGGCGTAGACCACCAGCACGTCGCAGTCCGGCCCGTTGGTGATCCACATCTTGGTGCCGTTCAGCACGTAGCGGTCGCCCCCGGGTCCGCCAACCCTGTCGGCCCGCAGCTTCATGCTGACCACGTCCGAGCCCGCGTTCGGCTCGCTCATCGCCAGCGCGCCGATCCAGTCCCCCGACACCAGCTTGGGCAGGTATTTCGCCTTCTGGGCGGCGGAGCCATTGCGGTGGATCTGGTTCACGCACAGATTCGAGTGCGCGCCGTAGGACAGCCCGACCGACGCCGACGCGCGGCTGATCTCCTCCATCGCGATCATATGGGCGAGGTAGCCCATGTTCGCGCCGCCGTACTCCTCGGCCACGGTGATGCCCAGCACGCCGAGGTCGCCCATCTTCTTCCAGGCATCCATTGGGAACTGGTCCGACCGGTCGATCTCGGCCGCGCGCGGCGCCAGTTCGGCCTGCGCCCAGCTGCGCACGGAGGCGCGCAGCATCTCGATGTCCTCGCCCAGATCGAATCTCAGGCCTGGCAGTTCGGTCATGTCGGTCTCCTGTCTGTTCGTGTCGGTGTTGTGGGGCGTATTTTATTGACGTTTACGTAAACGTCAATTCCATCCGAAGGCGGATGGCTGAAAGTGCGGCATCAGGCGGTTCTGGTCTTGGGGGCTTCGCCATGTGCCGCTAGCAGCGCCCGGCAATGGCGCTCGTGCTGGTCGATCTCGGCAAGTTGGGCCTGGAGGTCTTCCATCTGGCGCTCCAGAACGTCCCGATGCTGCGACAGGGCGCCCAGGAAACGCTCCAACTGCGGCGCGGTATCGCGTGGCGACTCGTAGAGATCCAGAATTTCGCGAATCTCGTTGAGAGTGAGCCCTAACCTTTTGCCGCGCAGCGTGAGCTTGAGGCGGGTGCGCTCGCGTCCGTTATAGACGCGCTTGCGGCCGCCCGGGCCCTCGCGGTCAGGCGAGAGCAGGCCCTGATCCTCGTAGAACCGGATCGCGCGCGGGGTGACGTCGAACTCGCGCGCGAGGTCGGTAATGGTGTAGGTGGCGGAGGATGGCTGTGCCGGCATGGTGCGCCCAGGAAAGTGAACGGTCGTTCGTTGTACGGTCAAGTTTTGGTCTAAGATGACGAGCAGGCCGCGACGATTGACGTTAACGTTAGCGTCAAGTGCCGCCGCTGACAATGACTGGACAACATGACCCCACAGAGCGCCCGGTGCCCCGCTGCACCCGAAGGCGCCAGATTCGACCGAGACAAGCCCCATGAACGCACTCGAAAGCCAGCTCCACTACCCGTTTGACGAGACCATGCCGGCGCCCGGCACGCGCCAGGAAGTGGCGCCCGGCGTCTACTGGCTGCGCATGCCGCTGCCCTTCGCGCTCGACCATATCAACCTGTGGCTCCTGCGCGACCGCCTGGACGGGCGGGACGGCTGGACCATCATCGACTGCGGCATCACCAACGACATCATCAAGGGGCATTGGGAGACCATCTTCGCCAACGAGCTGGACGGCCTGCCCGTGCTGCGCGTGCTGGTGACCCATTGCCACCCGGACCACGTGGGCCTGGCGCACTGGCTCTGCAAGCACTGGGACGTGCGGCTGTGGATGAGCCTGGGCGACTACATGACCGCGCGCGTGATGTCCGGCGGCAGCGGCGTCGGCTCGAATGCCGGCGGTGACTTCGCGGCGAGCCACTTCGCCCGCCACGGCCTGACCGACCCGGACAACCTCGAAAAACTGCGCGGCCGCAAAGCCTACTATCCGTCGATGGTGCCCGAGGTGCCGACGCAATACCGCCGCCTGATGGACGAGGACACCGTGACCATCGGCGCCGATCCGGCCACGGCCGGCTGGCGCGTGATCACCGGCTTCGGCCATGCCCCGGAGCACGTGGCGCTCTACAACGCCGCCACCAATGTACTGATCTCGGGCGACATGGTGCTGCCGCGCATCTCGACCAATGTCAGCGTGTTCGACATGGAGCCGGAGGCCAATCCGCTCCAGCTCTACCTCGACTCATTGAACAAGTACGAAGACCTGCCGGCTGACGTACTGATCCTGCCGTCGCACGGCCGCCCGTTCCGCAACCTGCATACCCGCATCCGCCAGTTGCAGGAGCACCATGTGGACCGGCTGGCCGAGACGCTGGCCGCCTGCGCCGAGAAGCCGTGCCATGCGCACGACATCGTCGGCGTGATCTTCCGGCGCCAGTTCGACATCCACCAGCTGACCTTCGCGATGGGCGAGGCGCTGGCGCACCTGCACGCGCTCTGGCATCGCGGGCAACTTGTGCGCGGATGCGGCGATGACGGGATCATCCGCTTCCGGACGGCCTGAGGATCAGAACGGATTAGGACGAGTCAGAACGACTCGGCAAGCGTCCTGAGGTAGCGCACGCCGGCCACGGCGCGGCTGCCGTACCAGGACAGCATCTCGCCATCGACCAGCATCACCGGCCTGCCGATCTGGCGCTCGAGCGCATCGGCATGGTCCTCGGTGAAGCGGTACGGCTCGGTCGACAGCAGCACGGCGTCCAGCTCGCGCACCAGCGCGTCACTCCAGCGAAAGGTGGGATAGCGCTCGCCGGGCGCATTCGGCCGGCTGCAATCCCCATCGACGCAGGCCGCGAGGTCCGCGCCGTCATCGGGCCAGGTGGCCCAGTTCACCAGCGCCAGCATCCTGCTGATATAGGTGGCGCGCGACACCGTCATCCACGGGTCCTGCCAGATCGCGTACAGCACGGTGCGTGCCGGCCAGCGACGGGCGCGGATCGCATCGAGTTCGGCCTGCAGCGCCTGCGCCAGCCCCTCCGCCTGTTGCACTTTGTTGAAAATGCCACCGAGCAGCCGGTACAGCGCGAAGTTGTCCTCGGGCGCGCACGGGTGGGTGACGATCACGTGCGGCACGAAGGTGCGGATCTCGTCCACGGTTTCGCGCCGGTTCTCGTCGATATTGACCACCACGTGGGTCGGCGCCAGCGCCCGCAGCTTGTCCAGCTTGACGTCCTTGGTCCCGCCGACCTTCTCCACCGCCCGCACCGCCGGTTCGGGATGGATGCAGAAGCCGGTGCGGGCCACCATCTGGTCGGCCAGGCCGAGATCGAACAGCAGCTCGGTCACGGACGGCACCAGCGAGGCGATGCGGACCTCGCCACTGGCCGGGCCGTGGGCCTGCCCGAGGGCGTCGGTCCACATCAGGCGGCTCCCCCGCCGGCGCGGTCTGCCTTGCGCGGCTTGCGCGGCGCGCGGGCGAACAGCTTGTCGTAGAGCCACAGCGGCATCACGTGCAGGATCGACGCCACCACCCCCATCTGCCACGGAATCACCTTGTAGCGCGTGCCGGCGGCAATCCGGCGGATGGCCTTGCGCGCGAACACGTCGGCATCCATCAGGAACGGCATGCGGTACGGGTTGTGCGCCGTCATCGGCGTGCGGATATAGCCGGGCGCGATGGTCACCACGCGGATGCGGTGCCGCGCCTGCTCCAGCCGGAGGCTTTCCAGCAGCTTCACCACGGCGGACTTCGAGGCGCTGTAGGCCCCGCCGCCGGGCAGGCCGCGCACGCCGGCCACGCTGGCGATACCGACCAGCGTGCCGCGCCAGCCGCCGACGCCGGGCGCGCGCTCGCGCATCGGGTGCAGGAAAGGCTGGAAGGTGGTCAGGGTGCCGAACCAGTTGGTGTCCATGACCAAGCGGAAGTCGTCCAGGTCCTCGCGCTCGCTGGCCACGGTGCCCACGGAGATCCCCGCGTTGGCGATCACCACATCGGGGCAGCCGAAATGGTCGAGAAAATCGGTGGCGGCGGCGTGCATGGCGTCCGCATCGCGTACATCGGCCGCATAGATGCGCACCGCGTTGGGGTTGGGCAGGGAGGCGGCGAAGTCGCGCAAGGCCTCTTCGCGCCGGCCCACCAGCCCGAGCACGGCGCCCTGCGCCGCGTAGGCGCGCGCCAGCGCCTGGCCGATGCCGCTCGATGCGCCGGTAAGGAAGACTTTCAGGGGTCGCATCGGATCAATATAGTGAATTCGGAGGGAGAACGGCCCGGATCAAGCAAAACGGCCCGGTACGCTTCTCGCGCACCGGGCCGTCTGGGTCATGCCGCGCGGATCAGAGCTTCTTCGCGCGCACGCCCGTGACCAGGAAATCCATGGCCTGGATGGCAGCCGGCTTGGTGCCGGCAATGCTCGGAGAGGTCTCGTACTTGCCCTGCACCACCACGGTCGGCACACCCTCGATCTTGTACGAATCGGCGATCTTGTTGGCGCGCTGGGCGTTCGTGGTCACCGTGAACGAGTTGTAGGTATCGAGCCACTGCTTGCGGTCGATGCCGTTCTTGGCCATGAAATCGGCGATTTCGTCGGTGGTCAGCATGCGCTTGCGGTCCTTGTGGATCGCCTCGAACACCTTGCCGTGCAGGGCGTCCAGCTTGCCCAGCGACTCCAGCGCATAGAAGATCTTGGTGTGCGGCAGCAGGTCGTCGCGGAAGGCCACTGGCACGCGCTTGAACACCACGTCCTTGCCCTGCTTGCTGACCCAGGCTTCCAGTTCGGGCTCGAAGTCGTAGCAGTGCGGGCAGCCGTACCAGAAGAACTCGGTCACTTCGATCTTGCCCGCCGGTACCGGCTGGGGCGACTTCAGCACCGTGTAGTCCTTGCCCTCGGCCGGTGCGGCCATGGCTGCGGGCGCAGTCATCAGCAGACCGCCCACGGCGGCGACGGTGGCGAGGAAAGCGGCGATTTTCTTCATCTTCGAAGGGCCTTCTGATAGGTCAGAGAGATCAGGGGGATGGCCCGCACGCAGCGAGCCGACCGGTAAGACAAGTGCGGCGGCGCCCGGTTCCTCCGCGGCGCCGCCCGCCATGTTACTGCTTTGTAAAGCGGATCACCGAAGCTTCGAAACCGTTCGATTGCAGGCGGTCGCGCGCCCGGTTCATGTCCTCGATACGGTTGAACGGCCCCAGACGCACGCGGTACATCTTCACGCCGTTGACATCGCGCTCCGTGACCTTGGCTTCGAAGCCCTGCATGGCCAGATTGGCCTTCTGGCGGTCCGCGTCGTCCTGCGAGCGGAAGGCGCCCACCTGGAGCAGGTAACCCACCTTGTTGGCGTCAGCCTGGGCGATCTCGGCGATCGGGTCGGCTACCGGCTTCTCGGCCGGGCGCGTGGCGGGTTTTTCGGCCGGACGCGAGGCATCGGCCGGCTTGGCGGCGCTGGCCGCGCCGTTGGCGGGCTGGTCAGCCGGGCGGGTGGTCGCCACCGGCGGCTGCGCCGGGGTAGCCGGCTGCCCGTCGGGCTGGCCCACCGGCTTGGCCGGCGTCTTGCTCCACAGCGGCCGGTTCGGGTCGCTCGGGCCCTCGGCCTGCTGCTGCGGTTGCGTCGGCGCCGGCAGCGGCGTGGCCACGTTGCCGGGCTCGCTCGGGCGCTGCTGGACATTGCCGTTGGCGCCCTTCTGCTGGAACGGCGCGGGCGACTTGGTGATATACAGGGCCACCACCACGGCGATGGCCAGGCCGACGATCAGCCCGAGCACCAGGCCCAGGAACGTACCACCGCGCTGCATCCGGACATGGGTACGGGTTGGGCGCGCGGCGCGCTTGCGTTGCTGTTGCATGAAGTCCTCTTCGGTGTTGCCGGGGATTATAGGGCCTGTCCCGGCAGGCACGATTGAGACCACTCTGAAAAGTGGCCCAAGAATCCGTCACAGGGGCGTTGCGGCTCAGTTGGCGGCGGGCTCGCGGTCCATCCGTTGCGGCGCCGAGACGCCAATCACGGCCAGGCCGTTCTTGAGCACCTGGCGCGTGGCCGCCAGCAGCGCCAGCCGGGCGCGCTTGACCGCCTCGTCGTCCACCAGCACGCGGTCGGCGTTGTAGAAGGCGTGGAAGTCGCCGGCCAGGTCGCGCAGGTAGAACGCCACCGCATGGGGCGCCAGCTCGCCGGCGGCAGCCGCCAGCATGTCCGGGAACTCGGCCAGGCGGCGGCCCAGGGCGATAGCCTGGGCGCTCACGTCCGCGGCGGTCACGGCGGCCAGGTCGGCCCCGGCCAGTTCCGGCAGGCGGGCTTCCCAGCCGGCGCCGCCCCAGGCCTCGAAGATCGAGCAGATCCGGGCGTGGGCGTACTGCACGTAATACACCGGGTTTTCGTCGTTCTGCTTCAGGGCGAGGTCCACATCGAACACGAATTCGGTGTCGGCCTTGCGGGACAGCAGGAAGAACCGCACGGCGTCGCGGCCGCGCGTGAAGTGGGCCGGCCAGTCCGCCACGCCGGCGTCCAGCAGGCCGCGGATGGTCTCGTCGCCGCCGTTGCTCCACTCGATCAGGTCGCGCACGGTCACGTACGAGCCGGCGCGCTTGGATATCTTCACCTCCTCGCCGTTCTTCATCACCGTGACCATCTTGTGGAGCACGTAGTCGGGGTAGCCCTGGGGAATGCCCATGTCCAGCCCCTGCAGGCCGGCGCGCACGCGGGCGATGGTGCCGTGGTGGTCGCTGCCCTGCACGTTGATGACCTTGGCGAAGCCGCGCTCCCACTTGGTGGTGTGGTACGCCACGTCCGGCACGAAGTACGTGTAGGTGCCGTCCGTCTTCTTCATGACGCGGTCCTTGTCATCGCCGTCGTCGGTGGTGCGCAGCCACAGCGCGCCTTCGCTCTCGTAGGTCTTGCCCTTGGCCACCAGCGACTGCACGGCGCCTTCCACGCGGCCATCGCTGTACAGCGACGACTCCAGGTAGTAGCGGTCGAACTTCACGCCGAAGGCCTGGAGGTCGATATCCTGCTCGTTACGCAGGTAGGTCACCGCGAATTTGCGGATCGAGTCGATATCGTCGATGTTGCCCGAGGCGGTCACCGGCTCGCCGTCGCTGGCAGCCACCGTCTTGCCGGCCAGGAAGTCGGCGGCGATATCGGCGATGTAGTCGCCGTTGTAGGCGGACTCGGGCCAGCCGGCCTCGCCCGGCTTCAGGCCGCGCGCGCGGGCCTGGACCGAGATGGCCAACGTCTGGATCTGCACGCCGGCGTCGTTGTAATAGAACTCGCGGTGCACGGCCCAGCCGTTCCAGGCCAGCAGGTTGGCCAGCGCGTCGCCCAGGGCGGCCTGGCGGCCGTGGCCGACGTGGAGCGGCCCGGTCGGGTTGGCGGAGACGAACTCCACCAGCACCTGGCCATGCTCGCCGGCCGGCCGGGCGCCGAATCGATCACCTTCGGCCAGCACGGCGCGCAGCACGTCGGCGCGGGCGGCGGGGGTCAGGCGCAGGTTGATGAAGCCGGGGCCGGCAATCTCGGCCTGGGCGACGATCGCCGTGGCACGGGGGTCGGCCTGCACGGCGGCGACGATCTTCTGGGCCAGTTCGCGCGGATTGCTCTTGAGCGCCTTGGCCACCTGCATGGCGATATTGCACGCCAGGTCGCCGTGGGCGGCCACCTTGGGGCGCTCGAAGGTGACGGCGGGCAGGGCGGCGTCGGCCGGGGCGAGCGCGCGCACGGCGTCAGTGAACGCGGCGGCAAGATTGGAGGTCTGAACAGGCAGCATGGATGTCTTTGCCCTGAAGGCGCTAAAGAGAGCGATGAACGGTCCGGAGGCGTTGCGGCAAGTGCGCCGCGCGTCGCGTGACCGGCACCGGAAATCGGGAAACGCGGAATTTTATCAGGTGCTATGCTGACATCATGCGACCGTGCCGCGCGGCTTGTGCGGAACTTCGTCACTCGTGAAAGGAAACATCATGCTGATCACCTTCAAATCCCACGCGGCGCAGGACCTGATCATGATGAAGGATCTTGCCCTCACGCTGCTTGGCATCATCGGCAAGCACATGGGCGAGCGCGGGGTGATCACGTCCGAGGAACTCCCGCGCGCCATCAAGAAACTCGAGGCCGCCGTGCAGGATGCGAAGAAGGTGCACCCCGCCGATACCTCTGTCTACTCCGACGCCCGCGACGAGGACGAGGAAGAACCCCTCCACCTGGGCCAGCGCGCCTACCCGTTCCTGGACATGCTGCGCGCGTCCGAGCGGGAAGGCGCCAACGTGATGTGGGGCGTCTGACGGCCGCGGGCCGTAGTCGACAAGAAACAGGCAAAAAACAGGCAAAAAAATGCCCGGCCACCATCGAGGTGCCGGGCGTCCCGGATCAGGGATATATCCGGAAAGGGGGTTTTGCTGCAGGGGTAAAACGGTACAGGCCCGGCGTGCCGGGCCAGGATATTCGGTTACTCGTCGCTGCGGCGTCCCGCCAGCAGCAGTCCGATACAGGCGCCGATCAGCGCGGCAATCCCCACCGCCTTCAGCGGGCTTTCGGCCACACGCGCACGGCCGTGATCCACGGCTTCATCCATGTGTTCCCGGGCCCAGTGCATGCCATCGGTCCCCCGGGCGCGAATCCGTTCCGCCATCTCGTTGGCCCGCATGCGCAGGCGGCGGCCGGCCGCCAGGCCCTCTTCCGACCCCTCGTGCGTGAGCACGTCGATGGTCTGCTGGAGCTGGGCGATCAGGGCCTTGACCTCGCCCGAAACCGGTACGGCGGCGTCACGCGCCGCGTCGCGGGTATCCCGGGCGGCATGTTTCAGCTGGCGCACGGCAGCATCGGCGCTGTCATGCAAGTGATTGATTTCCTTCCGGACTTTGGGGTTCTGCGTGAGCATAGGGACTCCTCATTGCGGTTCGGGGTACTGAGCACCGCGCCCGCCGGCCGATCCGGCGTGGGCGCGTGCCGCGTGCGTGCCCCTTACCTTCTGCGGATCAGGCCCATCACGAAGGTGACAAGCGCCACGACCAGGAAGATGAAGAACAGGATCTTGGCAATTTCGACGGCACCGGCGGCAATGCCACCAAAGCCGAAGATCGCCGCGATCAGCGCGACAACGAAGAAAACGAGTGCGTAATGCAGCATGGCCAGTCTCCCGAGGTTAGCGGGCGCACCCCGGTTGCTGCGGTGCGCCCGGCTTGCGCCACGGTGCGCAAGCTCATAGCCTCATCGTAGGGTCATGCCCCGGCGCCAGACACCGACCCCCGACCGATTCCCGTGTCAGCCAAGTCCTACAATGCACACCGCGCCGCACCGGGTGCGCCACTCGGGGGCCGTCTGTACGATTGACCCTGCCATGTCGATGTGATTCCATGGCCGCACGTGCGCCCGCGCGTCCGCCCAAACCGGTATTTCCTGGTATTCGTGATGGCCAAGCACTCCCTACTTCTCAGAAATACCCTGCTGCTCGCCGGCGGCATCGTGCTGACCCTGGCCGTCCTGATCGCCTCGGAGACGGGCAACCTGCGCCTGCGCGAGGGCTATACCGAGGCCATCCGCTCCCAGCAACTGCAGAGCGACCTGGGCGCGCTGATGGGCGAACTGGTCAACGCCGAGGCGGGCCAGCGCGGTTTCCTGCTGACCGGCCAGGACAGCTACCTGGAGCCGTACTACAAGGCGCTGCCGCAGATCAACGCCCTGATGGCGCGCATCCGCCAGCACTACGCCAACGACGCCGAGGGCCTGCGCCAGTTTGGCGAGGCGTCCCAGTTCGTCACGCGCAAGCTCAACGAGATGGCCCTGACGCTGGTCTACGGCAAGCGCGATGTGGACGTGGCGATGGACCTGATCCGCACCGATTTCGGCCGCCAGACCATGGAAGCCGCCCGGCGCGGGCTGGAGCAGCTGCAGGTGCGCGAGTCCGGCACCGTCACGCACAACCTGGAGGCCGCCGAGCATGACCTCCAGCTCTCGCGCTACGGCATCGGGCTGCTGACGGCGATCAACATCCTGCTGCTGGTGACGGTCGGGCTCGGCCATTCGCGCCGGATGTCGATGGCCGAGGCGGCCCGTATCCAGCTGGAAGAAGAAAGCGCCCGGCTCGACCGCAAGGTGCGCGCGCGCACGCGGCAGCTTTCCGCGCTGGCGGCCCACTTGCAGCGCGTGACCGAGGACGAGAAGACCCGGCTGGCGCGCGAACTCCATGACGAGCTGGGCGCCATCCTGACGGCAATCAAGCTCGACCTGCACTGGGTGCGCATGCGCGTGCAGGAGACCCACCCCGAGGCCCGCGACAAGCTGACCCGTGTGATGCTGCACGTGGACCAGGGCATCCAGATCAAGCGCCAGCTGATCGAGGACCTGCGCCCCACCGTGCTGCTGAACCTGGGCCTGCGCGAGGCCATCATCCAGTCAGTGGAAGACGGCGGCGCGCGCAACCAGTGGGAAACCGACGTGGAGCTACCCGATTCCCTGCCGCCGCTGCGCGACAGCGCGGCCATCGCGCTATACCGGATCGTGCAGGAATCGCTGACCAACGCCAGCAAGTACGCCGAGGCGCGCCACGTGTCCGTGGCGCTGGCCTGCACCGACGACCATCTCACCATGACCATCCGCGACGATGGCAAGGGGCTGCCGCCAGACTTCGACGCCGGCAGCACGGCCGGCCACCATGGCCTGCTGGGGATGGAGCAGCGCGTGCTGGCGCTGGGCGGGACGATGCAGATCGATTCCGCGCCGGGCCAGGGCGTGAGCGTGCGCGTCGAGGTGCCGCTCACCACATCGGTACTGGCGCCGCCGGAGGAAGCAGAGAAGGAAGCCGAGCTGTAGGCCGTCAGGCCGAAGTCGCGCCGCGGCCGTCAGGCCGAGGTGGCGTATTCCTCGATCACGCGGAACACCTGCTCCAGTTCCAGCGACTTGTCGAAGAAATAGTCGGCCCCGGCCTCCGTGCACTGGCGGCGGTACATCGAGACCTGCGCATGATTGGTGTAGACGATGCGGATGCCGGAGAGCCCGGCGCGCTGCATCTCGCGCAGCACGTTGATGCCGTTGCCCTGCTTGAGCTGCAGGTCGACGATCACCACGTCATAGTGTCCGCTCGCGGCCAGCCGGATGGCCATGGCCTCGGTATCGGCCCAGTCCACGGATTCGACGAACGGGAAAGCCGTCAGGTATTCCAGCAGCATGCCCCGCAGGACCGCGGAATCCTCGATCAGGAGGACGCGCAGCGATCGGGTCGAGGAGGCCGTGGCTTGCTCCGGCATGGTGCGATAGGGGGCGGGGAAAAGGTCTGATTGCTGACAGGGGACGACGGGACGCTACTCCACCAGGCCATTCTTGATGGCGTAGTACGTCAGGTCGGCGTTGGTCTTCATGCCCATTTTTTCCAAAATGCGCGAGCGATAGGTACTCACGGTCTTCACGCTCAGGAACAGCTCGTCGGCGATGACCGAGACCGACTGCCCGCGCGACAGCTTGCAGAAGATCTGGAACTCGCGCTCGGAGAGGGTCTGGTGCACCGGTTGCTCGGTCGGCTTGTCCAACCCGCCGATCAGCAGGTCGGCCACGGTCGGGCTGACGTAGCGGCGGCCCTGGGCCACCGTGCGAATCGCCTTGACGAGGTCGTCCGGCGCCGATTCCTTGGTCAGGTAGCCCGACGCGCCGGCACGGATCAGGTTGATCGCGTACTGGTCTTCCGGATAGGTCGACAGGATCAGCACCGGCAGGTTGGGCAGGCGCTGCCGGATCAATTTGAGTACGTCGATGCCGTTCCGGTCCGGCATGGAAATATCGAGTACGAGGACATCGAACTCGCTGTCGCGCAACTGCGCCATCACTTCGTCGCCGCTGGCGGCTTCGCCCGTCACCTTGATGTCGGGTTCCTCTGAAATGAACTGGCGCAGACCGGCGCGAACGATCTCATGATCGTCGGCGATCAAGACGCGGATCATCGGTGTCTCCCACGGTGAGGGGCCGGCCGGGCTGAAGAAACACGGCCCGCGCCGGTTTCTGCATTGTAGTGCCGGCGCCGCAGCAAATATGTCAGTGTCAGGCTGACATGATGCGCCACGGCACAAGCGTGCTGCACTGCGCCAAATCGGGCGTCCCGGCACACAAGTACGTCAAGGCGCCAGAACGCCAGAACGGGCGCCGAAGCGCCCGTTCTGGTCATGCATCCCACGTCCTGCGTCCCGGTTTGGGGGTGAGGCGGCCTGGAGGGTACCGCCCCGGCCCCCGCCTTGCACCGAGCGCTGGGATAGCGATCGACTACTGGATCTTGGTACCGGCGTCCGCCCCCGCCCCGGCATTGGCGCCGAGCGGCGTCACGCCGTCCTTCGACTCGCCCTTCTTGCTCTTGGCCTTGGCGTGGCTGCCCTGCTTGCTCTTCGACTTGGTCTCGGCCTTGGTGCCAGCCTCGGCACCGGCATGGGCGCCGAGGTCTGCCTTGCTGTCGGCGGCCGTCGGCGCGGTCGTCGTGGCGGCGCCACCTTGCGTGCTCAGGCCGCCCGATGCGTTGGCGCCCGCGCTCACACCTGGCGCGTTCACCGAGGCGCCCAGTCCGTTTTGCGCACCGGCGGTGACGCCGGTACCTTGGGCCATCGCCACGGAGGAAGCGGCAGCAATCGACAGGGCGGACAGGGAGATCAGCAGCTTGTTCATGGAAGAGACTCCTATTCTGGAATGCTCCGCGACGAAACATTCGTCGCGGCATTCACGCGGTGTCACGTGAACTGAGGCTCAGTCTAAGGAGTCTTTCCGGCGCGGTCTGTGAGGACTTGTAATGCCCTGTAAGCAGTGGTGAGGCCCGTTACAGGTTCGGCGCGAGCGCGCGTGCCAGCGTGGCGCGGTCTTCGCCACGGCGCGCCACCATGTCGTCGAGCTGGTCCTGGCCGATCTTGCCCACGCTGAAGTACGTGGCGTCCGGATGCGCGAGATAGAAGCCGCTCACCGAGGCCGCCGGCGTCATCGCCAGCGATTCGGTGATGCCCATGCCGATCTCGGCGGCGTCGAGGAACTCGAACATCGCGCCCTTGACCGTGTGCTCCGGGCAGGCCGGATAGCCGGGCGCCGGGCGGACACCGGGATACGACTCGGCGATCAGCTCGTCGTTGCTCAGCGTCTCGCCGGCGTTGTAGCCCCACAGGTCCGTCCGCACGCGCGCGTGCAGGCATTCGGCGAAGGCTTCGGCCAACCGGTCGGCCAGCGACTTGAACATGATCGCGCTGTAGTCGTCGTGGTCGGCCTCGAACTGGGCCTCCTTCTTGTCCACGCCAATGCCGGCCGTGACCGCGAACAGGCCGATGTAGTCGGCCACGCCGCTGTCCTTCGGGGCGATGAAGTCCGCCAGGCAGCGGTTAGGGCGGCGCACGCCGTCCACCACCGGGCGCTCGCTCTGCTGGCGCAGGTTGTGCCAGGTCAGGGCGACCTTGGTGCGGGTCTCGTCGGTGTAGATCTCGATGTCGTCGTCGTTGACCGTGTTGGCCGGCAGCAGCGCCATCACGCCGTTTGCAGTCAGCCAGCGGCCCTGGATCAGGCGAGCCAGCATGCTCTTGCCGTCCGAGAATACGCGGCGGGCAGACTCGCCCACGATCTCGTCGTTGAGGATGTCCGGGAATTTGCCGGCGAGGTCCCAGGTCTGGAAGAACGGACCCCAGTCGATGTAGTTCGCCAGTTCGGCGAGGTCGTAGTTGCGGAACACGCGACGGCCGATGAACTTCGGCTTCGGCGCGACGTAGCCGCTCCAGTCCACCGGCGTCTTGTTGGCGCGTGCCTGGGCCAGCGTCACCATCGGCGTGGCCTTCTTGCCGGCGTGCTGGGTGCGGATGCGGTCGTAGTCGACGCGCAGGTCATCCAGGTATTTCTTGGCGCCTTCGTCCGACAGCAGGCTGGAGGCCACGCTGACCGAGCGCGAGGCATCGGGCACGTAGACCACCGGGCCTTCGTAGTGCGGGGCGATCTTGACCGCCGTGTGCACGCGCGAGGTGGTGGCGCCGCCAATCAGCAGCGGAATCTTCTTGATGCGGAAGTAGTCGTCACGCTGCATCTCGGACGCCACATAGGCCATTTCCTCGAGCGACGGGGTGATCAGGCCGGACAGCCCGACGATGTCGGCGCCCTCTACCTTGGCCCGCGCCAGGATCTCGTTGCAGGGCACCATCACGCCCATGTTCACGACTTCGAAGTTGTTGCACTGAAGCACCACCGACACGATGTTCTTGCCGATGTCATGCACATCGCCCTTCACCGTGGCGATGACGATCTTGCCGCGCGCGCGCACGTCGCCGCCGGCCTCGGCCACCAGGCGCTTCTCTTCCTCGATGAACGGCAGCAGGTGCGCCACGGCCTGTTTCATCACCCGCGCGCTCTTGACCACCTGCGGCAGGAACATCTTGCCGGCGCCGAACAGGTCGCCGACCACGTTCATGCCGTCCATCAGCGGCCCTTCGATCACCTCGATGGGGCGACCGCCGCGCGCGAAGATCTCCTGGCGCGCCTCCTCGGTGTCCTCGACGATGAAGTTGGTGATGCCGTGCACCAGCGCGTGCGCCAGCCGCGCGGCCACCGTCACCGGCTGCTCGGGCGTGCCGCGCCAGGCCAGGTTCTCTTCCCGCTTGGCGCCGCCGCCCTTGAAGCGGTCGGCGATTTCCAGCAGGCGGTCGGTGGCATCGTCGCGGCGGTTCAGCACCACGTCTTCCACGCGCTCGCGCAGTTCCGGGTCGAGCTGGTCGTACACGCCGAGCTGGCCGGCGTTGACGATGCCCATGTCCATGCCCGCCGCGATGGCGTGGTACAGGAACACGGTGTGGATGGCCTCGCGCACCAGGTCGTTGCCGCGGAACGAGAACGAGACGTTCGAGACGCCGCCGCTCACCTTCGCGTACGGCAGGTTCTGCTTGATCCAGCGCGTGGCCTCGATGAAGTCCACCGCGTAGTTGTTGTGCTCCTCGATGCCCGTGGCCACCGCGAAGATGTTCGGGTCGAAGATGATGTCCTCGGGCGGGAAGCCCAGCTCGTTCACCAGCAGGTCGTAGCTGCGCTTGCAGATCTCGGTCTTGCGCGCGAAGGTGTCGGCCTGGCCCTTCTCGTCGAACGCCATCACCACGCTGGCGGCGCCGTAGCGGCGGATCAGCCCGGCGTGGTGGCGGAACTGCTCCTCGCCTTCCTTGAGCGAGATCGAGTTCACCACCGCCTTGCCCTGCACGCATTGCAGCCCGGCCTCGATCACCTCCCACTTGGACGAGTCGATCATGATCGGCACCCGCGCGATGTCCGGCTCGGAGGCAATCAGGTTCATGAAGCGCACCATCGCCGCCTTCGAATCCAGCATGGCCTCGTCCATGTTGATGTCGATGATCTGCGCGCCGTTCTCCACCTGCTGGCGGGCCACGGCCAGCGCCTCGTCGAACTGGCCGTTCAGGATCATGCGGGCGAACGCCTTGGAGCCGGTGACGTTGGTACGCTCGCCCACGTTGACGAACAGCGTGTCGTCGTCGATGGTGAACGGCTCCAGGCCGGAGAGGCGCATCGGACGCGGGGGCAGGTTTTGCTGGCTCATGGGAAGGCTATGTGTCTTGTGTGGGGCGGGCGATGGATCAGGCTGCCGTGGTGGCAGTTGCGGTGTCGTCGCGGTACTGGCCGGGCCAGGCGCGCGGCGCCTTGTTGGCCACGCGCGCGGCGATGGCGGCGATGTGCTCGGGCGTGGTGCCGCAGCAGCCGCCCACCAGGTTCACCAGCCCGGACGCGGCGAATTCCTCCACCAGCGACGAGGTGACCTCGGGCGTCTCATCGAAGCCGGTGTCGCTCATCGGGTTGGGCAGGCCGGCGTTCGGATAGCAGGACACCGCGGCATCGCACACCTTGGCCAGTTCGGCGATGTACGGGCGCATCAGCGTGGCGCCCAGCGCGCAGTTCAGGCCGAAGGTGATCGGCCGGGCGTGGCGCAGGCTGTTCCAGAACGCCTCGACGGTCTGGCCGGACAGGATGCGCCCCGAGGCGTCGGTCACGGTGCCGGAGATCATCACGGGCACGCGCTCGCCGGTGTCCTCGAACAACTGGTCGATGGCGAACAGCGCGGCCTTGGCGTTCAGCGTGTCGAAGATCGTCTCGACCAGGAACACGTCGGCGCCGCCCTCGAGCAGCGCCTTGCCCTGCTCGTAGTAGGAATGGCGCAGTTCCTCGAACGTGACGTTGCGCGCGCCGGGGTCGTTCACGTCCGGGCTGATGCTGGCGGTCTTCGGCGTGGGGCCGAAGGCGCCGGCCACGAAGCGCGGCTTCTCCGGCGTGCTGAACTTGTCGCAGGCGGCGCGCGCCAGGCGGGCGGCCTCGACGTTCATCTCGTAGGCCAGATCGGCCATCTTGTAGTCTTCCTGCGCCACGCGCGTGGCCCCGAACGTGTTGGTCTCGATCAGGTCCGCGCCGGCGGCGAGGTATTGCTCGTGGATCTCGCTGATGACGTCCGGGCGCGTCAGCAGCAGCAGCTCGTTGTTGCCCTTCACGTCGATGCGATGGTCCACGAAGCGCGCGCCGCGGTAGTCGGCCTCGCCAAGCTTGTAGCGCTGGATCATGGTGCCCATGGCGCCGTCCAGGATCAGGATGCGGTCGCGCAGCAACCGGGGCAGGTTGGCGGCCCGCGTGTACGGACGGACAGGTGTGGGAGTGGCGCTCATGACGGGGCTGGGGGCGGAAAACTGCCGAATTTTGGGTAAGAGCGGGATTTTATCAGGGTGATCAAGGCATTGCGGGCAGAAAGGACATCGGAAACCCCGCTAATCCGCGCCGCACCCGGGTTGTCAGTGCCGGGCGTGGCGGCCTACACTGGGAGACGTAATCGCCACCGCACATGTTCCCAACCCGCCCCAACCGGCCATCCGCATGCAACACCTGAGTCCCGCCGACGCCCGCGCCCTGCTCGACAACGCCCCCGATGCGCTGTTCATCGACTGCCGCAGCGAGATGGAATACCTGTTCGTCGGCCATCCGCAGGGCGCCCACAACGTGCCCTGGAACGATGGGCCGGACTGGGAGGTGAACCCGCATTTCGTCCAGGCGGTGAAGAAACTGGCCGGCCATGCCTCGGCCCGCCCGGTACTGCTGATCTGCCGCAGCGGCAACCGCTCCACGGCGGCGGCGCGTGCGCTGGAAGGCGCTGGCTTCACCACGGTGTACAACGTCCTGCACGGCTTCGAGGGCGACCTGGACCCGCAGCGGCATCGCAATACCCTGAATGGCTGGCGCCA
Source organism: Cupriavidus sp. 01L43 (assembly GCF_056399925.1). Classification (NCBI taxonomy): domain Bacteria; kingdom Pseudomonadati; phylum Pseudomonadota; class Betaproteobacteria; order Burkholderiales; family Burkholderiaceae; genus Cupriavidus; species Cupriavidus sp. 01L43. The sequence continues at coordinate 245,443 of NZ_JBFTSH010000003.1, forward strand.
CGACGGGCTGCCGTGGGAGCAGTATTGACAACGCCGCTGGCCCGCGCCCACCATGAAAAACGCCCGCTTGCGCGGGCGTCGTCGTATCGCGGTAGGGCAGACGGTGCCGGGATCAGTGCATGACCAGCGGGTTGTTCATCACCGTATCGAACTTGCCGAGGAATTCATCCACCTCTTCCACGGATGGCTCGCTCTCGATCAGACGCGTCACGTCGGCGCGGAAGGTCTCGGCCATATGGCCACCGAGGAAAATTTCGCGTTTCAGGTTCTTGTCGACGATTTCGTAGCCGCCCGAGGCAAGGGGCGCATGCTCGACATCTGCTCCAAACTCGACAATGCAGTAATTGTCGCTGTTGTAGATCATTTGCATTGCGCTACCTCCTGGCGTCATGGTTGGCGACAATCCCGCTGATTATTGCGGTTTCCGGCGTAAACCGGCGTGAATGCCGCGATTTCACCTCCAAGCTGAGGGTAGTCGTCCGTAATTCAAGTTCTGCTGCCGGACGAAACCTTGCGTGCAATTGCTGCCCTCCTAGGTTGGGCATCGGCGCCGCACGCAAGTTTCTTGAGCGCCGAGCAGTTCTGTATTCCAAAATCTTTCAGTCCATTACTACGGCACGTCGCATTGACCGCCGCATGCCGCATTGCCGAGGAACGCATCGAACACCGCGAAAAAGCGTTCCGGCTGTTCCAGGAACGGCAAGTGCGCGGCCTCGGGCAATATCTCGAGCTTCGCACCGTGGATCTTGCTGGCAATGGATTGCGCCATCGAAACGGGCGCACCCTCGTCGTTTTCGCCCACGATCACCAACGTGGGGCAATGAATCCGGCCGATGGCCTCCGAGAGGTCGAAGGCCACGATGGCTTGCGCCACCCCGACGTAGCCTTCCACCGGCGTCCCCAGGAGCATCCTGCGGATCCTCTCGACCGGCTCCGGATGCGCTTCCCGGAATCCGGCCGTCAACCACCGCTCCAGCGTGGCGTTGACCATGCCCGCCATGCCATGGGCCTCGGCCTGGCCGATGCGGTTGGCCCACATCGGGTGCGCCGTCATCGGCGTATGGTCGTGCGTGTCGACCAGCGTCAGCGACAGCAGCCGCTCCGCATGCCGCACGCCGAGCGTCTGCCCGATCATGCCGCCCACCGACACCCCGCAGAAATGCGCCTGCGGTATCTCGAGGGCGTCCATCAGCGCGGCCACGTCATCGGCCAGCCGCGCCATCGTATAAGACCCGATCGGGGCGTCGCTGCCGCCATGGCCGCGCAGGTCGTACCTCAGTATGCGATAACGGGGCGCCAGATGCTGCACCGTGTCGTCCCAGAGCGACAGATTCGCCCCTAACGCGTGCGCCAAGACCACCCACGGGCCGTCCGAACCATCAATGCGGACCTGCAGGTCCACGTCGCCAGTGCGTATGCGTCGGGGGGTCGTGTCAGCCATATGTCGGTCTCCGGGGTGTCACAGCACGAATCATTCTCATCGTCCCTCAGTACTACGATAGACGAGATCAATCTGTGTGCCATCGGGTTCCGTCTGACGGAGACGCGCCGGCAGCCATTTCAGCGCCGGCGCCAACCACACTTCCACGCGCCGTTTATCGCCCGGATGCCGTGGCAGGCGCACGAAGTGCTTCGTCGTGACCATGCCGTGCACGCCGATCTCGATGGTCTCCTCGCCCACGTATTGCACCTGCATCGGCTCCACCTCGCGGGTATCGGCCACATTGAAGGTGTCCGTCACGCCCGGCGCGGCATAGCGCTGGGGGTCGGCGGCGACCCATCCGACCAGTTGCAGGAACACGCTGAAGCGGTCCTGGAAGTTCTGCGGCATCGGCACCTGGCCGCCACGCGTTTCAAACACGATTTGCCCGGCGGCCGGGTCGAAGCGCGCCACTTCCTTCTTGCTGCGGCGGGCTTCCTCGTAGCGCAGCGGGGTCAGCCCGCCCGGCCCCATCTGGCCGGCGCTCTGGAACACGAAGCGGAACCACAGCACGCGCGTCTCCACCACCAGCCGGTAGTGGCCGCCGTCCTGCTCCCAGCGGATCAGGCCGTCCGGGTTCTGCACGCCGTTGACGTAGCTCGAGTAATGCATGGTGGCCGAGGGCGGCGGGCTGTACTGGGGCGATGCCGGCGCGGGCGGGGCCGGGGGGGCCGGCGCGGCGGTGGCGGTGGCGCCGGCTGGCGCGGCACCCTCCCCGCCGGTGCCGGTCACGGCGCCGGTCTCGCCGGACGGCGTCGTGGCCAGGTCCGGCGCCGCCTGGGGCTCGGCCGGCGCGGGCTGGGGCTGCGGGGCAGGCTGGGTCTTGGGCACCGGGCGGGGCCGGGGGCGCGGGGCCGGGGCAGGCGGCGCGGGCGGCGGCAGCAGCACCGCCTCCATCGATGGCGGAATGCTGATCTCGGGCAAGCCCGGCAACGGCATGCGCAGCAGCCCGAGCAGCACCAGCAGGTGCGCAATCACCACGCACACCACGACCGCGATCACCGCGACCCAGCGCCGCCTGAGTCGCCTGCGTGGCTTCGTGCTATCGCGAGGGGTGGCCGGCGGGTCCGGCCGAGTGGCTTGCGCCAAGGTATCCGAGTTCCGAAGAGATCTGTCGGGCGATGTCCCGCACGCGGCGGTCCACCGAACCGCCCCATTCTGCATCGAATACGCGCTGCGCGCCGAGCACAATCAGCGCCATCGACAAATGCCCGTTGGCATCGAACACCGGCAGCGAGATCGCGTTGATGCCCGGCAGCACGCCGCCGCGCGTGCGCGCCGCGCCCTGGGCGCGCACTTCGGCGCAGATCGCGTCGTAGTCGGCCAGCGAGGCGGGCATGTCCGGCAGCGGCGTGGCGCCGCGCGTGGCGAATTCCCGTTCGATCAGCGGCAGCGTCTGGCGCCGCGACAGGTAGGCGCCATACAGCCGCCCCGTGGCCGAGTTCAGCATCGGCATGACATCGCCCAGCCGCAGGCTCACGCTGACCGGATGGCTCGATTCTTCCCAATGGACGATGGTCGGCCCGTGGTTGCCCCACACGGCGATGCCGACGGTCTGGTCGATCTCGTCGCGCAACTGGGACAGCACCGGCCGCGCCTTGCGCACCGGATCGAGCCGGTTCAGCCCCGCCAGACCCAGTTGCAGCGCGAACGGCCCGAGGTCGTAGCGCCCGCTCACGGCGTCCTGCGCCACCGCGCCAAGGCGCTGGAAGCTCACCAGGTACCGGTGGGCCTTGGCCGGCGGCATGTCGGCGGCGGCGGCCAGGTCGCGCAGCATCATCGCGCGCGGCGAGGCCGCCAGCGCCTGGAGCAGCCGGAAGCCGACCTCGATCGACTGGATGCCCGCGCGCTTGCCATCGTCCTCATTGGAAGGATCGGCGGCGTCATCGAGGCGGGAATCGTCGGGTGCGGTCATGCGGGGCGAAGGTGGAAGCGGCGTTGCCGGCCATTCTATACGGCAGCCGGCGGCCCGGCGGCCCCGGGTCCGGTAGACTACCGGCCACCGCATATCGACGATTGCCCGCACCCCATGAAACTCGCAACCCTGAAGGACGGTTCGCGCGACGGCCAGCTCGTGGTCGTCTCCCGCGACCTCAAGACCGCGCACTTCGCCACCGACATCGCCGGCACGCTGCAGCGCGCGCTCGACGACTGGGCTTTCCACGCCCCCCAGCTCCAGGACCTCTACGACGCCCTGAACGCCGGCCGCGCCCGCCACCCGTTCCCGTTCCAGCCGAAGGACTGCATGGCGCCGCTGCCGCGCGCCTACCAGTGGGCCGACGGCTCGGCCTACGTCAACCATGTGGAACTGGTGCGCAAGGCCCGGGGCGCCGAGATGCCGCCCGAGTTCTGGACCGATCCGCTGATGTACCAGGGCGGCTCGGACGACTTCCTCGGCCCGCAGGACGACATCGTCTGCGCCAGCGAGGCGTTCGGCATCGACTTCGAAGCCGAGGTGGCCGTGATTACCGGCGACGTGCGCATGGGCGCCACGCCCGAGCAGGCCGGCGAAGGCATCCGCCTGGTGATGCTGGCCAACGATGTCTCGCTGCGCAACCTGATTCCGGCCGAGCTGGGCAAGGGCTTCGGCTTCTTCCAGAGCAAGCCGGCCACGGCGTTCTCGCCGGTGGCCATCACGCCGGACGAACTGGGCGAAGCCTGGCACGACCGCAAGGTGCACCGGCCGCTGACCGTGCACTGGAACAGCAAGAAGGTGGGCGCGCCCGACTGCGGCACCGACATGGTGTTCGACTTCGGCCAGCTCATCGCGCACATCTGCAAGACGCGGAACGTGCGCGCGGGCAGCATCGTCGGCTCCGGCACGATCTCGAACGTGGACCGCAGCAAGGGCTACTGCTGCATCGCCGAGCAACGCATGATCGAGACCATCGAGGGCGGCCAGCCGGTCACCGCGTTCATGAAATATGGCGATGCGGTGCGCATCGAGATGCTCGACGCCCAGGGCCAGTCGATCTTCGGCGCCATCGACCAGCTCGTGGCGCCGCGCTGACGCGCAATGTGCCTATAATTGTCCGACCGACCGGTCGGACAATTGATCCCATGCCGGCGGAACCCTCCCTTGCCACGGAAGCCGCCCCATGACCGCAGAGACCCCCGAAACCCCGGACACCACCCTCTCCCCGCGCCTGGCGCGCTACGCGTCCCTGACGCTGCGCCGCCACGGCCCCGTGCTCGAGGTCATCATGGGCGCGGCGCAGTCCGCCAACCAGAAGCTGGCCACCGCCGACGCCCGCATGCACCGCGAGCTGGCCGAGATCTGGCGCGACATTTCCGCCGATCCGGACATCCGCGTCGCCATCATCCGGGGCGAAGGGCGCGGCTTCTCGGCTGGCGGCGACCTGTCCCTGGTCGAGGAGATGGCCAACGACTTCGCCACCCGCACGCGGGTCTGGCATGAAGCGCGCGATCTGGTCTACAACGTCATCAATTGCGACAAACCCATCGTCTCGGCCATGCACGGCCCGGCCGTGGGCGCCGGGCTGGTGGCGGGGCTGCTGGCCGACATCTCGATTGCCGCCAAGACCGCGCGGATCGTCGACGGCCATACCCGGCTCGGGGTGGCGGCGGGCGATCATGCCGCCATCGTGTGGCCGTTGCTGTGCGGAATGGCCAAGGCCAAGTACTATCTGATGCTGTGCGAGTCGCTCAGCGGCGAGGAGGCCGAGCGCATCGGGCTGGTATCGCTGGCAGTGGACGAAGACCAGCTGGTGGCCAAGGCGTTCGAGGTGGCCAACCGGCTCGCGACGGGGTCCCAGACGGCCATCCGCTGGACCAAGTACGCGCTGAACAACTGGCTGCGCATGGCCGGCCCGGCGTTCGATACCTCGCTGGCACTCGAATTCATGGGCTTTGGCGGCCCCGACGTACATGAAGGCATGGCGAGCCTGCGCCAGAAGCGGCCGCCTGAATTCCAGTAACCGGCCAGCCAAGGTGGAATGATCGGCCCTGGCGGCCACCCCACGGAGAGCGCGCGACCATGTTCGGACAGATCCCCGATTTCACCAATGGCTTCGAATTCCTGCGCCGCATCTGGAGCGCCGGCGGCAGCCTGCCGGGCGGCGGCATGATGCCCGGCCTGAGCGCGATGACCCCGCCGATGGATCTCGACGAGGTCGACAAGCGCATCCACGACCTGAAGGCTGTGGAAGGCTGGCTGCAACTGAACGCGAGCCTGCTGCGCACCACCATCCAGGGGCTGGAGGTACAGCGCGCCACGCTGGTGGCCTTGCAAACCTTCGGCAACGCGCTCTCCCCGGAAGCCATGCAGACCGCGATGGAGAACGTGGCGCGCGCGGCCAACGCGCCGAGCACCTCGCCGCCGCACCCGTTCCGTCCGTCCCCCGCCTCCGAGACCGTCTCCGAAGCGGAAGCCGACGCGGCCAATGCCGAGGACGACGAGGACTTCGACGCGCCGCCTGAAGTGACCGCCGGAGCTGCCGAGGGCGAGGAACCCGAAGCCGCCCCATCGCCCGAATCCGCCGGTCCCGCCCCACTGCCGCCCAACGCGAGCCTGTGGTGGGACCTGCTCCAGCAACAGTTCAGCCAGATCGCCGGCAGTGCGACGGCGGCCACCGCAGCGCCGTTCGGCAACCTGGGCGGATTCGGCGCGATGGGTGGCATGGGCGGAATGGCCGCCCCGGGCGCGGAGGGCGTGGCGCCCGCCGCACGGGACAATCCCGCCCCGAACGGCAAGGCAAGCCCGAAGCCGGCGGCCAAGCGCGCGGCGGCGAAGAAGCCCGCCGCGAAGAAGGCTGCCACCAAGACGTCCGCCACGAAAAAGCCGTCGACCAAAAAGCCCGCCGCGAAGGCACCCGCCGCGCCGGGCACCCCCAAGGACAGCGTCGAGTGAGCCGCCTGTGAGCGTCACGCACGCCGACCCGGCCCTCCGCGCCAGCCAGCGCCAGCGCACGGCGCTGGTCATGATGGGCGGCGGCGCGCGGGCGGCCTACCAGGCCGGCGTACTGGCCGGCATCGCCCGCATCGCCACGCGGCATGGGCTCGGGCATTGCCCGTTGCCGTTCGGCATCGTCACCGGCACCTCGGCCGGGGCGATCAACGGCGCCGGCATGGCGGTGGGCGCCGCGGACTTCCAGGCCGCCACCGACCGCCTCGCCGCGCTCTGGCACGGCATTCATGCCGATGACGTCTATCGCACCGGCGTGCTGGGCGTGGGCGCCTCGGGCGCGCGCTGGCTCTCGTCGCTGGCGTTCGGCTGGATCACCCGCCAGGCCCCGCGCGCGCTGTTCGACAGCGCCCCGCTCGACAGCTTCCTGACCGAGTTGTTCGAACCCGGCCGCGTGCAGGCCAGCCTGGACGCCGGCGTGCTCCAGGCCTTCGCCGTGACCGCGCTGTCGTACAGCACCGGCCGCCATGTCACGTTCTACCAGTCGCACCGGCGCATCCACCCGTGGCAGCGCAACCAGCGGCTGGCCGTGGAAGCGCCGATCGGCGTGGACCACCTGCTCGCTTCCTCGTCGATTCCGTTCCTGTTCCCGGCCGTGCCGCTCGAGATCGAAGGCCATCACGAGTGGTTCGGCGACGGCACGATGCGCCAGATGTCACCGCTTTCGCCGGCCATCCACCTCGGCGCGTCGCGCATCCTGGCCATCGGCGCGGCGTCGCGCCCGCGGCCGGGCTGGTTCGATACCGTGCCGGCCGGCGGCTATCCGTCGCTCGCGCAGGTGGGCGGGCAGGCGCTGGCCAGCATCTTCCTCGATGGCCTGCAGGCCGATATCGAACGGCTGATGCACATCAACCGGCTGCTCGCGCGCATGCCCGAGGCCGCCGGCGATACCGACGGCTGGCGCCCGGTGGAAGTCATGACGATTTCTCCGAGCGAACCGATCGAGTCCATCGCCGCCCAGCATGTGCACCGGCTGCCGCGTACGGTGCGCGCGATGCTCGCCCCGCTCGGCGGTACCGAGGCGCGCGGCGCCGCGTTCGCGAGCTACCTGCTGTTCGAGCCCGAATTCACCCAGGCCCTGCTGGCGCTGGGCGAGCGCGATGCCGCAGCGGAGGCGGACGCCATCGCGGCCTTCCTCTATGGCGTGGTGCCCGAAACCGGCCACGCCACCGCGCGCGCCACCGATCCCGCGCTGACGCCCTACTAGCCCCCTGAGCAGCCGTCCCGGCGTCGCTTTTCGGCCTCTCAGGTCGCAATTCGTCCACTTTCCTGGGGCCAGCCCCGCTGGTTCCTCAGCCGGCACAGCGCAAGAAAAGGGCAACGTCTGTTGCAATCCCTAGTAATCGCACTAAAAAGGAACTAGAGAAAAGATTCGAGAATAATTCCCATCTGGTAGAATCCGCCCGTAATTTCAAAGGCTTACCATGCTCTACCCCGAACTGTTCAAATCATTGGAATCGGTCCGCTGGCACATGGACAAGGACATCCCCTGGGATTCCTTCGACCCCAGCCTGCTGACAGACGACCAGGCGAAGACCATCCGCATGAATGCCATCACCGAATGGTCCGCCCTGCCGGCCACGGAGATGTTCCTGCGCGATAACCGCCACGATTCCGACTTTTCGGCGTTCATGAGCATCTGGTTCTTCGAGGAACAGAAGCACTCGCTGGTGCTGATGGAGTACCTGCGCCGCTTCCGCCCGGACCTCGTGCCGACGGAAGAAGAACTGCATGCCGTGCGCTTCGAGTTCGATCCGGCCCCGCCGCTGGAGACACTCATGCTGCACTTCTGCGGCGAGATCCGCCTGAACCACTGGTATCGCCGTGCTGCCGAATGGCACACCGAGCCGGTGATCAAGCACATCTACCGCACGCTGTCGCAGGACGAAGCCCGCCATGGCGGCGCCTACCTGCGCTATATGAAGAAATACCTGGCGCAGTTCGGCGACTCCGCGCGCGCCGCCTTCGCCAAGATCGGCGTGCTGATGGCTTCGGCCCGCCGCACGGAAAAGCCGCTCCACCCGACCAATCTGCACGTGAACAAGGCGTTGTTCCCCAACGACACCGTGCAGTCCCGCCTGCCGGACCCGGACTGGCTCGAGCACTGGCTCGACGAGCAGATCCGCTTCGACGAAGTGTGGGAAAAGAAGGTGATCGAGCGCATCCTGCACAACATGTCGCTGCTGTTCGAACGCACGTTCGACACCGTGCAGGAACTGAACCGCTACCGCAAGGAACTGAACGCCAGCCTCGTGGCAGCAGGCCAGCAACCGGCCTGATCCCCGCGACCCACGCCGTTCAATGACCGCTCCCGCTTTCGAATCGAAGCTCGTTCCCGCTGACGACGCGGCCGCGCTGCGCGCCGCCGTGGCCGCCCTGCCGCGCCCGCTGGTCTTCACCAACGGCGTGTTCGACATCATGCACCGTGGCCACGCCACCTACCTCGCGCAGGCGCGCGAGCTGGGCGCGGCGCTGATCGTGGGCGTGAATAGCGACGGTTCGGTGAAGATGCTGGGCAAGGGCGATGACCGCCCGCTGAACCATGAGTCGGACCGCATGGCGCTGCTCGCAGCGCTGGCCTCGGTCGATCTGGTGGCGATGTTCCGCGAAAAGACGCCAGTGGAGCTGATCCGCCTGGTGCGCCCCGACATCTATGTGAAGGGCGGCGACTACGACATCGACACCCTCGAGGAAACCCGCCTCGTCCGTAGCTGGGGCGGCCAGGCCTACGCCATCCCCTTCCTGCACGACCGCTCCACCACCAAGCTGCTGACCAAGGTGCGCCAGCAGGGCTGATCAGCCTCGCTGTTCAACCTTCGGCGCCAGATCCGGGCTGCTTCGCGCCGCGCGCCTGCGTGCCGGCGCGGCACGCCTGGAGCGACTCCGCGCCATACCGCAGGCGCACTTCATCCATTCTTGCCCGCACCGCATCGTCCGAGGACGTCACGCGCAGCCATTGGCGCGCTACCGGCCGCGGCGCGTCCGTAATCAGCGCCGTGCGCACGCCCTGGGCGCGCAGCGATTCGAGGAAGCGGTCGGCACGCTCGCGCTCCCGGAACAGCCCCAGCGACACGGTATAAGACGCCGACGACGCCTCATCGTCCTCGTTGCTCACCACGGACACATCGGTCACCTTGCGGCGCTTCAGCTCCGCCAGCTTGCGGTCGGCGTTCTCGCGCGTGGGCTGGGTCGGCAGGTGGACCCACCAGCGCACCTGTTCGGTCCGCTCGAACTGCTGCACCGGCAGCGAAGCCCCGGCGGCGATGGCGGCGAGGTCTTCACGCGCCCGCGCCACGGTCTGGGCCGAGAAACCGCCGATCTCGAAGCAGGCATCGGCGCGCGGGGCCGGCTGGGCCACGGCCAGCGAGACCGTGCCGGCGGGGGTGGGCGTCAGCGCGCCGCGCGGGGAGCCTGCCGGAGCGCCCGGGGCCGGGCGTACGGTGGCGGTATCGGCAGGCGGCTCAAGCCGCATCCGCTCGCCGCGCACCTGCTGGGACACCCGCTGCGGCTCGCGCGGGCTTTCCATCCAGCCAGCCAGCGGGTCCGGGCCGAACCCGCCCAGCACGGCGGCCAGCAGCAGCGCGTTGACGAGCAGCAGGATCAGCAGCAGGGCGGTCGGGCCTTTCTGGGACATGGAAGACGGTTCGGTTGGGCGATGCAAGATCGCCTGGCGGCTGCCTCAGGCCCCGGTGGCCATCGCGTGCAGTCCAAGCAGCACGAGATTATCGTGCATCTCGAACGGCATCGCGAGTGCGCCGGAGAGCGCCTGTCGCGCCCCGCCCGAAAGCAGGCAGCGCACCGGCCCGCGTTCGGCCAGCGCCCGCCAGGAGCGCTCCACGGCGCCAGCCTGGGCGGCCAGACAGCCGGCGGCAATGGCGTCGTGAGTGTTGTCAGCGCCCAACGCTCGCACCGCCCGCGCGGCGCCCGCGCCGGTGTCGAGCACGTCGAGCGCCGGCAGTTGGGCCGTGTTGCGGGCCAGCGAGCCGAGCATCAGCGCCACCCCGGGCAGGATCAGCCCGCCCTCGAAGCGTGCCCCGCCATCGCCCTGCGTGGTGACGATGTCCAGCGTGGTGGCCGTGCCGGCCGTGACGATCAGCAGCGTCTCGCCGGGCAGCCAGCGATGCGCGCCGATGCTGCCGACCCAGCGGTCCACGCCCAGCTGCGTGGGCTCGCGGTAGCCGTTGACGAGGTCGCCGTGGGCGGCCGTGGTGCGTACCCATTGCAGCGTGGGGGCGGCCCCGAAGGCGTCGGCCAGCGTCGCCGCCACTGCCTTGCCAATCGCCGCCCCGGCCACATTGGCGATCCAGACCGACGGCACGCCGCCATCCGCCAGCCCCCGCCATGTGCCGACCAGCGCCGCCAGTTCCGCCGGCGCGGCATGCGTGGCGGCGCCCGCGTGGCGCCACGGGGTGGGCAGGGTGCCGGCCGGCGCGGCCGCGTCGGTGTCGTCCGTGCTCCACGCCCACTTGAGCCGGGTATTGCCGATATCTATCAGCAGGCGCGCGCTCATGCCGCCGCTCCGCGCAAGGACACCTCGCCGCTGGCGATCCGTTGCAGCCCGTCCGCCGTCTCCAGCAGCAGGTGGCCGTCGCCGTCCACGCCCCGGGCGAGGCCCTCGGCCAGCAGCGTGCCGTCGTGCAGCAGCCGCACCGGCTCGTCGCGGAAGGCATCGCGCGTGGACCAGCGGGCCGCCATCGGCGCGAAGCCTTCGGCCAGGAACACGCCGCGCATCGCCGCCAGCCGGTTCAGCACCGCGCCGAGGATCTCGGTGGGATGGTGGGCGGGGTCGAAGCCCGGCAGCGCCTCGGCCACGCCGGCCAGCGGGCGGCCCAGCGCGGCTTCCATACGGGCATCGCGCACCAGGTTCAGGCCGATGCCGATCACCGCCCAGAGCGCGCCGGGCCGCGCCGGCACCGATTCGATCAGGATGCCGGCCAGCTTGCGGCCGTCGATCTGGAGGTCGTTGGGCCATTTCAGGCCCACGCGGGTGCCGAGCGCGGGGTTCACGTCCTCGAGCGCCTCCGCCAGCGCCAGTCCCACGGCCAGGCTCAGGCCACTCAGGCGGGCCGGCGGCAGCGCCAGCGGCATGGCCACCGAGAAGGTCAGCCCCGCCTGCCCCTGCCAGGGCCGGCCCTGACGGCCGCGCCCGGCGGTCTGGCGATAGGCCACGCGCACCTGCGCGCGCTCGTCCCCCTCCACCCAGCCCTCCACCCAGCCGGCGCTGCGGCAGGCCTGGGTCAGGTCGGCGTTGGTCGAGCCGGTTTCCTCCACCACTTCCACGGTCCAGCCGCGCGCGGGGCCGGTGTCCAGCGCGGCGCGCAGCGCGGCGGCGTCGATGCGCCACGCGGGCAGCGCGGCGGCATCGTCGGCAAGGCTGGGAATGCTGGGGTGGGAGCGGTCGGGAGGCGCGATCATGCGGGGCGGGTCAGGGTGGCTTGGGGCAGTTAGCCGCGATTGTAGCCGCGTCGCCCGATTTGGCCGGATTGGCCCGATCCCGTGGCTGTCGGACAGCCCCGCGTGGCCGTGTCAGAGGATGCCCGGTCGCCACGTCACGGCCGGTAGCATAGAATCGAGACTCCCCCATCACATCGCCGCCCCCCTTTGGATTCACCCTTGGATCGCCCATCGACGCCGGCCATCGAGATTTCGCGCCAGGACGGAGCCTGCAGCATCGCGCTGCAGGGGGACTGGACCGCACTCGCGCTCGCCGGCTGCCACGAAGCCCGTGGGCTGCGCGCGCAGTTGCACGAATTGACCGAGGCGCCCCAGCACGCCGCGTGGTCGCTGGCCGGGGTGAACCGGCTCGACCATATCGGCGCGCAACTGATCTGGCAGGCCTGGAACAGCAAGATGCCGGCGAACGTCGAACTCAACGACGGCCAGCGCCGCGTGTTCGACCGCATCGCCGCGCTGCGCCGCGACGGCTGGAAGAAGCGCATGGTGGATCGCTTCAACCCGGTCACCATCCTCGGCGCGAGCCTGCTGTCGTTCTTCGCCCAGTTCGCCATCGGGGTGACCATGCTCGGCCAGCTCACCTTCGACCTGCTGCGCTTCGCCCGCGCGCCGCACCGGGGGCCATGGCGCGAGATTTCGGCCAACGTCTATAACGTGGGATACAAGGCGCTGGGCATCACGGCGCTGGTGGGCTTCCTGATCGGCATCGTGCTGTCCTACCTGTCGGCCAACCAGCTGCGCACCTTCGGCGCCAGCACGTTCATCGTCAATATCCTGGGCATGGCCGTGATCCGGGAGCTGGGGCCGGTGCTGGCCGCCATCCTGATCGCCGGGCGCTCCGGGTCCGCCATCACCGCGCAGATCGGCGTGATGCGCGTGACCGAGGAACTCGATGCGATGCGGGTGATGGGCATCTCGCACGGCTTCCGGCTGATCATGCCGCGCGTGATCGCGCTGGCTGTGGCCATGCCGCTGCTGGTGGCCTGGACCGACCTGATGGCGCTGCTCGGCGGCATGACCGCCGCGCAGTTCCAGCTCGGCATCAGCTACGCGTTCTTCCTGCGCCAGCTGCCCGAGGCCGTGCCGGTGGCCAACCTCTGGCTCGGGCTGGGCAAGGGCGTGGTGTTCGGCATGCTGATTGCGCTGACGGCCTGCCACTTCGGCCTGCGCATCCGGCCGAACACGCAGAGCCTGGGCGAAGGCACGACAGCCTCGGTGGTCACGTCGATCACCGTAGTCATCATCGCCGACGCCATCTTCGCCATCCTGTTCAAGGACGTAGGCCTATGAACCATCCGGCCAATCCCTCCCCCGCCCGCCGCGAGGCGATCATCGAGGTGCGCGACCTGGTCAAGCGCTACGGCGACAACGTGGTGCATGACCATCTCAACCTCGATGTCTATCGCGGCGAGGTGCTGTCCATCGTGGGCGGCTCCGGCACGGGCAAGACCGTGCTGCTGCGGCAGATCGTGGGGCTGGAGCGGCCCACGTCGGGGACCATCAAGGTCTTCGGCGAAAGCCCCGCCAAGCTCAAGCCGGCGCAGCTGCAGGCGCTGCGCAACCGCTGGGGGCTCCAGTTCCAGCGCGGGGCGCTGTTCTCGGCGTTGTCGGTCATCGACAACATCGCGCTGCCCATGCGCGAGCTGCGCGCGCTGCCGGACAACCTGATCTGCCAGGCCTCGCTGCTCAAGCTGCAACTGGTGGGGCTGTCCGCCAAGGACGCCGACAAGATGCCGGCCGACCTCTCCGGCGGCATGGTCAAGCGCGTGGCGCTGGCCCGCGCGCTGGCGCTGGAGCCGGAACTGGTGTTCCTTGACGAGCCCACGGCCGGCCTGGACCCGATGGCGTCCGACGACTACGTGGATCTGATCCGCGAACTGCGGCGCGAGCTGGGCCTGACCGTGGTGATGATCACCCACGACCTCGACACCCTGGTGGCACTGTCCGACCGCGTGGCCGTGCTGGCCGACCGCAAGGTGCTGGCCGCCGCCCCGATCCCCGAACTGGTGAAGGTGGACCACCCCTTCATTCGCGAATACTTCCTGGGCGACCGCGCCCAGCGCGCGTTGCAGGCCCTGCCGGCCCCGACCCGGCCCGACGCGCCGCGCCCCCCTTCCGGAGACACCTGATGGAAAACAAGTCGAACGCCTTCCTTGCCGGCGTTTTCACCATCGGACTGGCCGTGCTGGTGCTGTTCTCGCTGTTCTGGTTCAGTTCCGACCACGCGGTGCGCGTGCCGTACGACCTCATCACCCGCTCCACGGTGAATGGCCTCGGGCCGCAGGCCGATGTGAAGTATCGGGGGCTCGACGTGGGCAAGGTGGTGTCGATCAAGTTCGATCCGCAGGTGCCGGGGCAGATCATCGTGCGCATCAGCGTGAACCAGGACACGCCGATCACCCGCACGACCTACGCCACGCTGGGCTTCCAGGGCGTGACCGGGATCGCCTACGTGCAGCTCGATGACACCGCGCGCGAGGCCGGCAACGACAAGGCGTCGCCGCCGCTGCCCACCTCGGCACGGGCGCCGGCGCGCATCGCCATGCGGCCGGGCTTCTTCGAGGAACTGGAGAAGCGCGGCGACTCGCTGCTGACGCAGACCGAGACGCTGATGTCCTCGCTCAACGAGATGTTCCAGACCACCAACCGCGACGAGCTGATGGCCGCCATCCGCTCCGTGCACAAGACGGCCGAGGATTACTCGAAGCTGTCCGCCTCGCTCCAGCCGGCCGCCGCCAAGCTGCCGCAGGCGGTGGATAACCTCAACGCCACGCTGGTCTCCACGCGGCGCCTGGCGGACGAGCTGGCCAGCCCCAACGGCACGGTCTTGCGCACGGTCAACGGCGTGGGCACCAACCTCCAGGGCGCGGCGGACTCGGTGCAGTCGGCCGCCGGCATCCTGAGCGAGGAAACCCTGCCGCAACTGAACGGCCTGGCGCGCGACGCCCGCCAGACCGCGCGCACCATCGACCGCGCCGCCGGCACCTTCAACGACCGGCCCAGCAGCGTGCTGTTCGGCGGCCCCTCGCCCACGCCGGGCCCGGGCGAAGCGGGGTTCAGCGCGCCATGATCATCGACCATCGCCCTGCCCTTCGCCCCAACTTCCACCGGGACTCCGCCATGACGCCTGTAGGACTCGTACGAATCGCCGCCCTTGCCGCACTGCTCGCACTGGGCGGATGCAGCGCGCTGTCGCCGGGGCCGTCCGCGCTGACCTATGACCTCGGGCCGATGGCCGGCACGCCGTCGCAGTCGCCCGCACCGCTGCCCAAGCTGCGCGTGGCCCAGACCGACGGCCCGGTATGGATGGACAACCAGTCGCTCTACTACCGCCTGCAATACTCGCAGGCGCAGCGGCTGCAGGCCTATGCCACGCAGCGCTGGGTCGATTCGCCACCCCGCCTGTTCGATGCGCGCCTGCGCGACGCGGTGTCCGGGCGCGGCGCGCTGACGTGGTTCGGCGATGGCTCGGTGCCGGCGCTCAAGGTGGACCTGCTCGCCTTCGAGCAGGTGTTCGACAGCGCCACCGCCAGCCGGGGCGTGGTGCGGGCGCGCGCCACCGTCTATCACAAGGGCCTGATCGGCCAGAAGACCTTCGTGGCCGAGCAGCCCGCCTCCAGCGCCGATGGCGCCGGCGGCGTCAAGGCGCTCTCCACCAGCAGCGACGCGGTGATCGCCGCCATCCTCGACTGGGCTGCCACACTGCCGCTGGCCGCCGCCACGGCATCCGGCCCGGCCGCGCTGCCCGCCGCCAACCCGCCCGGCGCCAATGCGGTGCCGCTGCCGACGGCGCCGCCGTCACCGAATCCGCCCCGGCCGTAACGGCGGCCTGTATTCGCACGCATGACTCTGGTCGCGCCCCCGACATCTCCCCCGCCCCCGCCGCCGCAGCCACCGCAGCAGCCGCGCCAGCCGGAGCTGGACGGCTGGCTGCCGCGCCACTCGCCGCTGGCGCGCGTCGGCCTGATCTGCTTCACGCTGCTGGTGGCCTACGCCAGCCTCTATCCGTTCACGGGATGGGTCAATAACGGCATCTCGCCGCTGGCCTTCCTGACCGCGCCCAAGCCGCGCTACATCACCGAGTTCGACCTGATTACCAACGTGCTCGGCTATTGCCCGTTCGGGGCGCTGGTCGTGCTGGCGCTGCACCCGCGCATCTCGGGCGCGCGCGCCACGCTGATCGCGCTGGTGGCCGGCGCGCTGCTGTCGGCGGTCATGGAGGCGTTGCAGACCTGGCTGCCGAGCCGCATCTCGTCGAATATCGACCTGATTACCAACGCGCTCGGCGCGCTGCTGGGCGCGGCCATGGTGGCGCCGTTCACCAGCGCGCTGGTCGATCGCGGCACGCTTACGCGCCTGCGCATGGCGTGGTTCGAGCCCCATGCGAGCTTTGCGATCCTGCTGGTGCTGCTGTGGCCGTTCGCGCAGATCTTTCCGCAGGAGCACCTGTTCGGCATGGGCGGCATCGTGCGGGAATGGCTGACCGACCCCGATTCCTGGCCGATGGAGATCCTGCAGGGCTACTTCCCCGCCCTGCTCGATTGGCAGAACAACGTGGGACTGCGGCCCGACGACATGCAGGCCCAGTTGATGCTGGAAACCATGGTGACCGCGTGCAGCTGGATCGGCACGGGGCTGTTCGCCTCGCTGGCGATGCGGCGCACCGCGCCGATGCTGCGCATCCTGGCCGGGCTGCTCGCCTTCGCGCTGCTGCTCAAGGCCACCGTGGCCGAGTTGCAGTTCGCGGACGACAACACCTTCAACTGGCTGTCCGAGGGGGGCCGCTTCGCGCTGACCACGAGTTCGCTGGTGCTGGTGCTGCTGCTGCGCCTCCCGCGCTGGCTGCGCGCGCTGCTGGCCATCGTGGCGCTGGCGGGGCTGGTGGTGCTGACCAACGTGCTGCCGCCGAATCCCTATGCGTGGATTTCGGAGCAAGGCTGGCGCATGGGACGTTTCGTGCACTTCAACAGCCTGGCCCAGTGGCTGGGCTGGCTGTGGCCGTTCGCGGCGTTCTTCTATGTGCTGTGGCGCGTGGAGCAGATGAGCATGCGCCGGCGGCTGCAGCGGCTGGCCCGGCGCCGTGCCACGGCGCGCGCCGTGGCGGCGGCGACGGACCGGCAGGTGGATGCCGGCCCGGGTCCGGGCCAGCCCTGATCCCAATCGAATCGATTTAGTGGAGCTGGCCGCCCTGCTCGCGGATATCCGCGTCGGTGGTCAGCGTGGTCTGCACCGCCACCCGCAGGCCGGCGATCAGCGTGTCCAGCGCCAGGCTCGGCGCGCCGGGATGCCGCGCCGCCTGTTCCGGCAGATAGGGAATGTGGATGAAGCCGCCGCGCGTGCCGGTCAGGCCGTGCCGCGCGATGCCATCCATCAGCCCGTAGAACACGTGGTTGCAGACGAAGGTGCCGGCAGTCTGCGACACCATCGCCGGCACGCCCGCCGCGCGCAGGTCGCGCACGATGGCCTTGATCGGCAGCGTGGCGAAGTAGGCGGCCGGGCCATCGGCGGCAATGGTCAGGTCGATCGGCTGCGCGCCGGCGTTGTCGGCGATGCGCGCATCGTCGACATTGATCGCCACGCGCTCGATCGACAATTCCGTGCGGCCACCAGCTTGCCCCACCGCAATCGCCACATCCGGCTTTACCGACGCCAGCAGCGCCGACATCGCCTCGATGGCCGCGCCGAACACGCACGGCAGCTGGCGGGCGACGATGATCGCATCGCCCACCTGCTGGCCGTCCAGCGCCCGCACCGCCTCCCATGACGGGTTGACCGGTTCCTTGTCGAACGGCTCGAAGCCGGTAAGTAATACGGTTCGCTGGGCGGTACGCATAGTGCGTGTCTCCATCAGTTACATCAGGAAGTACAGCAGGACGATATTGGCCGCCAGGATGGCCAGCGCCGACGGCACCTGCGCGCGGATGACCGCGTTCTTGTCGTCCAGCTCCAGCAGCGCCGCCGGGACGATGTTGAAGTTGGCCGCCATCGGCGTCATCAGCGTCCCGCAGTAGCCCGAGAACATGCCGATGGCCGCCATCACGGCCGGGTTGGCGCCGAACATGCCCACCAGGATGGGCACGCCCACGCCGCCGGTCATCACCGGGAACGCGGCAAACCCGTTGCCCATGATCACCGTGAACAGCGCCATGCCCACGCAGTACACCGCCACGGCCACCAGCTTGTAGTCCATGTTGATGTAGGCGGTGGCCAGGTGCGCCACGGCCTTGCCCACGCCGGCGTCCGCGAAGACCAGGCCCAGCATCGCCAGCATCTGCGGCAGCACCAGCGCCCAGCCCAGCGACTCGATCAGCCGGCGCGACTCGCGCATGCCTTGCGTCACGGTGTCACGCGTCAGCCAGCACACCACGGCCAGCGAAACCAGGCAGCCAATGCCGAGCGACACGAACGTCACGTTCTTCGGATCGAGCAGCGGCACGCCGGCCAGCTTCACGTCCTTGAACAGCACCGTGCCGATCACGGTCACCAGCGGAATCAGCAGCGCCGGGATGAACAGCTTGTTGCCCAGCCGCTTGGCGCTGGCGCGGCGCTCCGACTCGGGCAGCGTGCCGTGCTTGCCGTGGCCCACGCCGCCGAAGCCGGCGATCAGTGCCATCAGCACGGCGGCGATGCCGACGATGGCCGGCGGGATCTTGTCGCCAATCAGGAAGATGGCCGCGTACAGCGCCCAGAACAGGCCGGTGGACAGGCGACGCGGGTGCGTCTTGTCCGTGAACGTCATCAGGGCGGTAATCGCCAGCACGAAGCCGGCCAGCCAGTAGAGATAGTCGATGGATACGATCATGGCTTACTCCCCAACCTTGCCGGATGCGGCGGACGTGGCCGGCGTCCCCGCCGGCGTCTTGCCCAGTTCGCGCTCGAGCCAGCCGTCCAGCCGCTTCAGGCGCACCGCGTGGATCAGGAACGCGCAGATCGCGGTGGGAATGCCCCAGACGGCGATGTGCAGCGGCTCCACGTCGATGTTCGACGACAGCAGGAAGGTGTGCATCAGCGCGATGGCACCGAAGGCCACGAAGATGTCCTCGCCGAAGAACAGGCCCACGTTGTCGGTGGCGGCGCAGAAGGCCAGCACGCGCTGGCGCACCGGCTCGGGCAGGTGCCCGAAGCGGTTCTCGGCCGCACCTTCGGCCATCGGGGCCAGCAGCGGACGCACCATCTGCGGATGCCCGCCCAGGCTGGTCAGCCCCACGGCGGCGGTCAGCTCGCGCACGGCGAGGTAGACGATCAGCAGGCGGCCCACCGTGGCCGAGGCGATGCGCGAGATCCACGCCTGCGCGTGCTCCCGCAGGCCGTGGCGCTCGAGCAGGCCGATCACGGCCAGCGGCAGCAGGATGATCAGCGGCAGGTTGCGCGCCTTGACGAAGGCCGTGCCGATCGCGGTGAAGATCTGCATCAGCGGCATGGAAGCGGTCAGCCCCGTGACGATGGCGGCAAGCGCCACCACCAGCATGGGATTGAACCGCAGGACAAAGCCGATGACGATGACGCCGACCCCGAGCAGGGGCCAAAGATTGACAGCCGATTCCATGGGTAACACCAGATAGAAGGTGAAGCTAACGGTGGAGCAAAGCCAGCGCCGGCGGGCGGGCGCCCGTCAGGCACCAGCCCGGATGGCGATGCCTTCCGCGCCGAGCCGTTCCCGGATGCGGCGCGCGAAGGCAAGCGCGTGGGCGCCGTCGCCGTGCAGACACACGGTTTCGGCGCGGATCGGTACCCAGGTGCCGTCGATGGCGCGCACGCGTTGGTCGCGCACCATCGACAGGGTCTGGTCCAGGGCAACTTCCTCGTCGTCGTGCAGCGCGCCCGGCGTGCCGCGCTTGACCAGCGTGCCGTCGGGGTTGTAGCCACGGTCGGCGAACACTTCTTCCTTCACCTGCAGCCCGGCGTCGCGCGCCATGGTGATCATGCGGCTGTTGGCCAGGCCGAAGAAGACGAGGTCGGGGTTGTAGTCGCGCACGGCCCGTACGATGGCGGCGCAGAGTTTTTCATCGCGCACGGCCATGTTGTAGAGCGCGCCATGCGGCTTCACGTGGGCGAGCTGGCCGCCCTGGGCGCGCACGATGGCGTCGAGCGCGCCGATCTGGTACAGGACGTCGGCGTAGACGGCTTCCGGGTCGCGCTGCATCTCGGTGCGGCCGAAGTTCTCGCGGTCCGGGAAACTCGGGTGCGCGCCAATCGCCACGTTGTTGGCGATGGCCCACTTCACGGTCTGGAGCATGGTGGCGGCATCGCCGGCGTGCCAGCCGCAGGCCACGTTGGCGGAGCTGATCAGCGCCAGCAGGGCTTCGTCGTTGCCGCAGCCTTCGCCCAGGTCGGCGTTCAGGTCGATTTGCATGGGGGTTCTCCTTGTACGGTGGGGTCCAGCCCGGTTACGCCACGAAGCGCGTGGTGGTGCGGCGGCGCGCGGCGATCTTCATGCCATCGCCCTGCCATTGCAGCGCCTGGTCGATCTGCCGCAGGTAGCGGTCCAGCTCCGCCTGCGCGGCGGCGGCCTCGTCCAGCGTGGCCTGCACGAAGCGCACGGACGCGCCGAGCGGCACCTGCGCCAGCCGCCAGAGGTCGGCGCCGATCACGACGCCAATCTTCGGATAGCCGCCCGTGGTCTGCGCATCGCTCATCAGGGCGATGGGCTGGCCGGCCGGCGGCACCTGCATCACGCCCGGCACCACGCCGTGCGAGAGCAGGTCGCCGCTGCGCTCGGCGCGGCGCGCCAGCGCGGGGCCCTGCAGGCGCAGGCCCATGCGGTTGCTCTGCGGCGTGATGGTCCAGTCGGACTGCCACAGCGCGGCCTGCGCGGCGGGTTCGAAATCGGGATATTCGGGGCCGGGCAGCATGCGGATGGCCCAGGCGTCGTCGATGCGGTTCACGGGCAGCGCCCAGCCGGGTGCGGCCACGCCGAGCCAGTCGCGTTCCTCGTCCAGGCCCGGACGGCCGGCGGGCAGCTTGTCGCCTTCGCGCAGCACGCGGCCCTCGAAGCCGCCATAGCCGGACTTCAGGTCCGTGCTACGGGAGTTCATGACCAGCGGCACATCGATGCCGCCCGCCACGCAGAGGTAGGTGCGGGTGCCACCGCGCGGGGACGGCAGCGTCAGGGTCTCGCCGCGATGCACATCGAAGGCATGCCAGCACCAGACCGGCACGCCGTCCAGGTTGGCGCCGCACTCGGCCCCGACCAGCGCCACGCGCATATCGACATGGAAGCGCATGGCCGCGCGGCCCAGCGTGAATTCGATGCCGGCGGCGCCGGCCGCGTTGCCGAGCAGCCGGTTGCCCACCTGGAGCGCCAGACTGTCCGCCGCGCCCGAGCGGCCCACCCCGAAGCGTCGGAAGCCCACCCGGCCGAGATCCTGCACGGACGCCTGCGCGCCGGGACGAATGATTTCGATCACGCCAGATACTCCTCGACGATGAAGCGCACGGTGTCGCCCGGCGCGAACAGGGACGGCGGATCGCGGTCCGCCACGAAGAGCTGGGCGTCGGTATGGCCGATCAACTGCCAGCCGCCGGGCAGCACGGCCGGATAGATGCCGGTCTGCTCGCCGCCGATGCCCACGGCACCGGCCGGCACGGCCAGGCGCGGCTCGCGGCGGCGCGGCGTGGCCAGTTCGGGGACCATCCCGCCCATATAGGCGAAGCCGGGCTGGAAGCCAAGGAAATACACCACGTACTCGCCGGCCGCATGCCGGCGCACCACTTCCTGCGGCGTCATGCCCGTGTGCGCGGCCACATCGGCCAGATCGGGGCCGAACTCGCCGCCGTAGCGCACGGGAATCTCCACCAGCTTGCCGGTGGCGTTGCGCGTCTCGCCGGAGGCCCACGCCACCTTCAGATTGCGCTCCAGCGCGGCCACGTCGGCGGTGTCGTCGAACACCAGGGTGAGATTGTTCATGCCCGGCACCACGTCCACTACGCCGCGCCAGTCGGCGGCGCGCTCGGCCATGGCCCAGATGCGGCGCTGGACATCGAGCGAAGCGGGCGGCGCCACGCTATAGAGCAGCGCCTGCTCGGCCAGGCGATGGACGGTGCAATCGGGCATGTGGGGGCAACCTGTGAGGAAGAGGTCGGATGGCGTCGGACCGAATGTGACTCAGCCGTATTTCATCGACGATTTATCGATAAATTCATCATAACGAAACATGCCAACGCCCAGCACTCGGGGTTGTCCCTAGGATGTTATGCACCGTTAGCGACAAGATGTCGCCAAGACGGGGAATAAGTGATTTTTGCTGCGCTTATTGTGAAAGGTGGTTGAAAGGCGGTGCGCAGACATTCAAGGCGCCGCTTGCCTGCCTGTCGGAACAATAGGCAATAAAAAAGGCCGGGAGCGTGTCCCGGCCTTCTTTGATCCTGCTACCTGCGTGCTTTGTTTTGCTTCAGGCAAACCCGGCCTGATGCGCCTGCTGGTCGGCGTGGTACGAGCTGCGCACCATGGCGCCCACGGCGGCGTGGGTGAAGCCCATCTTGTAGGCCTCTTCCTCGAACATCTTGAAGGTGTCCGGATGCACGTAGCGCATCACCGGCAGGTGATGGTTCGACGGCGCCAGATACTGGCCGATGGTCAGCATGTCGATATCGTGGGCGCGCATGTCGCGCATGACTTCGAGGATTTCCTCGTCAGTCTCGCCCAGGCCCACCATCAGGCCCGACTTGGTCGGCAGGTGCGGATTACGGCGCTTGAACTCCTGCAGCAGCTTGAGCGAGTGCGCGTAGTCGGCGCCCGGACGCGCCTGCTTGTACAGGCGCGGCACGGTTTCCATGTTGTGGTTCATCACATCGGGCGGGGCGGCCTGGAGCACGTCCAGCGCCTTGTCCAGACGGCCACGGAAGTCAGGCACCAGCACCTCGATGCGCGTGGCCGGCGACAGCGCGCGGGTCTGCGAGATGCAATCCACGTAATGCTGGGCGCCGCCGTCACGCAGGTCGTCGCGGTCCACGCTGGTGATCACCACGTAGTTCAGCTTCAACTGGGCGATGGTGCGCGCCAGGTTGCCCGGCTCGTTCACGTCGAGCGGATCGGGGCGGCCATGGCCCACGTCGCAGAACGGGCAGCGGCGCGTGCACTTGTCGCCCATGATCATGAACGTGGCCGTGCCCTTGCCGAAGCACTCGCCGATGTTCGGGCAGCTCGCTTCCTCGCACACCGTGACGAGGTTGTTCGCGCGCAGGATGTCTTTGATCTCGTAGAAGCGCGAGTTGCCGGTGGCCGCCTTCACGCGGATCCACTCCGGCTTCTTCAGCTTCTCGGCCGGCACGATCTTGATGGGGATGCGCGCGGTCTTGTCGGCCGACTTCTGCTTGCGGGTCGGATCGTACTCGGCAGGGGATTGCGGGGCTTCGCTGGACGTGGCGATCAGGGCGTCGCTCATACTGTTCTCCGCACGCTTGGCCGCGTGCATGTTTGGCTGTGGACTTGGCTGTGAATCGGGGCCGGGTACGCCATCGCTGTGCTCAGGCGGCCTCGGCGGCGGCATTCCCACGCGCCGGGGCACGCGCTTCGCGCGCCGCCAGCACCTCGCACAGGGCCGCCGCCAGGCGTCGCGCGATTTCGGGGTAGTGGGCCGCAGTGACGGCGCCCTTCGTGGCATTCGTCGTGGCACTCAGCGTCGATGGCGTTCCCCCGGCTTCGCCTGCCCCCGGCACGGTGGCGCCCGCGCTGGCCATGTCGACTGTTTCCAGTCCGGCATAGCCGCAGGGGTTGATGCGAAGGAACGGTGAGAGGTCCATCTGCACGTTGAGGCTGACGCCGTGATAGCTGCAGCCGTTGCGGATCTTGAGGCCGAGCGCGGCAATCTTGGCGCCCTGGTGCGGTCCGTCCGACAGGTAGATGCCGGGGGCGCCGGGCTTGCGTTCGGCTGCGAGATTATACGCCGCGAGCGTGTCCAGCACCGCCTGCTCGATATCGGTCACCAGCTCGCGCACCATCAGGTGGCGACGACGCAGGTCGAGCAGCAGGTAGGCCACGACCTGGCCCGGGCCGTGATAAGTGATCTGTCCGCCACGATCGATCTTGACGACGGGGATGGCGGCGTCGGGCGAGAGCAGGTGCGCGGGGTCCCCGGCCTGGCCGAGCGTGTAGACCGGCGGGTGCTCGACCAGCCAGATCTGGTCCGGCGTGTCGGGCGTGCGGGCCTCGGTATAGGCGCGCATGGCGTCGAAACAGGGCGCGTACGGCTCCAGACCCCGTTCGATGACTTGAATGGCATGCATGCCCGAGAGTGTAACGAAAAGGGCCGGCATCCGCCGGCCCCTGGTGGGCGACCCCGGTCATGGCGGGGTCTCGCATTCGGCCTCCCGGTCCGGTCTGGGCGGCCAGACCAGCCTCAGTTCAGGAGGCCGTGACCTGATCCTGGCCCGGTGTCCATTCGGTCCCTCGAACCAAACGCCTCACGGCGCGGAACACGAAATGTGGCAGGTCCGCCACGGTCGCCGCCGGGCGGCGTGCTTCGGCAATCAGCGCCAACCTGACCGGGCGGGTCGCGCGCGAGTCCACGCTGATCACGATCTCGTCGCCGCGCCGGAGCAACAGGCTGCCGCCACAACGGAGCCAGTAATCCTCCGAGTCGTTCTCGCGGGTCACCCACACGTCCGTGGCTTTGGCGTCTTCCACAAACAGACGCTGGGCAGCATGGAGCGAGAGGCTGGTGACTTCGCCAGGGACGAGGGTGAACACTGTCGTTGTGAGCAATGCTTTCATGATGGCTTTCTCCGTGTGCCGGGTGCCCGCTGACTGGTCAGATGCGCCGGAACTGGCCTGGATATTGGACCGGGCCAGTTAGGGGGCGCTGACAAGCGGTTCCGGTGCATTGCATTCTAGTGATTGCCCTAGCACTATCAAAACGATATATATTCTTGTGTCTTGTTAGCCAAACTCACATAGAGAACTCGCATCATGGTCTGGAGCGGCAGCTGGAATCCCGACAATGGACAGCGCTGGAAGCGCGATTTCCCGCGCCTGCCGGCGCTCTCCGCGCTGCGCGCCTTCGAGGCCGCCGCCCGCCACGAGAGCTTTTCCCGCGCGGCGGCGGAGTTGTTCGTCACCCATGGCGCCGTCAGCCACCAGGTCCGCGCGCTGGAGGAGGAACTGGGCCAGTTGCTGTTCGAGCGGCGCGGCAAGCGGGTGATGCTGACCGCCAACGGCCGGGTCTACGCCGAGCGCGTGCGCGACGCGCTGTTGCAGATCGCCGATGCCACGCGCGTGCTCCAGGCCGGCAACCGCGACAAGCGGCTGACCATCAGCACCATGCCGTCCTTCGCCGCGCGCTGGCTCACGCCGCGCATTGGCAGCTTTATCGAGCAGCATCCAGAGCTGGACGTGGAGCTGCTGTCCTCGAACTCGCTGGTCGACTTCGCCAATGAGGAAGTGGACATCGCGCTGCGCATGGGCAACGGTGACTACCCCGGCCTGTACGTGGAACGGCTGCTCGACGATGTGTTCTTTCCCGTGTGCAGCCCCGATTTCAACGGCGGCCGCCTGCCCGAGCAGCCGGCGCACATGGCCGGCATGCCGCTGCTGCGCGGCGAGGGCGATCCGTGGCAACCGTGGTTCGAAGCCGCCGGGCTGGACTGGCCGGAGCCGCGCAAGGGCCTGCTGCTGCAGGATTCCTCGCTGCTGCTGCAGGCCGCCGCCGAGGGCCAGGGCATCGCGCTGATCCGCTCCTCGCTGGCCTACAACGACCTGCTCTCC
Source organism: Cupriavidus sp. 01L43 (assembly GCF_056399925.1). Lineage (NCBI taxonomy): Bacteria > Pseudomonadati > Pseudomonadota > Betaproteobacteria > Burkholderiales > Burkholderiaceae > Cupriavidus > Cupriavidus sp. 01L43. The sequence continues at coordinate 271,003 of NZ_JBFTSH010000003.1, forward strand.
GGCCGCGTGGTGCGACTGTTCGACGTGAGCATCGTCTGCCCGTGGCTGCTGTACTTCGTCAGCACGCAGGCCAGCCTGGAATTGCCTAAGGTGCAGGCGTTCCGCCAGTGGCTGCTGCCCGAGATGGAGCGCTTTCGCAACATTTTGTCGCAGTGGTCTGACTAGCACCCCTTACCTCACAACCGGAGGGTTGGTGGGGCGAATGGACGGGTCACAGGAGAAGCGTTCCTGACCGGTGGGGGAGCGGAGACCAGACGGCAATTTGGTATCAAACTCAATGCGCAGACCATTGGGCAGGTCTTCCTTGCCGTAGACAAAACCGGGAATCAACGGATATCGCGCGGTAATAATTCTGCCGGTAGTCTCGCTGTGCAATTTCGATATATACATAGCGTCTTCAGTCGCCGCAATGGTGAACCGCTTCGAGTCTTTGAATGGGTCGAAGCTCACCATATAGCGCCAGCCTTTGAAGGTTTTGCCGCCATCGGTCGAATAGAGCAACGAGATGGAGCAGCCTCGGTCGCTGCACGTCCGTTCTGGCGGCTGGGACGACGGAATGACAAGGTTCAGGCCGGTTGCATCCGCATTGATGAGCCTGCCCTGAAAGTTCTCGATGCCGTTGCGCCCAAGTCTTTTGCGAATCCCTTGCTTCGTGTCGTTGTAGTACGTCGTCCCATGGTGGCAATCCCAATAGTTCTCTAGTGTCATAAAACGATGGTCGTCGATGCGATAGATCACCTGTGGCGCCACATCGTAGACGGCGTCCAGCGGTGGGCCGACATAAGAGGGCGGCGTGGCGCAACCGGCAATCAAAAGGGCGCCCAGTGCGGCGGCGGTGATGGCGCTTCGCATCAGAATTCCCTCCGTTTGATCTTTTCAGCCTGAGCGCGGGTGATTTCAGCTGCCACGGTTTCGCCGTCGATAAGCGACGGCATGGCGGGCTTCATCAGGTTGCCGGTAAGGAAATACGGGTCCCGCAAGGAGGTCCAATCGGCCTCCTGCAGCAATCGGGTCCAGAATGTGGGGTCCTTATATGCATCGCAGAAGCCAACGGGCAGGTCATAGGCGACCACGCGCTTCATGAATTCGGCATTTTCAGGCAAGCTGCTGTGATCCGTCGGCTCGGGTTGATATTGGTCGATGCGCTTCCGCATCTCTTCCCGGGTCTCAATTCTGCGATTGGGTCGCCCATCGTTGTAGATGTCTGGCTCTTCCCTGTATTCCTCCGGCTCGTAGATCGATGCGAGATATGAGAATGTCGTATCGAGACGCTCACCGGTTTCCGGGTCAACCTCGCCCCATTTTGCGGCAGTATGTTTTGGCCTATCGAAGCGCTGCACCTCCTCAGCCGTCAATGGATTCGGCACTGCCTCGGCGTTGATCGTCACCGTCTTGTTCTTGTCAGGTACCGCCCAAAGCTTCATCAATCCACCCAGTACCCCGCGATTACCGTCCCAGAAATCGTCGGACTTGACCCCGGGAGGTGGATCCGGGATCGGCGGTAGCGACCCAAACTTCTTGACGCCCGGCGCGTCGCCGCAAGGCGTACCTCGCGCCAGCATCCTTTGTTTGACCGTATCGCCCAACTCCGCCAGCAGATTGGCATCCAAGCCCTGCCAGCCAATACTCTGCAAGGCCGTGCAACCCATCACCCGGTCATGGGGGCTGAAGTACACGTATAACCGCCCATGGTTGTCGCGCTCGGGCATGCCGAAGTGATTTTCGAGATCGGGGCGCCAGAAATTCATGTCCTCGGTCGCACCGACTTGCAAGCACTTTATCTGCGCCGGTGAGAGCGCCCGCTTTTCCTGTTTGATCCGGTTGGCGATATTGCGGAAAGTATTGACCCTTGCCCGTTCGGTAGGTCGTTCATTGCCACAGGTGAGGGAGTCGGTGATTTTGTCGTCGAGTGCGAACGGCGAATTCATGATGAACAGCGCGTCCGGCGCGCGCGTCTCGCACAAGGCCGTGGCGGCCATGGCAATCATCGTTCCCTGGCTGTGCGAGCAAATCGAGATCGTGTCATTAGGCGAATGCCGGCGAATCTTGTCGATCAGCCCGGCCAGACGCTGCACCGCATGGGCGTAATAGGTGCGTGGCGGCGCGTCCTGCAATTGGCGCTCCGTCTCGGTATTGAGCGCCTGCATATCCACACCCAGGACATGCCGGCGGAAACCGGCCTCGCTCCAGAGTTGCTGAAGATTATTTGTGCCGTTCTGGAAAGGACCACCGCCCCAATACCATGGCCCGCCCTGACTCGTGCATTGCGGCGCACTGTAATCAGTGCCCCGGATATTTCGTAGCGGGATCGTATAGTTTTCTTCCTGACCATCGGGAGCTCGATAGCCCCAGTAGAAGCGGATGACGGGGGAATATCCTGCTGTTACGACACGGCGCCCATCCTGCTGTTTTGTTACGCTATCAACCGCCGTGTAGGTGGTTGCTTCGAGGTCTGCGCGATTCAATCGCTGATTCAACCCGTCGCATAGCGCGCCTTCCGCCGCGTCATACCACTCCCCTTCCGAATTGACCCCGTGCACAAAGATAATAATTCCGGGCAGGTGCGAAGGAATCTGTGCTTCCGCCCGGACCTCGAAGCTTTCCGGTGTCAGGAACGACTCCCAGTACGGCCGTCCCTGCGCGTCGATCTGCATCGGCACGACGCGCGTGGCGATATTGAGCTTGTTCCGCTTCGATTCGTTAGCCGGCGCGGGTTGAGCCGACCGCCCATCGTCCTCTTCAAAAACATCAGCCATATGACCTCGCTTCCATGCCACCGCAGCCTGAAAAGCTGCGTATTCGGCATGCTAGAAGCGAGGATCCGGTCACTACAATCGTAAAATGCCGAAACTCGCGTCGGCGAAGATGGCTTGGCGGCTATGGGGTCCGGCCGGGTGACTCAGCTTTCTTCGTCTTTTTCCGATGGTGTCGGCGCAGGCTTTGCGGCGGCAGTCTTTGCACGCCCCGCGCGCGGGTGGGCCTGGTCGTAGACCTTGGCCAGATGCTGGAAGTCGAGTGAGGTGTAGACCTGCGTCGTGGCGATGCTGGCGTGGCCGAGCATCTCCTGCACCGCGCGCAGGTCGCCTGACGATTGGAGCATATGCGTGGCGAATGAGTGGCGCAGCATGTGCGGATGCACGTGGGTCGGCACGCCGGCCGACAGCGCCTGCTTGCGGATGCGCGACTGCACGGTCGCCCCGGACAGCCGCTTGCCGCGCGTGCCGAGGAACAGCGCGTGGGCGTCCTCGGGCGCTGCGCCGGGGCGCAGCAGCGTGTCGCGCACGGCCAGCCACGCCCGCAGCGCCTCCATCGCCTTGCTGCCGACCGGCACCGAGCGCCGGCGCGAGCCCTTGCCGATCACGGTGACCTCGGCGCCCGCCAGGTCGATCCAGCCGATCGAGCGGTACGCGCCATCCTCGGTGTAGCGCAGGTCGAGCTGCACCAGCTCCGACAGCCGCAGCCCGCTCGAATAGAACAGTTCGAACACCGCCTGGTCGCGCCGCGCCTCGGCCGAGTCGCCGGGGCGATGGGCGACCAGCGCCACCGCATGCTCCACCGACAGCGCCTTGGGCAGCGGCTGGCCGCGCTTGGGCGCGCGCACCCCATCGACAGGATTCACCGCCACGCCATGGCCATGGCGCGCCGCCCACAGGTAGAAGCCGCGCCAGGCGGAAAGCGTGCGGGCGATGGTCCGCGCGGACAGGCCGCCGCCGTGCATGCGCGCGGCGAAGGACCGGATGTGATGGGTTTCGAGCGCCAGCAGCGCCACGCCCGGCGCGTGGCGCGCGGCGTGGGTCTGGAGCACGGAGAGGTCGTGGCCGTAGCTGGCCAGCGTGTGTTCGGCCAGCTTGCGGCCGGTGGCCAGCCAGTCGAGGTAGCGCACCACCAGCGGATCGGGCACCGGCTTGGGGTCCGGTGCCTCGCTATCCGATGGCGGGCGGCGGGACATGTCAGTCGCGCAGGCGGTTCAGCGCGGCGCCGGCGACTTCGCCGATCTGGCCCAGGTAGGCCGTGCCCATGCCTTCGTGGAAGCGGCGCGCATCGGGCGAGCCCAGCACCAGCAGGCCGAAGGTGGCGCCCAGCGCGTCTTCGTCCGGGCGGGTCGGCACGCGCAGCGCCACCATCGCCAGCGAGGCGATGTCATCACGCTCGAGCAGCGCGGCGGCCTCGAAGCCGCTGTTCGGGCCGCAATACGGCGCGCGCAGCCCTTCGGCAAACAGGCGCAGGTCGTCGCTGGCGCCCTGCGCCACTTCGATGTGCGTAAAGGCTTCGCCGACGTTCCACACGCGCAGCGCCACGGCCGGCACGTCGAACACCTGCTGCAGGCCGTCCTGCACCGTGTACGGCAGCGCGTGCGAGTCGGCCTCGGCCAGCAGGCGGAGCTGCCAGGCGTGCATGCGCTGCTGGGTGCGGTCGTTGTCGTGCCCGTGGCGGACCAGGTCGGCCAGCTTCAGCTCCAGCCCCTTGTTCTTCTCGCGCAGGATTTCCATCTGGCGCTCCTGCAGCGACACGGCGCGATGGCTATGCGGGCTGGTCAGCTGCACCGCGGCCAGCAGTTCGGCGTGTTCCTCGAAGAACTGCGGATTGCTCTGCAGCCAGGCGGCGACATCTTGGGCGTTCATAAGCTTCTACCGGAGTATTTTTCGGATGGCAGTGTAGCAAACGGCACTGCTAGGTCTGGATCAGCCGCTTCTGGCGCGAAATGCTCATCAGGATGCCGATCCCCATGCCCAGTGTCACCAGCGCCGTCCCGCCGTAACTGAGCAGCGGCAGCGGCACGCCCACCACGGGCAGGATCCCGCTCACCATGCCCATGTTCACGAAAGCGTAGGTGAAGAAGATCAGCGTGATGGAACCCGCCAGCAGCCGCGAGAACAGCGTCGGCGCATTGGCGGCAATATACAGCCCGCGGAAGATCAGCATCAGGTACAGCACCAGCAGCACCGCGTTGCCGATCAGGCCGAATTCCTCCGAGAACACCGCGAAGATGAAGTCGGTGTGCTTCTCGGGGATGAATTCCAGGTGGGTCTGGGTGCCCTTGAGCCAGCCCTTGCCGGTCACGCCGCCCGAACCGATGGCGATAATCGACTGGATGGTGTGGAAGCCCTTGCCGAGCGGGTCGGTGGTGGGGTCCAGCAGCGTGCAGACGCGGTGCTGCTGGTAGTCGTGCAGGATCGGCCAGTTCACGCCCGGGGCGCAGATCTGGCTTTCATACGAGATCAGCAGCGTGACCGCCACCACGCCGATGGCCAGCAGCGGCAGGATGATCTTCCAGGTCAGCCCGGCGAAATAGATCACATAGAGGCCGGCGGCCAGCACCAGCAGCGCCGTGCCAAGGTCAGGCTGCTTGGCGATCAGCCCCACCGGAATGCCGAGCATGACCAGCGCCACGACAAAGTCGAACCACTTGACCACGCCCTCGCGCTTCTGGAAGTACCACGCCAGCATCAGCGGCATCGAGATCTTCATGATCTCGGACGGCTGGATCACCATGCCCACGTTGAGCCAGCGCCGCGCGCCCTTGCGGATCAGGCCGAACATCGCCACGGCAATCAGCAGCGCCACGCCCACTGTATATAGGGGGACGGCGACCCGCATCAGCAGCTGGGTCGGCATGTAGGCGATCACCATCATCACTGCGTACGAGAGCAGGATGTTGCGCAGCTGGTCTTCCACGCGGCCCGGCATGTCGATGGCGGCCGAGTACAGCGCCACGATACCGGTGGCGAACAGCAGGAAGACGATCAGGGCCAGCGGCTTGTCGAAGCCCGTGAGGGCCGTCCGGATCACGGACACGACGCGGCGTTTATCCATGGTGCCCGTCTCCTTTACTCTGAAGCATTGTTACGGGGGGCGGGTGCCGTCGTGCTGACCGGCCGGACGCGTGGCTTGGCCGGCGCAGGCGCCGAGGCGGGTGCGGGGCGCGCGGCGGGTGCCGGGGCCGGCACCGGAGCCGGCGCGGCCGGCTTGCTGTGGCCAAGCGCCTGGAGCATCCGTTCGTCGAGCGTGGCCACGGCCGAGGCCGGCGCGATGGCGGCCGGGTCAAGCTGTGCGGCGATCGATTCCGACGCGCCGCGCGCGCCGGCGCCCGATGCCACGGTGGCGCCGGAAGCCCCCGCCAGGGCTGCACTCGCCCCCGCAGCACTGGCGTCCGCGCCCGAGGCCGCGCTCACCGGCGCATTGGCCATCACCGTGGCCGTCGCCACGTTCGCCGTCAGGCCGGTGGTGAACACGCTCGGCGTGTCCACCGGCGGCTTGCCGCCCGCGCGCTCGCGCTCGGCCGGCGGCGGCGCGTTGGCCTGCAACTCCTCGGGCCACTTGCCGAGCAGGTAGTAATCCATCACCTTCCGCGCGATCGGCGCCGCCACGGCCGCGCCGAAGCCGGCGTTCTCGACGATCAGCGCCAGCGCGATCTTCGGGTTGTCCGCCGGCGCGAACGCGGTATAGAGCGAGTGGTCGCGCTTGCGCTCGTCGATGGCATGGTGGTTGTACTTCTCGCCCTTGGCCAGCGTGTAGGTCTGCGCCGTGCCGGTCTTGCCGGCCGATTCGTAGGCCGCGCCCGCGAACACGCGCGCGGCAGTGCCCGAGTGCGTCACGGCCACCATGGCCTTCTTGATCACGTCGATATCGGCCTGCTTGAGCGGAATCCGATAGCTTTCCTTGGGCACGGTCAGCGTCCGCTGGCGCGAGACCGAATCCTCCACCGCCTTCACCAGGTGGGGCTTCATCGCCGCGCCATTGTTGACGATGATCGACACCGCATTGGCCAGTTGCAGGATCGTGAAGCTGTTGTAGCCCTGCCCGATGCCCAGCGAGATGGTCTCGCCGTCATACCACTTCTGCTGCTCGGGCTTGCGGTACGCCTTGCGCTTCCACTCGGTGGACGGCAGGATGCCGCGGCTTTCGCCCTCGATGTCGATACCCGTGATCTGGCCGAACCCGAGCGGCTTCATGAAGTCGTGGATGCCGTTGACGCCCATGTCGCGCGCCAGCGCGTAGTAATAGGTGTCGCAGGACTGCACGATGGACGCCTGCATGTCCACCCAGCCGTGGCCGCCCGGCTTGTCGTCGCGGAAGGTGTGGTTGCCCAGCGTGAAGAAGCCCGGATCGTGCATGCCCCAGGCGGCCGTGCGCTTGCCGATGGTCAGCGCCGCCAGCGCCATGAACGGCTTGTAGGTGGAGCCGGGCGGATAGGTGCCGCGCAGCGGGCGGTTCAGCAGCGGCTTGTCCGGCGAGCTGTTGAGTTCGTCCCAGGTCTTCGAATCGATGCCTTCCACGAACAGGTTCGGGTCGTAGGTCGGCTTGGAGACGAAGGCCAGGATGTCGCCCGTGGCCGGCTCGATCGCCACCAGCGCACCGCGCCGGTCGCCAAACAGCTGCTCGGCCAGTTGCTGGAGGCGGATGTCCAGCGACAGGATCAGGTTGTTGCCCGGCGTGGCCGGCGAGGTGGACAGCGTGCGGATCGGCCGCCCGCCCGCGCTCACTTCCACTTCCTCGAAGCCGGTCAGCCCGTGCAGTTCGGCCTCGTAGCTCTGCTCCAGGCCGATCTTGCCGATGTAGTTGGTGCCCTTGTAGTTGTCGGCGTCCTTGCGCGGATCGTACTTGGCGCCCTCGGCGTCGTTGGCCTCGTCCATCGCATCGATCCGCTCCTGGTCGCGCTGCGAGATGCGCCCCAGGTAGCCGATCACGTGGCTGGCCGATTCGCCGAGCGGGTACTGGCGGAACAGCCGCGCGCGCACATCCACGCCGGGAAAACGGAAGCGCTGGGCGGAGAACTTGGCCACTTCCTCGTCGGAAAGCTGGCTGCGGATCGGCAGGCTTTCGAAGCTGCGCGACTCTTCCAGCAGGCGCTTGAAGCGGCGGCGGTCACGCGGCTGGATATCGACAAGTGACGAAAGCGACTCAATCGTGTTGTCGAGGGTATCGGTCAGCTTCGACGGCGTGATTTCCAGCGTGTAGGCCGAATAGTTGCGCGCCAGGATCACGCCGTTGCGGTCCATGATGATGCCGCGATTGGGCTCGATCGGCGCCACCGAGATCCGGTTGTCCTCGGCCTTGGCCGAGTACTGGTCGTGCTTGTACCACTGCAGCCACAGGAAGCGGGTGAACAGCAGCCCGAAGCAGATCACCGTAAACAGGGCGGCAGCCGCCACGCGGATGCGGAAGCGGCCGATTTCCAGTTCGACGTTGCGGATTTCGGTCATGGCGGTACTGCGGCGGCGGGTTCGGCGTGGGCGGTGGCCCGGGCGGCTCTATATAGATAGATCCGGCCCGGGAAGGCTGGATCGGCTAAATCGGTCGGGTTTCGTCGACGTCGTGCGAACGCCGCTGTGGCGCCAACAGCACACTGGTGGCCAGCGGCCACAGCAGCGCCTCGATGCAGGGCGCCAGCAGCAGTTGCCAGCCCGGCAGGGGCGCGCCCATGGCCAGGCGGATCACCACCGGCACGGCGTGGACGATAAACAGCAGCGGCAGCACGTGCAGCGCCTGGGTATAGACCGAGAACCACAGGACGCGGCGATGGATCGTGATGGCGAAGTAGGCCAGCAGCGTGTAGGCCATGGCGTGCTCGCCCAGCAGGCGGGCATCGTGCACATCCATCAGCAGGCCGAGCAGGAAGGCCACGCCCATGCCGACCTTGCGCGGCTGGTGGATGTTCCAGAACACCAGCACCAGCGCCACCATGTCCGGAATCCAGAGCGTGGTGCCCCACGGCATCAGGTTGAACAGGAAGGCGACGATGAACGTCACCGCGATGAACGCGGGGTTGACCGGGCGCAGCAGATACTGGGGATTGGTCACCGTGCGGGCTCCGTGGCAGCGGGTTTATCGCCGTTTTTCTCTGCCGATTTCTCGGCACCGGCGCGGGCCGCCGCCGAACGCGCACCGCGCTCGGCCTTCTGCGGCTTGTCCTCGTCCTGCGGACGCGGTCCCAGCCCGGACTCGTAACGCACCACCAGCAACTGTCGGTGCGAGCGCACGCCAGCCACCGGCTCGCAGTACACGCGCGAGAAGGCGGTATCGGCCTTGCGTTCGATATGGGAGATCTTCGCCACCGGCAGGCCGGGCGGATAGGTCCCGTCCAGGCCGGATGTGACGAGAAGGTCTCCTTGCTGGAGATCGGCCGAGGCCGCCATGAAGCGCAGGTCGAGCTGCCCGGCACGCGAGCCGCCAAAGGCCACGCTGCGCAGCCCGTTACGCACCACCTGGACCGGAATCGCCTGATCCTTGTCGGTCAGCAGCGTCACTTCGGACTGGAGCGGCGAGACCCGCGTGATCTGGCCGATCACGCCGCGTTCGTCGATCACCGGATAGCCGGCGCGCAGGCCCTGCACGCTGCCCCGGTCGATCACGATGCGCTGGCTGTATGGGTCGCGGGCGTCATAGAGGATCTCCGCCGCCACCACCGGCGTGGCCGATTGCTGGGTCAGATTCAGCAGCTTGCGCAGCTGGTTGTTCTCGGCCTCGAGCTGGGCCTGGCGCACGGCGGCGCTGGCCTGCTCCACGGCGCTGCGGCGCAGCTCGCGGTTCTCGTTGGCCAGCGTGACGGACGACTGGGCATAGTCAAAGACGCCGCGCAGCGCATCGCGCGGCACCAGGACCACGCGTTCCACCGGCATCAGCACGGTGGCGGCAACCTGGCGCGCGACGCGCATGGCGTCGAAGCGGGCATCGACCACGAGCAGCGTCAGCGCGATGGTCACGAAAATGACCAGCCGCGCCACGGCGGACGTGCCTTGCTTGAAGAGCGGCGGTGGGGAGTAATCCATTTACCCGTGCGCAGGCGAAGTCATCCCGCCGGGGGCGGCGGGAAGGGGCGGAAATCTCGTGGCGCACGCGCCGGCGCAGCCTGCTGGGGCCGGCATGCCGCGTGTCGCCACGTTGCGGTTCCTGTTCTTACTCGTACGAGAAGATGCTGCCGAGCTTGTCCATGCGCTCGAGCGCCATGCCGGAGCCGCGCACCACGCAGGTCAGCGGGTCTTCGGCCACCAGCACCGGCAGGCCGGTTTCCTCGGCCAGCAGGCGGTCCAGGTCGCGCAGCAGCGCGCCGCCACCGGTCAGCATCATGCCGCGCTCGGCGATGTCGGCACCCAGTTCCGGGGGCGTCTGCTCGAGGGCGATCTTCACGGCGGACACGATCTGGTTCAGCGGATCGGTCAGGGCTTCGAGGATTTCGTTCGACGAGACCGTGAATGCACGCGGAATGCCTTCGGACAGGTTGCGGCCCTTGACTTCCATCTCGCGCACTTCGGACCCCGGGAATGCCGAGCCGATTTCCTTCTTGATGGCTTCGGCGGTCTGTTCGCCGATCAGCATGCCGTAGTTGCGGCGGATGTAGTTGACGATGGCTTCGTCGAACTTGTCACCGCCCACGCGCACCGAACCCTTGTAGACCATGCCGCCCAGCGAGATGATGCCCACCTCGGTGGTACCGCCGCCGATGTCCACCACCATCGAGCCCGACGGTTCCGACACCGGCAGCCCGGCGCCGATCGCGGCCGACATCGGCTCCTCGATCAGGTACACCTGGCTGGCGCCGGCGCCCAGCGCCGATTCGCGGATGGCACGGCGTTCCACCTGGGTGGAGCCGCACGGCACGCAGATGATGATCCGGGGGCTCGGGCGCAGCAGCTTCGAGTCATGGACCATCTTGATGAACTGCTTGAGCATCTGCTCGGTCACGGTGAAGTCGGCAATCACGCCGTCCTTCATCGGGCGGATGGCCTCGATATTGCCCGGCACCTTGCCCAGCATCTGCTTGGCTTCCTTGCCGACCGCCTGGATCGTCTTCTTGGCGTTGGGGCCGCCTTCCTGACGGATGGCCACGACCGACGGCTCGTCCAGGACGATGCCCTTGTCGCGCATGTAGATCAGGGTGTTGGCGGTGCCCAGGTCGATGGCCAGGTCGTTGGAGAAATAGCTGCGGAGAAATCCGAACATCAGGAATCCTGTCTTTTGTTGGTTCGCGAGTATGCGAAACGGCCGGCGCCGTCTTCGGCCCGGCCAGGTATACGTTTGCAAGGGTGATGGTTCACGGTTCCCCCGGTGCGCTGCGGCCCGTACCGGCAAGCCGGTACGCCCCGGTGCCGACGGCGAGGGGCGCATGCCCGCCCGGTCATCGGCGATCCGCAACCGGCGCAACCTGCACGCCGGACCTACGGGAACCTTTGATTAGACTCTGCGCGAAAGTTCGCCGCCAGATGCGCCGGACAGGTCGGAAAATCGCCTGACGATGGCAGAAGCCTAATCGGAGGAACCTGATTGTGAAGTGTGAAACTGCGATGAAAACCAGCCGTTAATCGCGGACTTGCCGCCGGGCCGTGCCTTTATCGTTCGCCAATCGTTTCCTGCTCTGTTGCAGTCCTGCGACGCTCGCGCGCCGCATGCCCCGGGCGGCTGCCCTGCCCGGCACTCATGGTACGTGCCAGCAGTGGCGACGGCATCACCGGCGCAGTCGCCGGCGTGACCCGTGACCTGCCTGGAACCCCCCGTTTGGCGCGCCATGTGAAGTCCGCGTTGCGGGAGGCCTGCAGCGCGTAATGATACCTTATAATCCACGCTGTTTCGGGGCGTCAGCGCCCGGAAAAACTTGTAACGAAACGATCCCGGGGGCGCCCCCGGACCCCGCTCCGGGCGTCCTGCCCGCCACCGACCGCAACATCCCCAGTCCGATGGACTGAACCCGGCGCCCGCGCCGCATCACGCCATGGCTCTCGCACTCTCCGACGTCAAGCGCATCGCGCACCTGGCCCGCATCGAAACCAGCGATGCCGAGGCCGCGCAGACGCTCGCCCAACTGAACAACTTCTTCTCGCTGGTGGAGCAGATGCAGGCGGTGGACACCACCGGCATCGAGCCGCTGGCGCACCCGCTCTCCGCCGTGCGCGACATCGCCCAGCGCCTGCGCGAGGATGCCGTGACCGAGACCGACCGCCGCGAAGACTACCAGCGCCCGGCCCCGGCCACCGAACGCGGCCTCTACCTGGTGCCGAAGGTCATCGAGTGACGCCCGGGCCCACCCGCCCGGCCCGCCGCCGCCCCTGACCGCCACCGCAGACACCAGACCGACATGTCCTTTTCCGCTGATTCCGTGACTTCCCTGCGCCAGATCGCCGATGCCCTGGCGGCGCGCACCGTCTCCGCCGAGGAACTCGCACGCGACTACCTCGCCCGCATCGAGGCCGCGCGCGACCTGAACGCCTTCGTCGACGTCAACGCCGACCTCACCCTGGACCAGGCCCGTGCCGCCGATGCGCGCCGCGCCCAGGGCCAGGCCACGCCCTTGACCGGCGTGCCCATCGCCCACAAGGACGTCTTCGTGACGCGCGGCTGGGCCTCCACGGCCGGCTCGAAGATGCTGGCCGGCTACCAGAGCCCGTTCGACGCCACCGTGGTGGAGCGCCTCGCCGCCGCCGGCATGGTCACGCTGGGCAAGACCAACATGGACGAATTCGCGATGGGTTCGTCGAACGAGAACTCGTATTTCGGCATCGTGCGCAACCCGTGGGACAAGCAGCGCGTGCCGGGCGGCTCCTCGGGCGGTTCCGCCGCCGCCGTGGCCGCAGGGCTGGCCCCGGCCGCCACCGGCACCGACACCGGCGGCTCGATCCGCCAGCCGGCATCGTTCTCGGGCATCACCGGCATCAAGCCGACCTACGGCCGCGTCTCGCGCTACGGCATGATCGCGTTCGCTTCGTCGCTCGACCAGGGCGGCCCGATGGCCCGCTCGGCCGAGGACTGCGCGCTGCTGCTCAACGCCATGGCCGGTTTCGATCCGAAGGATTCCACCAGCCTCACGCCCGCCCAGGGCGGCGTGGACGAGGACTTCACGCGCCATCTGGGCCAGCCGCGCGCCGGCGCCAGCGCCGACCAACCGCTGGCCGGCCTGCGCATCGGCCTGCCGCGCGAGTACTTTGGCGCGGGCCTGTCCGCCGATGTGGAAGCCGCCGTGCGCGGCGCGCTGGCCGAGTACGAGAAGCTCGGCGCGACGCTGGTCGACGTGACCCTGCCCAAGACCGAGCTGTCGATCCCGGTGTACTACGTGATTGCGCCGGCCGAGGCGTCGAGCAACCTGTCGCGCTTCGACGGCGTGCGCTACGGCCACCGCGCGGCCGAGTACAGCGACCTGCTCGACATGTACAAAAAGTCCCGCGCCGAAGGCTTCGGCGCCGAGGTCAAGCGCCGCATCATGGTGGGCACCTACGTGCTGTCGCACGGTTATTACGACGCCTATTACCTGCAGGCGCAGAAGATCCGCCGCATCATCGCCGACGATTTCCAGCGCGCCTTCAGCCAGTGCGACGTGATCATGGGCCCGGTGGCGCCCACGGTGGCCTGGAAGCTCGGCGAGAAGACCGCCGACCCGGTGCAGATGTACCTGGCCGACATCTTCACGCTCTCCACCAGCCTCGCCGGCCTGCCCGGCATGAGCGTGCCCTGCGGCACTGGGCAGGACAACATGCCCGTCGGCCTGCAGCTCATCGGCAACTATTTCGACGAAGCGCGCCTGCTGCAGGTGGCCCATGCGTTCCAGGAGGCCACCGACTGGCACCTGCGCCGCCCGGCCTGATGACGATGCACGACAAGCGCCTGCTACGCCTCTTTGTCGCGATGGCCCTCGCCGTGGTGCTGGCCGGCTGCTCGCTGCCGTTCGGCGGGCGCTCCACGCCCATCGCCGCGCGGGACATCGACCTGAACGGCGACTGCCGCCGCACCGAGGAAGACGGTTTCCGCGAGGACGCCCAGCTACGCGTGGTGGACAACGCCGTGCAGCAGTTGCAGTGGAAGCTGTGGGTCGGCAAGCGCGGCTCGTGCAGCTTCAATCTGGCCGACTTCCGACAGGTGCGCAAAACGCCACATATCGAGCTGCGCGCCAACGATGGCAGCGCCTGCAAGCTGATGGTCTGGCAGGACCCGCGCCGCGTGACGCTGGCGCACGCAAGCTGCCAGTCGCACTGCACGCCCGGCATCTATGAAGAAGCGTGGCCGGTGATGTTCGAGCCGGACTCGGGCGCCTGCGCCCGCACGCGATAACGTAACTATCATGCCGCCACGCCGCCCACTCTCATCCTTCGCCGCCGGGGTTCTGCCCGGGGTTATGCCTCGGGCGCGGCGCTGGCTGCGCGCGGGTTTTGCGATGATGACGGTGGCGGCGGTGCCGGCCTGGAGCACGGTCTCGGCGCCGCAAGCGCCGATTTCGGCCTCCAGTGCGCCTGCTGTGGCGGCTTCTGTGGCGGCCTCGGCAGCCACCTCCACGTCGGCTGCACCGGCGCCCATCGTCCAGCGTGTGCGGCTGGCCGGCGACGCCGGCATGCCGACGCTCCCCGCCTACTGGTTCCTGCCCCGCGACAGCGGCCAGCCAAGGGCCCAGCCGCTGCCGGTGGTCGTGGCGCTGCACGGCTGCGGTGGGCTTGAAGACACGCATCGCGTGGCACGGCGCACCGGCTCCATCGACGAAATCCTCGACCCGGCCGGCGCCATGCAGGCCCGCTACCGCGAGTACGCCCACTGGCTGACCGAGCGCGGCTACGCCGTGCTGATGCCGGACAGCTTCGGCCCGCGCGGCCGCATCACCAGCGGCTGCGGCGATACGCCGGACGCGCGCGGCATCGACGACAAGACGCGCCGCGCCGACGCCCTGGCCGCGCTGCGCTGGGTGGCCCGCCAGCCCGGCGTCGACCCGCGCCGCATCGTGCTGCTGGGCTGGTCGAACGGCGCGCAGGCGGTGTTGGCCGCCATCGACGCCAGCCGCCCGTGGCCGGCCGGCACGCCTGCCGTGGAGCGCGCCGTGGCCTTCTACCCGGCCTGCAAGCGCGTGGTGCGGCAGCACAATTTCAAGCTGCGCGCGCCGGTGCTGATGATGATTGGCGGCGCGGACGACTGGACCCCGGCCACGCGCTGCGCGATGCTCCAGAACGCGGTGCTGGCCCGCCAGCCCGATGCGCGCTTCCGGCTGGAGATCTACCCGGGCGCCTATCATGGCTTCGACGGCACCAGCGAGCTGCACGGCCGGCGCGACGCCTCCCGGCGCACCCCGGGCAGCGATACCGCCAGCGGCGGCGACGCCCTGGCGCGTGTGGCCGCGCTCGCCCAACTCGATTCGTGGCTGTTGAACCCCGCGCCCTGAAAAACGCCGGGTCCGGCCTGATATAGAACAGAACAGAAGACTTAAACCAGGAATACCGCCATGCAATGGGAAGTGGTGATCGGCCTGGAGACGCATACGCAGCTCTCCACCGCCTCGAAGATTTTTTCCGGCACCTCCACCGCGTTCGGGGCCGAACCCAACACGCAGGCCTCGCCCGTGGATCTGGCGCTGCCGGGCGTGCTGCCCGTGCTGAACAAGGGCGCCGTCGAGCGCGCCATCGAGTTCGGGCTGTCCATCGGCGCCCATATCGCGCCGCGCAGCATCTTCGCGCGCAAGAACTACTTCTACCCTGACCTGCCGAAGGGTTACCAGATCAGCCAGTACGAGATCCCGGTCGTGCAGGGCGGCACCATCACGATCCAGGTGGAAGGACGGCAGGGCGTCTACGAGAAGACCGTGAACCTGACCCGCGCCCACCTTGAGGAGGATGCGGGCAAGTCGCTGCACGAGGACTTCGCCAACATGACCGGCATCGACCTGAACCGCGCCGGCACGCCGCTGCTGGAGATCGTGACGGAGCCAGACATGCGCAGCTCGGCCGAGGCCGTGGCCTATGCCAAGGCATTGCACTCGCTCGTGGTGTGGCTCGGCATCTGCGACGGCAACATGCAGGAAGGCAGCTTCCGGTGCGACGCCAACGTCTCGGTGCGCCCAGTCGGCCAGAAGGAATTCGGCACCCGCCGCGAAATCAAGAACCTGAACTCGTTCCGCTTCCTGCAGCAGGCGATCGACTACGAAGTGCAGTGGCAGATCAACGAGATCGAGGACGGCCGCAAGATCGTCCAGGCCACCGTGCTGTTCGACCCGGACACCGGCGAGACCCGCGCGATGCGCACCAAGGAAGACGCGCACGACTACCGCTACTTCCCCGATCCGGACCTGATGCCGCTCGAGATCGACAGCGAGTGGGTCGAGCGCGTGCGCGCCGGCCTGCCCGAGCTGCCGGCGGCGATGCAGGCGCGCTTCGTCTCGCAATACGGCCTCTCGGCCTACGATGCGAGCACGCTCACGGCCACCAAGTCCCTCGCCGCGTACTTCGAGGCTGTGGTGACCGAAGCCGGCGTGGCCAGCGCCAAGCCGGCGGCCAACTGGCTGATGGGCGACGTGGCGTCGCAACTGAACCGCGAAGGCATGGCCATCGACGACGCCCCGGTGCGCCCGGCGCAACTGGCCAGGCTGCTGGCGCGCATCGCCGACGGCACGGTGTCCAACAACACAGCCAAGAAGGACGTCTTCCCGGCGATGTGGGCCGGCGAGTCCGGCGGCGACGCCGACGCGATCATCGCCGCCAAGGGTCTCAAGCAGATGTCCGATACCGGCGAACTCGAGAAGATCATCGACGACGTGCTGGCCGCCAACGCCAAGTCGGTGGAAGAGTTCCGCGCCGGCAAGGAAAAGGCGTTCAACGCACTGGTTGGCCAGGCCATGAAGGCCACCAAGGGCAAGGCCAACCCGGCCCAGGTCAACGAACTGCTCAAGAAAAAGCTCGGCTGACCCGCCCTCGGCGTCATCCGAGCCATCTGGCGAAAGAAGCCGGCCCGCGCAAGCGGCCGGCTTTTTTGTTGGGCGCCCCTGAGCACCCCTAAGCGCCCCTAAGCCCCCCGCAGCGCCCGCTCCAGCGCCACGATGCGCGCCTCGAGGTCGTGCAGGCGGCGCTCGCGCGAGGCGAGGGCTTCCTGCATCTGGGCGATGGGCGCGCTCAGTTGCCCCACGGTGGCCGCGTCGGTCGGCGCGGTGCCCGGCGCGACGTTGATGATCTGGCGCTGCAGGGTGTCGGTGCCGACCGAGACCGTCAGGTCGCGGTCGCAGTACGAGGCCGTGCCGAGCGCCACGCCGTGCGCTGCCGCCGCGCGGCTGCCGTGCCCGAGCGCCACCGCGAACTCGGTGCTGGCGACGGCGTCGGTGCCCACGGCGACCGCGCCGGTATTGGTGGCCTGCGCCATCGGCCCCACGGCGATCGCCGTCGCGCCGGAGGCTTCCGATCGCTGGCCCAGCGCCACGCTTTTGTGGCCGGATGCCACCGCGGCCATCCCCACCGCCGTGGTGCCGCCCACCTGGAAGCTGTCCGCGCCGGTCGCCACGGCATTGCCGCCGATGGCGACGCTCCACGCGTAGACGGCCTGCGCTTTTTCGCCGATCGCGACCGAGCGGCTGCCATAGGCATAGGTATCGCAGCCCAGCGCGACCGAGCCGGCGTCCACGGGGTCCCGCGCGGCGACATCGGCACGGGCATTCAGGCCAATGGCCACGCCGGGCCCCGACTCGCTGACCGTCGCCCCTTGGCCCAGCACGACACTGCCGACCCCGGTGGCGACGGTATCCGCGCCGATGGCGATGGCGTTGCTGCCGGGTGCCGAGGCGGCCGTCCCGCTGGCGTTCACCTGCACATACTTGAGCCCGGTCTTGCCCGAGGCGAGGTCATCCACCGTCTGCGACAGCGCGGCGATGTCCTGCGCATTGCCAGCGACGTCGGCCTCCGTGTCGGCCAGCTGGCTGCCCGTGATGGCGTCGCTGCTGCCGGGGCTCACATCGCCGGGCCGGAGCCCCGTGACCAATGTCGATGGCAGCGTAGCGCGGCTCTTGCTCTTGTCGTCATAGGCCAGGTAGGGCGCACCGCCGCCACCGCCGCCGCCACCGCCACCGCCACCGCCACCGCCACCATTGCCGTTGGCGGACGATGGATGGTTCCCTGCTTCGGGCTCAGTCTGAGGAATTGCCATGAAGGGCTCCTGGAATCGGGTTGATCAGAACCACGGCAAGGGCGCATACACGGCCCGTGCCGTCGCCATGGTCGCTACCCGATCTCCAGAAGTACATGGATCCAAAGGCCGCCCGTCCCCCGACTACGAACGCCCCGCCGCCCGCTCCAGCGCCGCGATGCGCGCTTCGAGCTGGCGCAGCGTTGCGATGCGGGCCTCGAGGTTGCCCAGGCGCCGGGCCACTTTCGGGTTGACCTGCAGGGCCGCGTCCTTGAGTTGCGCGACGGTCACGGCGTCGTCGTCCTGCTCGCCCGGTAACACATGGGTGATGTAGCGGCCATTGTCCGCCGTGCCGACGGACACCGCGTATTCGCGGTCGCAGACGGAATACGCGCCGAGCGCCACGCTGCCGTAGGCGCTCACCTCCGCATACTCGCCGATGGCGGTGGCGTGGTGGTTGTTGGCGATGGCGCCGCGCCCGATGCCGATGGTGCCGTAGCCGTACACGTTCGCGCTGGCTCCGATCGCCACGGCCGCCTGGCTTTGGGCGCTGGCGGCGGAGCCGACGGACACGCTCTGGTCGCCCCCCGCGAAGGCATCGGCGCCCACCGCCACGGCGGCGGAGGCAGCGGTGGCCTGGGCATCGCCGCCGATGGCGATGTTGTCCGTGTAGCCCGCATTGGCGTTGCCGCCGATCGCCACGGCCTTGTCGCCCCATGCCGTGGCGTCGCTGCCCAGTACCACCACGCCGTCGCCGGGCGAGTCCGCCCCGACCTGCGCCTGGGAGCCGATGACCACGCCCCGGCCCGCGGCGCCGCACACGGCGCCCTCGCCCACCACAACGCTCCCCGAGCCCGCCGCCACGGCGGAGGGTCCGATGGCCACGGCTTCCTGGCCACTGGCCTCGCTATCGGGACCCTTGCTGTTGGCGTGGAAGTACTTGGCGTTCTTGTCGTTCTTTCCGACTGCGCTCAGTGCCTGGAACTGTTCCCGGGTCAGGTACTGATTGCTTGCGATATCCGTCTGGGCGTTGCTCATCGAAGGTCTCCTGAAGTTGACGTTGGCCAGCGAGGCCATGTTTTCACGCCGTACTTCGGAAAACCATGGATCGGACAAACCCAGCCTAATCCATCGGCACCACGCTCACCTCCACCTCCACCTCCGCCGTGTGCTCGCCCCCGTACTACCTGTGGCGCACCGCACGCTCCAGCACCGCAAGGCGCGCCTCGAGTTCAACCAGCTGCTGGTTTGCCTTGAAGAGCTGGCTGCCTGCCACCGCATCCGTGCTCTGCAGGCTCTGCTCAGCGGGTCGCAACCCCGCAACTTTTACCGATTGCAGCGTAAGCCGGGTCTTGCTCCTGTCGTCGTAGAGCACCAACGCACTCTCCACTTCCCCGCGCGCATTCACGGACAGGCCCGCCTCCTTTAACTGGCCGACCGTGGCGGCATCATCATCCTCCTGCCCCGCCGCAACACGGGCGATGAAGCGACGGGTGCTGTCATTGCCGACAGATACTGTCTGCGCGCGATCGGTCGTGGAAGCGCAACCCAGTACCACACTCTGGGCGCCATTCACGGTCGCCTTCGCGCCGATGGCCACTGCTGAATCACTGTCAACGAGGGCCAGATCGCCGATAGCAATCCCCTTGTTACCACTGGCGCTCACCGTCGCCAGACACCCGGCCGCAACCGCTCCATAAGCGTTGGTATAGGCGTAATAGCCGATGGCAGTGGTGCATATGGCATATCCCTGGGCATACGCACCCACATACACCGAGCCCGGATAGTCCGCGCCGATTGTTCCCGCCGCGTGGCCGACAGCGACGCATTCCTCGGAATCCACCTCGGCGTGACTGGCAATCGCCACCGACTCTATGCCATTGGCCTGACTGTCCGGACCGGTGCTGTTGACTGCAAAATACGTAATACCGTCGTCTTGCAGCGCAATGGCGTCAACCCGTTCCCGTAGCGCATGGAACTGTTGCAGGGTGACATACTGGCCCGGGCGGTCCCTGTCCGAGGCGTTGGCCCTAGCCTGGACATCAGTCTGATTGCTCATTGCGTTCTCCATCAGCTGCCGCGACGGACAGCGCCCCATCCTGAGTAAGATTGCCGTGTGACCGCACCATGTGCTCAAGCCACCCGGGGCCATTCCTGCACGACTACCTGTCGCGCACCGCACGCTCCAGCGCCGCGAGGCGCGCCTCGAGTTCGACCAGCCGCTGATTTGCCTTGAAGAGCTGGCTGCCCGTTACCGCTTCTGTGCTCTGCGCGCTCAGTTCAGCGGGACGCAATCCCGACACTCTTACCAACGGCAGCGTCAGCCTCGTCTTGTTCCTGTCGTCGTACAGCACCAGCGCACGCTCCACGTCGCCGCGCGCATTCACGGGCAGGCCAGCCTCCTTCAACTGGCCGATTGTGGCGACATCATCATCCTCCTGCCCCGCCGCAACACGGGCGATGAAGCGGAGCGCGCTGTCATTGCCTACGGACACCGTCTGCGCGCGATCGGTCGTGGAACCAGCGCCTATCGCCACACTCTGCTCGCCGCTCGCAGTGGCACTCGCGCCGATGGCCAATGCTGAATCACCGGCAACGATGGCTGTGTTGCCGATACTGATCCCCTTGTTAGCAACGGGGTCCACTATCGCGGCAGACCCGATCGCAACCGCTCCATAAGCCTGAGCGAGCGTGTCAAAGCCTATGGAGGTGCTGCACGTTTCGCTGGCTGAGGAATACGCCCCCACACACACCGAGCCCTGGCCAGATCCGGTAGCCAGGTAGCCGACTGCAACAGATTCTTCGGAATTTGCGGAGGCACCGCTGGCAATCGCCACCGACTCGCTGCCATTGGCCTGACTATCCGCGCCGGTGCTGTTGACTGTGAAATACATAATGCCGTCGTCTGTCAGCGCAATAGCGTCAACCCGTTTCCGTAGCGCATTGAATTGTTGCTGGGTGACATACTCACCCTGCAAGGCCCTCCCCGGAAGATTTCGCCTTGCTTCGATCGCGGTGCGATGGGTCATTGCAGTTCTCCGAAAGGTGCCGTTGGTGGACGGCGCGCATCATGGCGCCACAACGTCCAGGACGCCACCATGTTCCGCGGTCCCTCTCCTGAAGTACATGGATCCCCGGATAGATGATGCGCGGGCGCCGCCGATCACTCCACCGGCACCACGCTCACCTCCACCTCCACCGTGTGCTCGCCCCCGCCCACGATGACGCCGTGCAGCAGGGGCACGTCGCTGTAGTCGCGCGCGATGGCCAGGGTGACGTGGCGGGTGTCGGCCAGCATGGCGTTGGTCGGGTCGAGATCGACCCAGCCGTTCCCGGGGCACCAGACGCCGGCCCAGGCGTGCGAGGCATCGGCGCCCAGCAGGCGCGGCTCGCCCGGCGGCGGGTCGGTGCGGAGATAGCCGCTGACATAGCGCCCGGGCAGCCCGAGCGAGCGCAGGCAGCCGATCATCACCTGGGCGAAGTCCTGGCACACGCCGCTGCGCAGCGCGAAGGCCTCCAGCGCGGGCGTGTGGACCTCGGTGATCTCGGCGTGATACTCGAAATCGGCGTGGATGCGGTGCATCAGGTCGATGGCGCCAGCCACCACGCTCACCCCGGGCGTAAAGCTGCGCCGGGCGTAGTCGCGCAGGTCCGCGTGCAGCGCCACATTGGGCGAGGCGAAGACGAACTCGGCCTCGGGATCGAACGGCTGGCCGGCGCGGTAGCGCAGCCGTTGCGCGGCCTTCTCCCACGGCGGGCTGCGGGCCGGGTCGAGCGTGGCCCAGCGCGGCGTCAGCGTGACCGTGCTGGCCGTGGTCAGCCGCATGGTCTCGTGCGGCACGTCGAGCATGAAATGAAGCACGTTGTTGCCGAAGGCATCGGTGCGCACGTGATGGTGCGAGGGCTGCGGATCGATGTCGGTGCAGTGCGCGCTCACGGCCTGCCACGGGTAGGACGGCGGCGTGACCACGGCGCGCTGCTGCGCGTGCTCCACGGGCCAGGCGTATTGGTAGGTGGTGACGTGGTGCACGCTCAGGGTGGACGGGGCGTCGGCCTCCGGCGTCGGCGCCGGGGTGGCCGGCGGCTTGGCGGCGGGCACGGGATGCACGCTCATGGCAGGTCCGTTTCCGGCGCCACGCCGGCATGGCTGAAGTACCGGCCGCCGATTTCATCGGACAGCTTGGCCATGCGCGCGCCGAGCTGGTCGCACAGCGCGGCCAGCGTGGCATGGCGGCCTTCGTCATCGGTGGCGCACAGCACCGTGCGCGACGGCAGCGCGCTGGCCGGCGGCAGCAGTTCCGCCAGCGGTACGCGGGCCTGCCCCGTGGCGCCGGTCGGCAACTGCACCAGCTTCTCGCGCAGGCGGTCCAGCACGCCGTAGAGGCCGCGCGGGTTGGTGGCGTCCAGCACGAGCAGGTCCACCAGCGCCGGCACGTCGGTCCGGCCCGGGAACAGCGAGCGGTAGGTCAGCGTGCTGTCGAACAGGTGCAGCAGCAGGTCGAAGCCACTGCGCGAGCGCAGCGCGCCACTGCGCTCGGCCACCTCCAGGAACAGCGCCAGCGTGGAGACGCGCTCGATATGACGGCCGATGAACACCAGCCGCCACGCTTCGTCGCGCGACATGCGGTCGCCCTGCGCGCCGCTGATCGCCCCGAGCTGCATCGAGAGCTGCTCCAGCGCGACCAGCACCCGGGAGCGGTCGTACGAGCCCTCGCCGCTGGCCGAGCCGGCCGGGCACGCGGCGGCGGCCATCGCGTCATGGAAGTCGTTGCGGGCGGCCAGGATGGTGCGCCAGTGATCGTTCGAGAGCCGGTTGCGGATCTCGTTGGCGGCGCGGGCGTGACTGGCCAGCGTCTGCACCACGCCGGCGCTCCCGCTGGCATCGGCCAGCGCGGACACCAGGCTGCGCTCGAACACCCGCAGCGACGCCTGCGGCGACGGCGTCTGGGCCGGCACCAGGCCGAACCACTGCGCCAATTGGCTGATCATGTTCAGCGTGCCGTCGTCGGTTTCATCGTTCGATTCGATCGATCCGAGGATCTGCCGGCACAGGCGCACGGTGTTCTCGGCGCGCTCCGCGTAGCGGCCGGCCCAGTACAGGTTCTCGGCGGCGCGGCTGGAGACGGCCAGCGGGCGCGAGGCGGGCGCCGCCGCCAGCCCGCTGCGCGCGGCCAGTGGCACGGCGCCCGAGGTCTGGCTGGAGAGCACCCAGGTGTCGGCGCTGGTGCCGCCCAGCTGCATCGACACCGCCTCCAGCCGGGGCGGCGCCAGTCGCATGAATCCGCCCGGCATGACCTGCCAGCCGCCGTTGCCATCGGCGATGGCGAACACGCGCAGCATGGACGCCCGCGAGCCAATCCGCCCGCCACCGCGCCCGTCCGGCTCCCAGCACGGCGTGTGCGAAAGCGGCAGCGGCGCCTGCAGCGTGTAGCGGTCCGGCGTCTCGGCGATGCGCGCGCGCCAGTCTTCCAGCGGCTGCAGCCCGCGCTCCATGCCCAGGCGCGGCTCGCCCGGCACGCGCGGATAGGTCGGCATGACGAAGGCCTCGGTCAGCGTCGACATGGCCTCGTCCTGCGCGGCGGCCTCGCCGCACCACCAGCTCGACACCGCAGGCAGGATCAGCGTCTCCCCGAGCAACGCGCGGGCGATGCCCGGCAGGAAGCCGTGGATCGCCGGCGACTCCAGGAAACCCGCGCCCGGCACGTTCGACACCATCACGTTGCCCGCCCGCATCGCCTCCAGCAGCCCCGGCACGCCGATGGTGGAGTCGCTGCGCAGCTCCAGCGGGTCGCAGAACACGTCGTCCAGCCGGCGCAGGATCACGTCCACGCGCTCCAGCCCGCCGAACGTCTTCAGGTAGACCATGTCGTTGCGCACGGTCAGGTCCTTGCCTTCCACCAGCGTGATGCCGAGGTAGCGCGCCAGGAAGGTGTGCTCGAAGTAGGTCTCGTTGAACGGCCCCGGCGACAGCAGCACAATGTGCAGCCCGCCGCTCGACGGCAGCGACGAGCCTTCGTCCGCCCCCGCCACCAGCGGCGCGTGGGCCAGCGTGGAGATCAACTGCGCGAAGGCCGGCGGCAGGCGCCGCACACGCATCTCGCGGAAGGCATCGGCGAACTGGCCCGAGATGATCAGCCGGTTCTCCAGCGCGTAGCCCATGCCCGACGGGGTTTCCGTGCGATGGGCGATGACGGTCCAGCCATCGTCGGTATGGACGAGGTCGATCGCCATGGTCTGGAGGAAGCTGCCGCCCGGCGGCTGGTAGCCCTTGAGGGGCCGCATGTAGCCGGGATGGCCGTAGACCAGCCCCGGCGGCAGCAGGCCGCGCGTGAGCAGTGTCTGGGGGCCGTAGATGTCGGCCATGATGGCGTTGGCGAGCGTGGCGCGCTGGGCTGCGCCGGCCTCGATCACGGCCCAGTCCTCCTCGGCGATCAGGAACGGCAGCAATTCGAGTTGCCACGCCCGCGCGCCGCCACCCTGGTCGGCATAGACGTTGTAGGTCACGCCGTTGTCGCGGATCTGGCGCGCCACTGCCGCCGCGCGCGCCGCCAGCGCGTCCGGGCTCAGATTGCCCAGGTCGCCCTGCTCGCCCAGTTCCGAGAAGAAGCGCGCCCAGGGCGCGCGCAGCGTGCCGTCCGGCAGGCGCAGCTCGTCCAGATGGCCGGACGGCACGGGCAGGGCCAGCCGGCTCGCCATGGCAGCCGGGCTGTCCGATCCGTCGAGGGGAAGCGACGACTGCAAGGGCACGGGGAGGGGTCTCCGGGGGAGGGTGTCGGGCTAGATCTGCCGCAAATCGAGCGTAAAGGGAAATTCGAGGCTGCGTTCCACCGGCGGCGCCACGGACCGCCCCGGCGTATGGCCGATGGTGAAGAAACGGGCCAGCCGCCGGCTTTCGGCCTCGTAGGCGTTCACCGGGAATGTCTGGTAATTACGGCCGCCGGGGTGGGAAACATGATACTGACATCCCCCTACGCTGCGATCCATCCACGTATCCACCACGTCGAAGGTCAGCGGGGCATGGGAGCCGATGGTCGGATGCAGCGACGACGGCGGCGCCCAGGCGCGGTAGCGCACGCCGGCCACGTACTCGCCGGCGCGGCCGGTGGGCTGGAGCGGGATGGTCCGGCCATTCACCGTCACCACATGGCGGGTCTCGTTCATGCCGAGCACGCGCACCTCCAGCCGCTCCACCGACGAATCGACATAGCGCACCGTGCCGCCCGCCGCGCCCTCCTCGCCCATCACGTGCCACGGCTCCAACGCCGCGCGCAGTTGCAGCGAGAGCCCGGCCGCCTCGGCCTCCACCTCGCCCACGCGCGGGAAGCGGAACTCGAAGTGCGGCGCAAACCACGCGGACTCGAACACGAAGCCTGCGCTGCGCATCTCGGCCAGCACGTCCTCCAGATCCATCTGCACGAAGGTGCCGAGCATGAAGCGGTCGTGCAGCGCCGTGCCCCAGCGCGTGAGCCGCGCGGTATAGGGCGTGCGCCAGAAACGGGCGACCATCGCCCGCAGCAGCAGTTGCTGCACCAGGCTCATGCGTGCGTGCGGCGGCATTTCGAAGGCGCGCAGCTCCAGCAGGCCAAGCCGGCCCGTGGCGCCATCGGGGGAATAGAGCTTGTCGATGCAGAACTCGGATCGATGCGTATTACCCGTCACATCGGCAAGCAGGTTGCGCAGTGCCCGGTCGATCAGCCATGGCGGGGTGTAGCCATCGCCGGCGCCTTCGTGCAGCGCCACCTGCCGACGCAGTTCCGCGAAGGCGATCTCCAGTTCGTAGAGCTGGTCGTTACGGGCCTCGTCCACGCGCGGCGCCTGGCTGGTCGGGCCGATGAACAGGCCCGAGAACAGGTAGGACAGCGCGGGATGGTTGTGCCAGTAGGCGATCAGGCTGGCGAGCACGTCAGGCCGGCGCAGGAAGGGGCTGTCCGCCGGCGTGGCACCGCCGAGCACGAAGTGGTTGCCGCCGCCCGTGCCGGTGTGGCGCCCATCGAGCATGAACTTGTCGGTGGAAAGGTGCGTCTCGTGCGCGGCCTGGTAGAGGAACTCGGTGTGATCCACCAGTTCCGCCCAGTTGCTGGCCGGATGGATGTTGACCTCGATCACGCCCGGGTCCGGGGTGACCTGGAGCAGCTTCAGGCGCGGATCGCGCGGCGGCGGGTAGCCTTCCATCACGATCTTCATGCCGAGTTCGGCCGCCGTGGCTTCCACCTCGGCCACCAGCGCGAGGTAGTCCTCGAGCACGGTCAGCGGCGGCATGAAGACATAGAGGATGCCGCGCTTGTCGCCCATCGCCTTCAACTCGACGGCCGGGCCGGCGGCGCGGCTGGGATGGCGCACTTCCACGCAGAGCGCGGTACGGATGATGTCCGCCGCCGACTCGCCGAGCGCGGGCGGGCGGGTGAAGGCCGGGGCCAGGCCGGCTGCGTCGGCCGTGGCGACCGGTGCGGGTGCTGGCTCCGCTGGTGTTGCGGGCCCGGACCGTGCCGGGGCGACGGCCTCGCCGCGCGCCTGGGCGCGCCGAACCGCCATGGCGGCCGGACCCAGCCCGGTCGGTTCGAGCGACAGCCCGCCGGCCGGCGCCGGCAACTGGCTGCGCAGCGGTGTAGTGGCCGGCAGCGGGGCGCGCGGGGCGAAGGGGTCCTGATCGAACTGCCACGGGTAGTCGGCCTCGGACACCCACGGCAGGGCGTCGAGCGGCAGCCGGTAACCCATCGGCGAATCGCCGGGCAGCAGATACATGCGGTCATCGCGCAGGAACCACGGGCCGGTAATCCATGCGGCGTCATTGCGCGACGGCGGCTCCTGCGTGGCGCGGGCCAGCGGCAGCACGTAGCCGGTGACGCGCGACAGGCCGCCTTCGAACACCCGGCGCAGGCGGGCGCGCTCCATGGCGTCTTCCAGCCGCGCCTCGTGCGGATCGACGTTGACCGGCAGGCTGCGCTCGCGCCACAGGTAGTACCAGACGTCCTCGTAGCCGGGCAGGATGAAATGCGAAGCCAGGCCGAGCCGGGCGGTCAGGGTTTCCATGAAGCGCCGGGCGTCGGCGTCGGTGTAGGCGTCCGGCTCGCGCTCATCGGCGAACAGCGCCGGGTTCTCCCAGCACGGCACGCCATCGGCACGCCAGCAGATCGACAGCGCCCAGCGCGGCAACTGCTCGCCCGGATACCACTTGCCCTGGCCGAAGTGCAGGAAGCCACCCTCGCCATATTGCGCGCGCAGCTTCTGCACCAGTTCGGTGGCCAGCCCGCGCTTGGTGGGGCCGAGCGCGTCGGTGTTCCATTCGGCGCCCTCGCGGTCGCGCGCAGCGACGAAGGTGGGCTCCCCGCCCATCGTCAGGCGCACGTCCATCTGCTCCAGCGTCCGGTCGACGGCTGCGCCGGCCGCATCGACGGCCATCCATTGCGCCTCGGTATAGGGCTTGGTCACGCGCGGGGACTCATAGATGCGCGTGATCGACATATGGTGTTCGAAGGAGACCTCGCACTCGTCCACCGCCCCGCTCACCGGCGAGGCGCCGCTGGGCTCCGGCGTGCAGGCTAGCGGGATGTGGCCCTCCCCGGCCAGCAGCCCGGAGGTGGGGTCCAGCCCGATCCAGCCGGCGCCGGGCAGGTAGACCTCGCACCAGGCATGGAGGTCGGTGAAATCGGTCTCGGCGCCTACCGGGCCATCGACGGCCTTCACGTCGGGCGTCAGCTGCAGCAGGTAACCCGATACGAAACGCGCCGCCAGCCCAAGATGGCGCAGCGTCTGCACCAATAGCCAGCCGGTGTCCCGGCACGAGCCGGAGGCGTTCTCCAGCGTGGTCTCGGGCGTCTGCACGCCCGGCTCCATGCGGATCAGGTAGCGGATGTCGTGCTGGAGGCGCTGATTCAGGGCCACCAGGAAGTCCAGCGTGGCGGTGGGCGTCCGGTCGATGCTGGCCACGAAGGCCGCCAGGCGGGGGGTCAGCTCGCCGCGCACCAGATAGGGGGCGAGGTCGTGCCCGAGGCTGGCGTCGTAGTCGAACGGGAATGTCTCGGCCGATGGCTCCAGGAAGAAATCGAACGGGTTGTAGACGGCCATTTCCGCCACGAGGTCCACCGTGACCTTGAAGCTGGTGGTCTTCTCGGGGATGACCAGGCGGGCAAGGTAGTTGGAGAACGGGTCCTGCTGCCAGTTCACGAAGTGCTGCGCGGGCTCGATGCGCAGGGAATAGGACAGGATCGGGGTCCGGCAATGCGGCGCGGGGCGCAGCCGCACGACTTGCGGTGACAGATTCACCGGGCGGTCGTAGCGGTAATGCGTGACATGGTTCAGCGCAACGTGCGTAGCCACTACAACCTCCCAGGGGTGCGGTGAATCGTCAGTAATGCGTCAGTGAATCGTCCAGATGGGCATCGGCCGGATGGAATGCAGCAAGCAAGACTTGTACCGAGCCCTATCGGCAGACCGCGCCGTGGCCCCGACGAGGTGGCGCGCGGGGCGCTTCACATCGACCCGCCGCTCTTGGCGCGCAGGCCTTCCTCCAGCAGCGACCGCAGCTTGGCCAGCGCGCCGGGGTCCCCGCCTGCCGCCGCGCGGGCGTACCAGATCTTGGCCTGCTCGATGTCCTTGTCCACCACGCCGGGCTCGCCCCGCTCGTAATAGCTGCCGACGATGTACTGCGCGCCACCGTCGCCGGCTGTGGCCGCCCGGCTGTACCAGGTGAACGCCTTGCCGTAGTCGCGCGCCACGCCACGCCCGGTGAAGTAGTTGGTGGCCAGCGCCATCTGCGCCTGCACATGCCCGCCCTGCGCCGCGCGCTCATACCAGCGATTGGCCTCCACGAGCGACTTCGGCACCAACTCGCCGCGCTCGTTCAGATCGCCCAATGTGAACTGCGCATGTGTCATCTGGTTGTCAGCCGCCTTGCGCAGCCAGACCAGCGCCTCCTGCGGCTTGGGCGACGTGCCCTCGCCACGCAACAGCATCATCGCGTAGTTGAACTGCGCCAGCCGGTTGCCCTTCTGCGCCGCCGCGGCAAACCCCTGCAGCGCGGCATCGAACTGCCCAGCCTCGTAAGCGGTCACCGCATCGCGCGTCTGCGCCTGCGCGGGCGCCGGCGGCTCGGTGGCGGCCCGCATCGGTGCGGCATGGGCCACGGACAGCACGCAGGCCAGAAATGCCATGCACGCCATGACAGCGGCTGCGGCCTGGCGAATCGGGACAAGGGAGGCAGACATGACGTGACTCCGGCGAGCAGGGGTCGGACGGAACGGGGCGCTACCAATTCAGTGTAGCGGACGACGCTTCGACCGGCTCGCCAGAATGCGAGTCGTCTTATGTACGTGGATTGGACGGCACAGAAGACTGGGGGATCGCCAACCTTCAGCGCCGCACCGTGCCGTTCCTGCCTGTTCATCCGAGACACCCACGACGCATCGCGCCCTTGCGTCGCCCGTCCACCCGCCGTCACGGCACCGCTGGCGAGGCGCCCGCGTGATCGCCTGGGAGCCCTTCCGCCTCGCCGACGTCGTCCATGACCTGTCCCACCTGCACCCGCGCCGCCTGACGCTGACCTTCGCCGCACGGGATGGCAAGCCGGCGCAACACTACATCGTCGACGTGATCTTCGGCCTCCACTGCTTCACCCGCGCGGTCAATCCGGAGGCGGGAGACGCCGAGGAGGCGCTGCGCTATCGGGACAAGCGCGAGACCCGGATCTTCTGCCATCGGCGCTACGCGCTGTCGTTCAAGTTGCCGGAGGTGGTGGGTTCGTTGCCGCTGCGCCCGTGTTATCACACAGGCAGAGGCAACTTCCTGTTGCTCGAATGGGTGGATGAATCCGGCGAGCGCCAGGAATATGAGATCTACATCACCGTGACGCGGTCCCGGGAGCGGGGCGCGCTGCGCCTCTATGTGCAAAGCGCGTACGTCCGGGACCGTACCCACATCGGGAGCCGGCCACGCCGCCGCGTACTGAAGACCCGCGTGCTGCTGCACAACACGCTGCACGGCAAGCCCATCAGGATACCGCCGGATTGAGCGGCATCCGTCGCCCAAACGAAAAAGGCTCCCGAAGGAGCCTTTGTTCGCACTGCTAATCGGACCTCTTTGCTTTTCAGCTATCAGCGCACTCGGGCGCAAACCTCTTGCGAGGCGGAGCTGACACGCGGCTTTCGCCGTTCCGTTCATATGCCAACGACGCGATGGTAGCCCGATCGGCGCCGGCTCGCAAGCCGGGCGTTGCGCTCACGCCGCGAAGCGGTAGCCGACGCCGACCTCGGTCAGCAGGTGGGCCGGCTGGGCGGGGTCGGATTCGAGTTTGTGGCGCAGGTGGCCCATGTACACGCGCAGGTAGTGGCTGCTCTCGGCGTGCGACGGGCCCCAGACCTCGCGCAGCAGTTCGCGGTGGGTCATCACCTTGCCGCGGTGGGCGATCAGCACCGCCAGCAGCCGGTATTCGATGGGGGTCAGGTGCACGGGCGCCTCGGCGCGCGTGACGAGGCGGTTGGCCAGGTCCACCTGCACGTCGCCGAAGGCGATGGTCGGCGTGCCCTGCGGATTGGCGCGCGCGTGGCGGCGCAGCAGCACGCGCACGCGCGCCACCAGTTCGCCCACGCCGAAGGGCTTGGTCAGGTAGTCGTCCGCGCCCGCGTCGAGCGCGGCGATCTTGTCGGCCTCCTCGGTGCGCGCGGATAGCACCAGCACCGGCACCTGCGTCCATGTACGCATCTCGCGGATCAGCGTCATGCCGTCGCCGTCGGGCAGGCCGAGATCGAGGATCACTACGTCTGGCTGGCGCGTGCCGGCATCGATCAGCCCACGCTTGAGCGTCTCCGCCTCGTGCACGGTGCAGCCCTCGGCCTGCAGCGATTCCCGCACGAAGCGCCGGATATGGGGCTCGTCCTCCACCAGCAGGACGGTCGGCGAATAGTCGAATGGCATCTCGTTCAGGGTTCCGTCCTGGCGACCTGGTTCAGGTCGCTCAGATCATTGAGGTCGTTGAGGTCGTTGAGGTCATGCAGGGTTTCCGGCTCGATGTCCGGCGGATTGCCGCGCGGCAGCGCGAGCGTGAAGCGCGCGCCATGCGGCGCCGCGCCGTGCACCGGCTCCACCCAGATGCGGCCGTCGTGCGCCTGCAGGATGGCGTCGCACACCGCCAGGCCCAGCCCCACGCCTGCCGTGGCGGACTCGTGCGCGCCGCGCGTGAATTTCTCGAAGATGCGGCGCTCCTGCCCGGCCGGCACGCCGGGGCCGTCGTCCTCGACGAACACCTGCACCATCTCGCCGGCCACGGCGCCGCCGATGCGCACCGTCGTGCCCGGCGGCGTGTACTTGGCAGCGTTCTCCAGCAAGTTGCAGAGCACGCGCTCCACCAGCACGGCGTCGCACTCGACCAGCGGCAGCGCCGCCAGCCCCGACACCTGCACGGGGTGTCCCGCCAGCGCCTCGCGCATCGCCGCCAGCGCCGCGCCCACCAGTTCTTCCATCGACTGCCAGCCGCGCGTCAGGGACACGTCGTGCCGCTGCAGCCGCGCCATGTCGAGCAGATTCACCACCATCGTCCGCATGCGGTGGGCCTGGACGCGCATGGCGTCCACGGTGGCCGCCACATCGGCCGGCAGCGGCGCCCGCGCGAGCGACTCGGCCATGCCGATCAGCCCGGTCAGCGGCGTGCGCAGGTCGTGCGACACCGCTGCCAGCAGCGAACTGCGCAGCTGCTCGGATTCGATCGACACCAGCGCCTGCTGCGCCACCTCCACATAGTGCAGCCGCTCGATAGCGATGGCGATCAGCGTGGCGAACACATCGGCCTGGCGGCGCAGCGCGGGGTCGGCCAGCGCGCCCCAATCGTGCGGCTCCACGGCCAGCACGCCGCGCGTCTGCATCGGCGCCTTCAGCGGCAGGTACAGCACGGTGCTGCCCGGCAGCGTGTGGGTGCCGGTGCCGGCCGCTTCGCCATGGTCGAACACCCACTGGGCCAGCACGGTGTCGATGGCTTCGCCCTTGGTGGTCCGACCTTCTTTCGGACTTGTCTCATTGGGATCCGCCACCGGAAGCAGCCGGCCCGATGCGGAGACGAGGAAGAACGACGCGTGGGCGTCGAACGCGGCACGCAGGAAGCGTCCGCCAATCTCGACGATCTGCTGCGTGGTCAGCGCCGCCGACAGCTCGCGCGCCAGTTCGTAGAGCGTGCGCGCGTCGGTCTCGCGCCGCACCGCCACGCTCGCCTGCTCGCGCAGGCCGGCAGTGAGCTGGCCGATGACCAATCCCACCGTCAGCAGCACGACGAAGGTCAGCAAATACTGCACGTCGCTGACGGCGAACGAGAGCCGGGGCGGCACGAAGAAGAAATCGAACGCCCCTACCGACAGCACCGACGCCAGCGCCGCCGGCCCCCGCCCATGGCGCAGCGCCACGCCCACCACGGCGGCCAGGAACAGCATGGCGATGTTGACGATGTCGAACCAGGGCCGGGCGAATGTGGACAACAGCGTAGCCCCGGCGCACCAGGCCACCGACCAGACATAGTCGAGGCGGCGCGTACCCGATTCGGCGACGTTTTCCTCGGACATCGCCCCTGCCGGCAGGCCCTGCGTGGCCGGCAGCGGCGCCGCGCGTGTGGTGTCGGCCGCCACGCGGATCACGTCGATTTCAGGGCAGCCGGCCGCCAGCGCATCGGCGAAGGTCTGGCGGCCGATCAACCGGTTGCCGGCGCCCAGCACCGGCGACAACGCGCGCCCCAGCAGCATGCGGCCCTGTTCGAGCCATCCGCCTTCATGCTGCCAGTCGGTGCGCGCGCGGCCCACCAGCACCTTGGTGAGATTGTGGCGGCGCACGTAGCCGGTGACCGCGCGCACCATATCGTGTCCGGCCAGCGTCTCGGTGCGGGCGCCCAGTTCCTCGGCCAGCCGCATTGCCGCGCGCACGCGGGTGCGCACCTCGGAGGACAGCGGCACCAGCCGGGGCGTGGCAATCGTCACCACGTGCCAGTCGCAGTCGAGCTGGCTGGCCAGCCGGCGCGCGCTGCGCACCACCTGCTCGGCGTCGTCGCCGGTGCCGATGCAGGCCACCAGCGCCTCGCGCGTGCGCCAGACCGGTTCGATCGACTGGGCGTCGCGATAGGCGCGCACGTCGTCATCGACACGATCCGCCGTGCGCCGCAGCGCCAGCTCGCGCAGCGCGATCAGGTTGCCCTTGCGGAAGAAATTGCGCGCGGCGTGGCGGGCCTGCTCGGGCAGGTAGACCTTGCCCTCGCGCAGCCGGCGCAGCAGTTCGTCGGCGGGCAGGTCCACCAGGACGACGTCGTCGGCGTCATCGAACACGGCATCGGGCACGGTCTCCCAGACCCGCACGCCGGTGATGCCGCCCACGGCCTGGTTCAGGCTCTCCAGATGCTGCACGTTGACCGTGGTCCAGACGTCGATGCCGGCGGCCAGCAGTTCGGCGATGTCCTGCCAGCGCTTGGGATGCCGGCTGCCGGCGGCGTTGGTGTGGGCCAGTTCGTCCACCAGCACCAGCGCGGGATGGCGCGCGAGCACGCCATCGAGATCGAATTCCTTGAGGACGCGGTCGCGGTAGGGCATCTCGCGCAGCGGCACGCTGTCCAGCCCGGCGACCAGCGCCTCGGTCTCGGCGCGGCCGTGGGTCTCCACGACGCCCACCACCACGTCCACCCCCTGCGTGCGCAGCGCGCGGGCGGCGGTGAGCATCGCGAACGTCTTGCCCACGCCGGCCGAGGCGCCGAAGTAGACCCGCAGCTTGCCGCGCCCGGCGCGCGCGCCCTCCTCCTGCATGCGTTGCAGCAGGGCGTCGGGGTCCGGGCGGTTGTCGGCGAGGGTCATGGTAGAGGGGGCGGTGGGACGGATTCTGCCACGGGGCCGGCGGCCATGGGCTGGCGCATCCATTCCATCAGTCGCCCCGCTTCACCCCATCCAGCGCAAGGTTCAGCTTCAGCACATTCACCCCGGGCTCGCCGAACACGGCCAGCCCCGGGCCTTCCGTGTTCGCCGAGATCAGGGCCTCCACCTGCGCCACCGACAGCCCGCGCAGACGCGCCACGCGCGCCGCCTGGTAGCGGGCCGCCGCCGGGCTGATGTGCGGATCGAGGCCGCTGCCCGAGGCCGTCACCAGATCCACCGGCACCGGCGCCTTGTTGTCGGGGTCGGCGGCCTGCAGCGCCTCGATGCGCGCCCGCGCCGCGTCCGTCAGCGCCGGGTTGCTCGGCCCGAGGTTCGAGCCCACCGACGCCGCCGCGTTGTACGGCATCGGCGCCGTGGCCGACAGGCGGCCCCAGAAGTACTTCGGCTCGGAGAACGGCTGGCCGATCAGCGCCGAGCCGACCACCTTGCCGTTTTGCTCGATCAGCGAGCCGGCGGCCTCGTGCGGGAACACCGCGCGGGCGATGCCGGTCACCGCGCCGGGGTACAGCAGCCCGGTCACCACCGCCAGGCCGACGAAGATCGTCAGCGCCGGCCGAAGCAGCCCCGGCTGGCGCGGTACGTTGTTTGCGGCGGCGCCCATGGGGGCCTTGGTTTGCGTAGTCATGCGTATTTCTCCTAGACGACTCGGCTCAGACCCAGCCGAACATCGTCAGCAACAGATCGATCAGCTTGATCCCCGCGAACGGCACGATGATGCCGCCCAGCCCGTAGATCAGCAGGTTCCGGCGCAGCAGCACGGCCGCCCCGAGCGGGCGGTAGACCACGCCGCGCAGTGCCAGCGGAATCAGGGCGACGATGATCAGCGCGTTGAAGATCACCGCCGACAGGATCGCGGACGCCGGCGTGGCCAGCCCCATCACGTTCAGCAGGTTGAGCTGCGGATAGGTGGTGGCGAAGGCGGCCGGAATGATCGCGAAGTACTTGGCCACGTCGTTGGCCACGCTGAACGTGGTCAGCGAGCCGCGCGTCATCAGCATCTGCTTGCCGATCTCGACGATCTCGATCAGCTTGGTCGGATTGCTGTCCAGGTCGACCATGTTGCCGGCCTCGCGCGCTGCCTGCGTGCCGCTGTTCATGGCCACGGCCACGTCGGCCTGGGCCAGCGCCGGGGCGTCGTTGGTGCCGTCGCCGGTCATGGCGACGAGGCGGCCCTCGCGCTGGTACTCGCGGATCAGCGCCAGCTTGGCTTCGGGGGTGGCTTCGGCCAGGAAGTCGTCCACGCCGGCTTCCGCCGCGATCGACGCCGCCGTGAGGCGGTTATCGCCGGTGATCATCACCGTGCGGATGCCCATCCGGCGCAGTTCGCCAAAGCGCTCGCGGATACCGGTCTTGACGATGTCCTTGAGTTCGACCACGCCGAGCACGCGCACGCTGTCCTCGGTGCCTTCGGAGATCGCCTCCGCCACCACCAGCGGCGTGCTGCCGGCGCGCGCCACATCGTCCACGGCCTGCATCACGGCATCGGGGAACTTGCCGGCGCGGTCGGCCACGTAGCGGCGTACTGCATCGGCGGCGCCCTTGCGCACGCTGCGCACCCGCGCGCCATGGGTGACGTCCACGCCACTCATGCGGGTCTGGGCGGTGAAGGGAACGAACACGGGGGCGTCCAGGCCCTTGCCGCCCATTTCGGGGACGGTGGCGTCGGGCTGCTGGCGGGCCAGCGCCACGATGCTGCGGCCTTCCGGCGTCTCATCAGCCAGCGACGACAGCCAGGCGGCTTCAGCCAGCTGGCGCGGGGTCACGCCCGGTGCGCAGATAAAGCGCGCGGCCTGGCGGTTGCCGTGCGTGATCGTGCCGGTCTTGTCGAGCAGTAGCACGTCCACATCGCCAGCAGCTTCCACGGCCCGGCCGGACGTGGCGATCACATTCGCCTCCATCATCCGGCTCATGCCGGCCACGCCGATGGCGGACAGCAGGCCGCCAATGGTGGTCGGGATCAGGCACACCAGCAGGGCCACCAGCACCGTCACCGACACCGGCACGCCGGCCTTGGCCACCATCACGCTATATAGAGAGAACGGTTGCAGCGTGGCCGTGGCCAGCAGCAGGACCAGCGTCAGGCCCACCAGCAGGATGGTCAGCGCCAGCTCGTTGGGGGTCTTCTGGCGCTTGGCGCCTTCGACCATGCCGATCATGCGATCGATAAAGCTCTCGCCGGGGTTGGCGGTGATGCGCACGACGATCCAGTCGGACAGCACGCGCGTGCCGCCCGTGACCGACGAGAAATCGCCGCCCGACTCGCGGATCACCGGCGCGGACTCGCCCGTGATGGCGGACTCATCGACCGAGGCCACGCCTTCGATCACGTCGCCGTCGCCGGGGATCATGTCGCCGGCCTGGACCAGCACCACATCGCCCCGACGCAGGTCCGTGGCGATGCGCGCCTCGGTGGCGCCGTCGGCCCGGATGTTGGTCCGGCCCGGGCGCAGCACGCGTGCCGTCACCGTGGTCTTCAGCCCCCGCAGCGCGGCAGCCTGCTGCTTGCTGCGGCCTTCGGCCATGGCTTCGGCGAAGTTGGCGAACAGCACCGTGAACCACAGCCAGATCGAGATGGCCAGGATGAAGCCGGCCGATTCCCCACCCTGCACGGGGCTGAACAGGGCGCGCAGGAACAGGATCGACGTGAGCACGCTGCCCGCGTAGACCACGAACATCACCGGATTGCGCAACTGGGCGCGCGGCGACAGTTTCCTGAAGGCGTCGACGATGGCCGGCTTGACCAGCTCGGGCGCGAACATGCCGCCCCGGGCCGGAACCTGACGCGGGGTACGCGCCACCGAAGTGCGCGTCACCGTAGTGTCTTGCTGCATACGATTCTCCACGATTACCGGGCCACCGCCTGAGTGGCGGCCGGGATGTGCTGCAACTGCTCGGCCACCGGGCCCAGCGCCAGCGCCGGCACATAGGTCAGCGCGCCTACCAGCAGGACCGAGCCCACCAGCAGCACCACGAACAGCGGGCCGTGCGTCGGCATGGTGCCGGCGGTAGGCGGGGTGCGGCGCTTGGCGGCCAGCGAGCCGGCCATCGCCAGTACCGGCACGATGATCCAGAAGCGGCCGAACCACATTGCCGCGGCGAGCAGCCCGTTATAGAACGGCGTGTTGGCGGAGAGGCCCGCGAACGCGCTGCCGTTGTTGTTCGCCGCCGACGAGAGGGCATAGAGGATTTCCGAGAAACCGTGCGTGCCGGGGTTGAACACCCCCGCGCGGCCGGCCTCGGTCATGACCGCGATGCCCGTACCCACGAGCACCAGCAGTGGCGTGACGAGGATCGCCACGGCGGTCATCTTCATCTCGTAGGCTTCGATCTTCTTGCCGAGGTATTCCGGCGTGCGGCCAATCATCAGCCCGGCGATGAACACCGCCAGCACCGCGTAGACCAGCATGCCGTACAGGCCCGAACCCACGCCGCCGAACACCACTTCGCCGAGCTGCATCAGCAGCATCGGCACCAGCCCGCCGATGGCCGTGAACGAGTCGTGCATGCCGTTCACCGCGCCGCACGACGCCGCCGTGGTGATCGTCGCGAAC
Source organism: Cupriavidus sp. 01L43 (assembly GCF_056399925.1). Lineage (NCBI taxonomy): Bacteria > Pseudomonadati > Pseudomonadota > Betaproteobacteria > Burkholderiales > Burkholderiaceae > Cupriavidus > Cupriavidus sp. 01L43. Next base: position 308,288 of record NZ_JBFTSH010000003.1, read on the forward strand.
AGGGAGGTCGCCGAGATGCCGAATCGCACTTCCTTGCCTTCCATGTTGCCGCCGGCCTGGAGCGCGGAGGCCACGTGGTCGATAACCAGCGATGTCAGCGCCGCGTTGACCTGCTGCTCGGACACCACGGCGGCAATCGCCATGACCACGAAGATCACGGTCATCGACGCCAGCACCGCCACGCCCTGCCGGCGGTCACGCACCATCTCGCCGAAGGCGAAGCACAGCGCCGCCGGGATCAGGAAGATGGCTAGCATTTCCACGAAATTCGTGAACGGCGTGGGGTTCTCGTACGGGTGCGCCGAGTTGGCATTGAAGAAGCCGCCACCGTTGGTGCCGAGCATCTTGATGGCTTCCTGCGAGGCCACCGGACCCATCGCCAAGGACTGCGTGCGGGTCTTGACGGTCTCCGTCACGGGCTGGCCGGCGGTGTCGAGCACGGGCTGGCCGGCCGCATCCACCTTGGGCTGGGTGTAGGTGAGTTCCGAGACCAGCGCTGCATCCTGGTAGCGGTCGAAGTTCTGGATCACGCCCTGGCTGACCAGCAGCAGCGCGGTAATCAAGGACAACGGCAGCAGCACATAGAGCGTGGTGCGCACCAGATCGACCCAGAAATTGCCGAGCGTGGCGGCGCCGTGGCGCGCGAAGCCGCGGATCAGCGCAAACACCACCGCAATGCCAGTGGCCGCCGAGACGAAGTTCTGCATCGTCAGCGCCAGCATCTGCGTGAGGTAGCTCATCGTCGATTCACCGGCGTAGCCCTGCCAGTTGGTATTGCTGACGAAGCTGATGGCGGTGTTGAACGAGGAGTCGGGCGAGATCGCGCCGAACGCCTGCGGGTTCAGCGGCAGCATGCCTTGCAGGCGCTGGATCGCATAGACGAAGACCACGCCGAGCACGTTGAAGATGAGGACGGCGATGGCGTACTGCTTCCAGCCCATCTCCGCGTCCGCGCGCACGCCGRCCAGACGGTAGAGCGCGCGCTCAAGAGGGCGGCCCCAGGCGGTCAGGCGATAGTCGCCCTCCTCCAGCGCGCGGCGCATGTAGCGGCCGAGGAACGGCGCCATCGCGAACAGGATCGCGAGGTACAGGACCAGCAGCCCGATGAATTGTGTGGACAACGGCGTGGACATCAGAATTTCTCCGGCCGGAACAGGGCAAAAAGCAGGTAGAGGAAGATCGCGGCGGCCAGGGCCCCGCTCAGGATGTCGGTCCAGTCCATCAGCGCCCCCGCTCGTCGTCCGTCTGCCGCGCAGACGGCGGGTTGGCGCCCAGCGCGGCGCACAGTGCCAGCAGCGCGCCGGTCAGCGCGCCGAAGGCCAGCAACACGAGGAAATAGATCCCGTCCATACAAACCCCAAATAGGAAAAACGTGAAAGATTCACGCTTCGGAGATTAGGGACGGCGGGGTAAAAACGGGGTAGAGAGGGGGAGGGGTGGTGTAAAGAAGATATAAAAACGGCGCCAACGCCAGGCGTGGCGCCGTTTTCCAGCCATGGCGGCTGATCCGGACTGGGCTAGATCCAGCCCGCCCGGTGCAACTTGCGCCAGAGCCAGGTGCAGGCCGTGGCGGTCACGCCGATGACCACCGGATAGGCGTAATGGAGCTTCAGCTCTGGCATAAAGCTGAAATTCATGCCGTAGAGGCTGAAGATCACGGTCGGCACGGCGAGGATGGCGCCCCAGCCGGCCAGCCGCTTGACCACCTCGTTCTGGCCCACCGTGACCAGCGCCAGGTTGACCTGCACGGCCGTGGTCAGCATCTCGCGCACCACGTCAAGCGTGCGGACGATGCGGCTGGCGTGGTCCTCGATGTCGCGGAAATAGGCGCGCAGCTCCTTCGGCACCAGTTCCTCGTGCAGCCGGATCAGCTGGCTGCAGATGTCCTCCACCGGATAGACCGCGTTGCGCAGCCGCAGCACCTGGTGCTTGACCTGGTACAGCCGTTCGATGGCGGCACGATCGAATTCATCGCGGAAAATGTCCTGCTCTAGCGTCTCGAAGTTGTCCTCGAGCCGGTTGACGATGGGCAGGTAGTGGTCCACCACGAAGTCCATCAGCGCATAGAGCACATAGCCGGGGCCGTTGGCCAGCCCCTGCGGGTCGCTCTCGCAGCGCTCGCGCACCGGGGCGTAGGTGGAACTGGCGCCGTGCCGTACCGAAACCACGTAGTTCGGGCCGACGAACAGGTGCGTCTCTCCCACCACCACCTCCTCCCCGACCAGTTGCGCGGTATTGAGCACCACGAAGACCGAATCGCCGTAGGTTTCCAGCTTGGGCCGCTGGTGGGCGTCCAGGGCGTCCTCCACGGCGAGGTCGTGCAGCCCGAACGCCTGCTGGACCTTGCGCAGCAACGCCAGGTCCGGTTCGTGCAGGCCCAGCCAGACAAAGGTGCCGGGCTCGGACAGTACGCCGGCGAGGGCGTCGAATTCGACCGGACCCAGCTTCTTGCCTTGACGATAGGCCGCGCAATTGACGATGGCGCCCATGGGAACTCCGTTGTCGAGATGCGCAATCGTAACAAGAGCGTCACCCTTCTGCGAGCGTAAGCGGCATCGCCCGGCACTTTAGGCGCGCGATCCGGCCGGGAAGCCCCGCATCGGGCACGTTCGGCGCCGGGTTCGAGAATTGTTACAGTTCGCCGGAGAACCGACGTTAGAATGTGGCATTTCCACGGTCACCGACTATGTCTCAGAAGAAATCGCCACGCTTCGAGCTGCGCAGTGGCAACGTCGACGCCCTCCTTCTCGCCCTCAAGACCGCCGACATCGAGGCGCTGCGGGATGATCTCCTCTCCCGCTTCGAATCGACCCCCGATTTCTTCTCCAATGACGTGGTGGCGCTGGACCTGCGCCGCCTGGAAGGCGACGACCGCCTGGCGCTGGACCGCGTGATCGACACGCTGGCCACCCTGCGCGCCCGGGCCATCGGCGTGGTGGCGCGCGACGACCAGCGCGCCTGGGCCGAAGCCTTCGGCCTGCCGCTGCTGGAGAGCCAGAGCCGCCGTGGCGGCCGGGACGAAGCGGCGACGGCTGCCGCCCCAGGCGCCCCCAAGGCCGCCGAAACCCCTGAATCCCCCGCCGCCGAAGCCGCGCCAGTCAACAACACGGCCTCGGATATCGCCGAGATCATGGCCGCTGCCGCCGCCCCGCGCGCGGTGCCGACCCTGCTGATCGACAAGCCGCTGCGCTCCGGCCAGCAGATCTACGCGCAGGGCGACGTGGTGATCCTGGACCTGGTCAGCTACGGCGCCGAGGTCATCGCCGAAGGCAACATCCATATCTATGCCCCGCTGCGCGGACGCGCGCTGGCGGGTGTCAAGGGCAACCCGGACGCGCGCATCTTCTGCACGTGCCTGGAGCCCGAGCTGATTTCCATCGCCGGCATCTATCGGACCGCCGAGCAGACGCTCCCGGCCGATGTGCTCGGCAAGTCGGCCCAGGTGCGCCTTGCTGACGAAAAGTTGATTCTCGAACCGCTGCGGATGAAATAACCGCGCTAACCCATCGGTACGGCCGGCCCGCCCGGTACGAAATACCCTGCACCCATACTGGACCATAGAGCCATGGCAAAAATCATCGTTGTGACCTCCGGCAAGGGAGGCGTTGGCAAGACCACCACCAGCGCGAGCTTCGCCGCCGGCCTGGCCCTGCGGGGCCACAAGACGGCCGTGATCGACTTCGACGTCGGCCTGCGCAACCTCGACCTGATCATGGGTTGCGAGCGCCGCGTGGTGTATGACCTGATCAACGTGGTCCAGGGCGAAGCCAACCTGAACCAGGCGCTGATCAAGGACAAGAAGTGCGAGAACCTGTTCATCCTGCCGGCGTCGCAGACGCGGGACAAGGACGCGCTGACCCGCGACGGCGTGGAAAAGGTCATCAACGGCCTGGTGGGCATGGGCTTCGAGTTCATCGTCTGCGACTCCCCGGCGGGCATCGAGTCCGGTGCGCTGATGGCGATGTACTTCGCCGACGAGGCGCTCGTCGTGACCAACCCGGAAGTCTCGTCCGTGCGCGACTCGGACCGCATCCTCGGCATCCTGGCCTCGAAGACCAAGCGTGCCAGCGAGGGCGGCGAGCCGATCAAGGAGCACCTGCTGATCACGCGCTACAACCCGAAGCGCGTGCATGGCGGCGAAATGCTGTCGCTGACCGACATCCAGGAAATCCTGCGCATCAAGCTGATTGGCGTGGTACCGGAATCGGAAGCCGTGCTGCACGCGTCCAACCAGGGCACGCCCGCCATCCACCTGGAAGGCAGCGATGTGGCCGACGCCTATGGCGACGTGGTGGACCGCTTCCTGGGCAAGGACAAGCCGATGCGCTTCACCGACTACCAGAAGCCGGGGCTGCTCTCGCGCATCTTCGGTAACAAGTAAGGAGGACTCATCCCTATGTCGATCCTGTCCTTCCTGCTGGGGGAGAAGAAGAAGTCAGCGTCGGTCGCCAAAGAGCGGCTGCAGATCATCCTCGCCCATGAGCGCACCGGCCATTCCGCGCCGGCCGATTACCTGCCGGCCCTCCAGCGCGAGCTGGTGGCCGTGATTTCCAAGTACGTGAAGATCAGCGACCAGGACCTGCGCGTCAGCCTGGAGCGCCAGGACAACCTCGAAGTGCTCGAGGTGAAAATCGAAATCCCGCAAAACTGATTGCCCTCCGGCATTTTCGGTATTCGTTTTTCGGTTTTCGAATTAATTCGAGTTTCTCGGTCCTGAACGGCGCGCGGATACCTTCCGTGCGCCGTTATCCCATTAACTAAGGGATAACCCGCCCCTCGCAAGGAGGGGTTTTTGCATTGCAGCAACCATCCACGTGGTGGCTGCAATCGCGCCTGCACAGCCGCCCCACCGCTCGCCTCCCACGTCCATGCACTGCCATGGCGCACGCTGCAATGCACCATTATCACGAGGGTGTGACATTGTGTAGCGACAAACCAACGGAATTGCACCAAATGTCTCTCTAGAGTGCCGGTTCACGCTGCTTTTATGTCCGAAAGTTCCGTGTTTTGTTAAATTTTCGCGGCGTTTACTGCAAACGTAAACCTTTGTGCCGGCCGTGATCCGGTTACGGCACAACCACAAGACAGAAAAGGAGCACCATGAAGAAATCGCTACTCACCCTCGCCATTGGCAGCCTGCTGGCCGGCAGCGCCTACGCACAGACGTCGGTGACGCTGTACGGTATCGTTGACCAGAGCATTCGCTTCCAGACCAACGCCGACGCCGGCAACCACAGCCAGACGCAGCTGACCAACGGCGCGATCACCAACAGCCGTTGGGGCATCAAGGGCAGCGAAGCACTGGGCAACAACCTGAAGGCCATCTTCCAGCTGGAAAACGGCTTCGATCCGGATACGGGTCGTTCCAACCAGGTCAGCACCGCCAACCCGAGTGGCCGTATGTTCGGTCGTCAGGCCTACGTGGGCCTGGCCGGTGACTTCGGCGCAGTCAAGCTGGGCCGCCAGTACACCGAAGGGTTTAATTTGTTCGGCGACTTCGACCCGCTGACCATCGGTAACTACGACAACAACGCCTGGCCGTTCTTCCTGACCCAGATCCGTACCGACAATGTGGTGAGCTACTCGGGCGCGTTCGCGGGCCTGAACGTGGGCGCCAGCTACGGCTTCGGTGAGACCGCCGGCAGCATGACGCGCAACCAGTACTGGGGCACCCGTGCCTCGTACGACATCGGGCCGTTCGGCATCGGCGCCGTGTACCAGGAATTCCGCAACGCCAGCAGCGAGCGCCAGCAGATGTGGGGCCTGGCTGGTAAGTACACCATCGGCGCAGCCAAGCTGTTCCTCGGTTACGTCGGCGGCCGTGACGCCACCGGTACGATCGACAATGGCTTCCTGAACCGCTCGGCCGCCACGACCACGGTTGCCGCCCAGAACGCCATCGCCGCCGGCGCCGCCAACACGCCGCGCAAGGACATGATCGGCTACGTCGGCATGACCTACCAGGTCAGCCCGGCCCTGGCCGTGACCGGCGTGTTCTACGGCGACCACGTGAAGGACAAGAACGGCGTGGAAAGCAGCGGCAACCGCTACACCGGCGTGCTGCTGGCCGAGTACTCGCTGTCCAAGCGTACCCAGGTGTACGGCACCGTCGACTACAACAAGGTCACGGGCGCTGTGCAGGCCGAAATGCCTGGCAAGAACAACCAGACGGGCGTGGCCGCAGGTATCCGCCACATCTTCTGATTGTTGGTCTGACCGCATCGCAGAAAGGCACCTTCGGGTGCCTTTTTGTTTTTCAGGGCGGCGGGTCGTTCCTGCCGTCATCAGCGATTGGGGCCCAGCACCGGCTGGCGGCCCGTTCCACGGCGCCTGCGGGAGCCGCCGGCCGGCGCGGCGTCGGGCTTGGGTGCAGGCCCCGCCGACCCCTCGTCGCCGAGCAACTCCAGCCGATAGCCATGCGTGTACAGCGGGACGATGCGCACGCCGTTGTCGGGCCAGAGTCCCAGCTTGTTGCGCACGCGCGAGATGTGGGTGTCGATGGTGCGGGACATCGGCGGGATGTCGCGCCCCCAGACCGCCACCACCATGTGTTCGCGCGGCACCACCCGGCCGGCGTTGCGGAACAGCAGCAGCGCGAGGTCGAATTCCTTGGGCGTCAGCGCCACCTTCTGGCCGTGGCATGTCGAGGCCCGGGTGGCCAGGTGGAAGGCGAAGCAGCCCCAGGCCATGCTGCCGTCGCGCGACTGACGCAGGTCCGGGTACGCGCGGCGCAGCAGCGCCTCGATCCGCGCGGCCAGTTCCTGCGGGCGGATCGGCTTGACCATGTAGTCGTCCGCTCCCGCTGCCAGCGTCGCCACGATGTCCCGCTCGTTGTCCAGCCCGGTCAGGAACATCACCGGCACGCGGGCGTCCAGATGGGCGCGCACCCACGCCAGCACCTCGCGGCCGCTGACCTGCGGCGCGTGCCAGTCCAGCAGCAGCAGGTCGAACGTGACCTTGCGCAGCGTCAGCAGCATGCGCCGGCCGTCGTCGAACGTCACGCACTCGTGCCCGGCGGCCGTCACGATCTCCCGAATCCGCGCGGCGTGGCCGGCGTCTGGCTCCAGCGAAGCTATCCTCAATCCCATCGTCGTTGCGCGCCCCCGAGGCGCATCCGTTGTCTGCCATCCGAGCATTAGAGGCCGGGACGCGTCGCAACCCTATAAGACGATGCTCATTTTTAGTCGGCAACAAATGTTTACTTCGTGCCGGCCGGCGCGCGGCCTACCATGGCCGCATCGAAACAAGCCGAGGGAGGCCCATCGTGAAGATCGCCGCGCTGGCGGACAACCCGTCCCGCGCCGGGATGCTCAGGCACGCGCTGCATCGGGGCGGGCATGTCGTGCGCTGCTTCGGGTGTGGAAAGTCGATGACGGACGCGGTGCGGGACGCCCGCTACGACGTGCTGCTGCTGGACCGCGCGAGTTCCATCGCCGCCGCGACGGCCGCGTGCGACGTGCTGAAATGGGTGCGCGACACGCTCGGACAAGGCGTGCCGGTGATGATGCTGGGCCGGGGCGACGACGAGGCACAGGTGGCGGCCTGTCTGGCGGCGGGCGCCGATGCCTACGTGGGCGAGGCGGGGCGCGGGGCCGAGTTGCTGGCGCGCGTGGAGGCGCTGGCGCGGCGCGCGGCAGTACCGGGAATGCTGGCCGGCACCGTGGCGCCGGCGGGCTTCGGCGACATGCCCGAGCAACTCGTGAGCGGCGTCTATCGCTTCGTCACGGCCGAGCGGCAGGCCTGGGTGGCCGGTGTGCCCGTGGCGCTGGCGCCAAAGGAGTTTGCGCTGGCCCTGCTGCTGTTCCGCAACCTGGGCACGCTGGTGCTGCGCGAGGCGATGATCCGGCACGTCTGGCCGGACGGCGGGGTGCACACGCACGCGCGCACCGTGGACAGCCACCTCTCGCGCGTGCGGACCAAGCTGGCGCTATGGCCCCGCAACGGCGTGATGCTGCGGGCGATCCACCGGCTGGGCAGCCGGCTGGATCTGGTCTAGCCGATGGTGGACGACGGGGGCTCAGTCGGCCTTGATGCCGGCTTCCTTGACGATGCGCGCGTTGTCTTCCGACTCCGCGCGAATAGCGGCGGCGAACTGCGCGGCGGTGCCGCCGGTGGGCACCTCGCCGCCCTTGAGCAGGCGCTCGCGCACTTCCGGCTCGCCCAGCGCCTTGTTCAGCTCGGCGTTGAGGCGGTTGATGATGGCCGGCGGGGTCTTGCCCGGAGCGAAGATGCCGAACGTCGACGTCAGGTTGGCCTTGGGATAGCCGAGTTCGGCGAAGGTCGGCACGCCGGGCAGGCTCTCCAGGCGCTTGGGCGCGCCCACGGCCAGCGCGCGCAGGCGGCCCGCCTGCATATGCTGGCTCAGCATGGGGCTGGCGTTGGTGCTCATCACCTCGAACTGCGCGCCCAGCGCGTCGTTCATCTGCTGGCCCGCGCCCTTGTAGGGGATCAGCGTGATGTCGGCCTTGGACTTCGCCTTGACCTGCTCGAGCATCACGTGCCCGACCGTGCCCAGGCCCGAAGTGGCCCAGCGGACCGAACCCGGCTTGGCCTTGGCCTGCGCGACGAGGTCCGGGAAGGCCTTGCCGGCGAAGCCCGAGGTGGCCACCACGAGCACCGGCGAGTACATGACGCTCATGACCGGCGCCACGTCGTGCTCGGGGTCGTAGTTGACGCGGCCCACGTGCGGGTTCAGCGTCAACGGGCTGGTGGAGGCGAAGCCGATGGTGTAGCCGTCCGGCGCGGCCTTGGCCACGGCGTCGATGCCGATGCTGCCGCCAGCGCCGGCCTTGTTCTCCACCACCACGGAGGTGCCCATCTGCACGGACAGCTTCTCGCCCAGCGCGCGGGCCACGGCGTCGCTGATGCCCCCGGTCGGGTAGGCCACGATCACGCGGATCGGGCGGCTCGGGTAGGCGTCGGCCGCGTGGGCGGAGGAAACGAAGGACGGGGCCGCAAGCGTGGCGACAGACAAGGCCGCCAGCAGCGGCTTGGAAATGGCAGGAAACATGTTGGAAACGGGGCGGGAGGGTTGCTGATGGATAGGCGCTATCTTAGCCGAAGGGCCCCGGCGGCCCCGCCCGCTTGCCGTTCCGGCCTTGCCAGCCCTCCCGGCGAAGCCGTTTCAGCGCACGAGCGGGTGTTCCGGCACCCACGAGACGAAGAGTTCGTTGGCGCGGTCGTACAGCCGCCACGCCGTGCCGCACTCGCGGCAGGTGAAGGACAGCATGCTGAACGGCACCCCGGCCGCGCTGGCACTGACATGGGGCGCCGTGTTGCGCAGAGCCAGGCAGGCGTGCGGCTCGCGCCGGCGCGGGTCCTCGGCCAAGGCCAGGCAGTGGGCGCAGGCGGGGCGGGTGGGTACCGGCAGGGGCGGGGCGGCTGGCATGGCGGGATGACCGGAATGACCGGGGAGCGGGGGCACGGCGGACTTCATGCCCGCCATGATGCCGCAAAACGCTGGCGTTGGCCCCATCTGGCGGTGATTGGTCCGTGGCCGGGCCATGGGCAGGCCATGTCGCGCCATGTCTGCTGCGTGCGCGCGACAGGCTGGCGTTTTCACGCGGCATCGCGTCTGGCGCACTTTACGTGGCGGCGCCATGCGCTCAAGATTTCCGATCCCACATCCCCATAACAAGGAGCCTGACCGCATGCCATCCGTTCGTCGCCCCCGCTTCCATGCCCTGCGCGCCCTGCCGTTCGCGCTGGCACTGGCCTCCGCCTGCGCCGCCACGGCCCACGCCGCCCCGGTGGAGCCGGCCTACCAGCTCGCCCAGCAGGAGAAGCCCGCGCTGATCGCCACGCTCAAGGATCTGGTGTCGATCGAGTCCGGCAGCAAGGATATCGAGGGCCTGGACCGCATCGCCTCGCTGATCCGGGACCGGCTGGCCGCGCTCGGCGGCGACGCCAAGCTGGTCGAGCCCACCGAGGTCTACCGGATGGAAGACACGCCGGAGAAGGTCGGCAAGATGGTCGTGGCCCAGTTCAAGGGCACCGGGCGCCGCAACATCATGCTGATCGCCCACATGGACACCGTGTACCTGCGCGGCATGCTCGCGCAGCAGCCGTTCCGCGTGGACGGCGACCGCGCCTACGGGCTGGGCATTGCCGACGACAAGAATGGCGTGGCCGTGATCCTCCACACGGTGGCCATCCTGCAAAAGATGAAGTTCAAGGACTACGGCACGCTGACGGTGCTGATCAACGGCGACGAGGAAATCAGCTCGCCGGGCGCCCGCGCCATGATGACCAAGCTCGGGGCGCAGCAGGACGCCGTGTTCTCGTGCGAGGCCACGCGCGTCACGGGCGACCGCCTGTCGCTGGCGACGAGCGGCATCGGTGCGATTTCGCTGAAAGTCGCGGGCAAGGCGTCGCACGCGGGTAGCGCGCCGGAGCTGGGCCGCAATGCGTTGTACGAGTTGTCGCACCAGATCCTGCAGATGCGCGACCTGTCCAACCCGGACACCGGGCTCAAGGTCAACTGGACGATCTCGAACGCGGGCACCAACCGCAACGTGGTTCCGGCCGTCGCCACGGCGCAGGCCGATGTGCGCGTGCTGCGCACCGCCGACTACGATGGCCTGGAGCGCACGCTGCAGGAGCGCGTGAAGCAGAAGCTGATTCCGGACACCAAGGTCGAGGTCAAGTTCGAGCGTCGTCGCCCGCCGCTCGAGGTCACCCAGGCGGCGCGCACGCTGGCAGCCCATGCGCAGGGCATTTATTCGGAAATCGGCGAGAAGCTGATGGTCTATGACACTGCCGAAGGCGGCGGCACCGACGCGGCGTTCGCGGCGGCGGGCACCAAGGCACCGGTGATCGAGCGCTTCGGGCTGCGCGGCTTTGGCGCGCATTCGAACGATGCCGAGTACGTGGACCTGAACTCGGTCACGCCGCGCCTGTACCTGCTGACGCGGATGATCATGGATGTGTCCCAGGATAAGGCTGGGGCCGCGAAGTAGGCGTTCTACGAGGGGTGGCGGGCAGGTTCATGCGCCGGCCCTCTCCCCCGGCCCCTCTCCCGCAAGCGGGCGAGGGGAGCAATCCAACGGCGGGCTAGGCCGCCGCGGTCTTCTTCCGTCCGCCGAGGTCCGGCAGGAACACCGCCAGCAGGCCGAGCAGCGGCAAATAGGCGCAGACGTCGTACACGGTCTTGATGCCGTGCGTGTCGGCCAGGGTGCCGAGCACGGCGGCGCCGATGCCGCCCATGCCGAACGCGAAGCCGAAGAACAGGCCGGACACCATGCCGACCTTGCCCGGAATCAGCTCCTGGGCGAACACGAGGATGGCCGAGAACGCCGAGGCCAGGATGAAGCCGATCACGAACGACAGCACGCCGGTCCAGAACAGGTTGGCGTGCGGCAGCATCAGCGTGAACGGCGCCACGCCGAGGATCGACGCCCAGATCACGCGCTTGCGGCCGATGCGGTCGCCAATCGGGCCGCCGAGGATGGTGCCAGCCGCTACCGCGAACAGGAACAGGAACAGGTAGATCTGCGAAGACTGGCGGGTCAGCCCGAACTTCTCCATGAGATAGAACGTGTAATACGTGTTCAGGCTCGCCATGTAGAAGTACTTCGAGAAGATCAGCAGCAGCAGCACCGCGATGGCGCGGACCACGGTGCGGGTCGGCAGCGGCTTGGCCGCCGTGCCGGCGCCCTTCTTCTTGGCTGCGCGCTCGGCCAGGTGGCGGCCGTACCAGCCGCCGATCTGCCACAGCACGGCAATCGCCAGCAGCGCGGCCAGCGAGAACCACGCCACGCTGCCTTGCTGGTGCACGATCCACGCCGCCAGGAGCGGCCCCATGGCGCTACCGCCGTTGCCGCCCACCTGGAAGATCGACTGGGCCAGCCCGTGCTGGCCGCCCGAGGCCATGCGCGCCACGCGCGACGACTCCGGATGGAAGATCGACGAGCCGGTACCCACCAGCGCCGCCGCCACCAGCAGCACGCCATAGGTCGGCGCCACGGACAGCAGCAGCAGCCCGCACAGCGTAAAGCCCATGCCGATGGCCAGCGAATGTGGCTTCGGATGCTTATCTGTGTACAGGCCAACGATCGGCTGCAGCAGCGACGCGGTGATCTGATAGGTCAGCGTCAGCAGGCCGATCTGGGTGAAGCTCAGGTTGAAGCCGCCCTTGAGCATCGGATAGATGGCCAGGATCAGCGACTGAATCATGTCGTTGAGGAAGTGCGCGAAGCTGATCGCGTACAACACGCGGAAGCGCGTGCCTTCCTCGCGGTGCGCGGCCTCGGCGGCGGGGGCGGGATTGACGGTTGTGCTCATGGGGCGGGGCGCATTGGCCGATCTGGTTAAAAGTGTGACGATCGCATCGTAAATGGCAAATTTCCGCCTGTCCTGCGAGAATGGGGCCGGAACCTTGGAGAAAAGGACATGCCGCCCACCCCCCGTCCTCGGAAAGCGACGCCGCCGCCAGTCGAGTGGATCGACCGCACCACGCCGGGCGCCCGGCGCCTGCCGCCCGATGCCCCGCACGACCCCGATGCCGACGCCCGGGCCGACACCTACGCGGCCTCGCCAGCCTACATCCGCTACGACCGCAGCCCGATGCCGGTAACGGCCATGGCCGCCGACTACGCCCCGGGCCACGTCACCAAGCCGCACCAGCATCCCCACGCGCAGTTGATCCACGCGATGCACGGCGTGATGGTGGTCTCCACGGCGGACGGGCAGTGGATCGTGCCGCCCACGCGCGGCATGTGGATGCCCGGCGGCACGGTGCACTGGATCCGCATGGTCGGCCGCGTGCAGATGCGCACCGCCTATATCCGCCCGGACGCCGCGCCGGACCTCCCCACCCGCTGCACCGTGCTCGGCGTCACCGCGCTGCTGCGCGAGCTGATCCTGGCCGCCATCGACATCCCACTGCCCTATGCACCGGACTCGCGCGACGGTCGGCTGATGCGGCTGCTCCTCGATGAGGTGCTGCTGGTGCCGACCCTGCCGCTGCACCTGCCGCGCCCGAGCGATGTCGGCCTGCGGCAGATCTGCGACGCCATCGTCGAAAGCCCGGACACCGACCTGACCCTGGCCGATTGGGGAAACTCGCTGGGGGTGGATCCGAAGACGATCCAGCGACGGTTCGCGCGCGAGACCGGCATGACCTTCGGCCAGTGGCGCCAGCAGGCGCGGTTGCTGGCCGCGCTGGAGCGCCTGGCGGCGGGGGCGAAGGTGGTGGATGTGGCGCTCGACATGGGCTATGGCAGCCCGAGCGCCTTTGCGACGATGTTCCGGCGGCAGTTCGGCGTGCCGCCCAGCGCCTTCTTCCGATAACTGCCCGATGAGCCCGGTCGGGGCTCAGGCCCCGATCGGGTCCCGCTCAGGCCCCATCCAGGTAACGCTCGGCCAGCCGGGTCCAGTACGCCGCGCCCACGGTCAGATTCTGGTCATTGAAGTCGTAGCCGGCGTTGTGCAGCAGCGGCTGGTTCGCGCCGTTGCCCATCCGCACGAAGCAGCCCGGGCGCTGTTGCAGGAAGTACGCGAAGTCCTCGCTGCCGGCGATCCGGTGGAAGTTCGGCACGGCACGCTCCGGCCCCACCAGTTCCTCGGCCACCTGGCGCGCGAACTCGGTTTCGGCCTCGCTATTCACCAGCACCGGGTAGCCGCGCACATAGTCGATATCGACCGTAGCGCCGTAACCCTCGGCGTGCGATGTAGCCAGCTGGCGGATGCGCGCCTCCATCGACGCCCGCACCTCGGGGTTGAACGACCGCACGCTGATTTCCATGCGCGCGCTGTCCGGAATCACGTTCGGGGCGTGGCCGGCGTGCAGCGTGCCGATGGTCACCACGGCGGTCTCGTTCGGATCCACATTGCGCGATACCACCGATTGCAGCGCCATCACCAGGCTGCCGGCCACCAGGATCGGGTCGATCGACTGGTGCGGGCGCGCCGCGTGGCCACCCTTGCCGCGGATCGTGATCGCTACCGTGTCGCAGGCCGCCATGAACGGGCCGGAACGGAACATGAAGGTGCCAGCTTCCACGCCCGGATGGTTGTGCAGGCCGAAGATCGCATCGCAGGGAAACCGCTCGAACAGGCCATCGGCCAGCATCCGCTCCGCGCCGCCGCCCGCGCCGATTTCCTCGGCCGGCTGGAAGATCAGGTGGATGGTGCCGTTGAAGCGGCGGGTCCGCGCCAGCTGGCGGGCGGCGCCCAGCAGCATGGTGGTGTGGCCGTCGTGGCCGCACGCGTGCATCTTGCCCTCATGCACGCTGGCATAGGGCAAACCCGAGCGCTCGTGAATCGGCAGCGCGTCCATATCGGCGCGAATGCCGACACTCCGCTTGCCCGTGCCGGCGCGCAGCGTGCCGACCACCCCGGTGCCGCCCACGCCGCGCGTGACCTGATAGCCCCACCCCTCCAGGCGGGACGCCACCAGTTCGGCAGTGCGGATCTCGTTGAAGGCCAGTTCGGGATGCTGGTGGATGCTGCGCCGGATGTCCTGCAGCTCGTCGTGGCAATCGAGCGTGTCGTGCAGCGTGCAGTAGGAGCGCGTGGGGGATTCGGTGGAGCCGTTCGCGAGCTTGACCGCGACGGTCTTCAATATCGATTCTATTTCGGGGGCATGTTCAGACATGGCATTGCTCTTGTGGCTTGCATGTATGAACAGTATTTCACGCAGGGTCGAAGGGTAAAACCCAGAATGCGGATTTCGTGCGTATGCGCCCTAAACCGTGCCAAAACTGTTGCCCTTAGGGGACGCTTTGTGTGGAACTGCGACCCTTTGTATGAAGACGTTTCAGCGGGGAACCCGAAAGTCCCCCTTTTTCTGGCAACGATGTCGGACATGGGCCGACGCCCGACTCAGCGCTCGCCGTATGGCACGACCTGCTGGGTCTGCTCGCCGAGGCCGGCGATACCGAGGCGCATGGTGTCGCCCGCGCGCAGGTAGCGCGGCGGCTTGAACCCCATGCCCACACCCGGCGGCGTGCCCGTGGCGATCAGGTCGCCGGGCAGCAGGGTCATGAAGCGGCTGACATAGCTGACCACGGTGGCGACGTCGAAAACCATGGTTGCGGTGCTGCCTTTCTGCATGCGCTGGCCGTTCACGTCCAACCACATCGCCAGGTTCTGGGGTTCGGGCACCTCGTCGCGCGTGACCAGCCAGGGGCCGACCGGGCAGAAGGTGTCGCAGCCCTTGCCCTTGTCCCAGGTGCCGCCCCGCTCGATCTGGAACTCGCGCTCGGACACATCGTTGACCACGCAGTAGCCCGCCACGTGCTCAAGCGCCTGGGCCTTCGAGACATTGCGCGCGGTGGTGCCGATGACCACGCCCAGCTCCACCTCCCAGTCGGACTTCTCCGAACCGAACGGCAGCATCACGGCATCGTTGGGGCCGTTCAGCGAGGAATTGGCCTTCAGGAAGACGATCGGCTCGGCCGGCAGCGGCATGCCGGCTTCGGCGGCATGGTCAGCGTAGTTCAGGCCGATGGCGATGATCTTGCCGATGCCGGTCCAGGGCACGCCGTGGCGGGCGCCCTCCACCAGCGGCAGCGTGGCGGGGTCGATCGCGGCCAGCCGGGCCAGCGCGGCCGGCGCCAGTTCGTCCGGGCCGATGTTGCCGATCACGGCAGACAGGTCGCGCACGCGGCCATCACGATCCACGACGCCCGGGCGCTCTGCACCGGGCTGTCCTACGCGTACTAGTTTCATGGTGATTTCCTTGGTTTCTGGGCTGGCCGTGGGAAGCGAGACGGCAAGGAAACCGAGGATAGCCGGAATCTGGCCGGCTTGTCCTGTGCAGCAGCGGAGACATCCCCGGTGGAGAAGTACCGCCAGGGTCACCACCACGCGCTACGTTTACGCCCCGGCCGGCACGCGATAGTGCGAGCTGTCGAGCAGGTCGAGCCCGCATTCGAGCTGCCCCACCCAGTCGATAAAGCGCTTCACCATCGCCCGACCCCGGAACGACGGCCCGTGCTGCGGCACGATCCATTCGATATCCATGGTCCGCGCCATCTCGGCCCAGAGCCGGCACGCGCGGTTGCCGCTCATATAGCGGCGATGGAACGGCAGCATGCGCGGGAGATGGGCGTCGAAGTCCTCGACCACCGCGCCGGCCTCGGCGGCCGTGGTCATGGCCGCGCCCAGATCGCCCGAGAACAGGATCTTGCTGATGGGATCGTAGAAGTGGAAATTGCCCTCCGAGTGGAGGAAGTGGGCCGGGACGGCGATCAGGTTGCTCGCGCCGAGCGGCACGACCATGCCGGCATCCGGAATGCCGACCACGCGGCCGGCCATCTTCCCGGCCTGGCAGATATGGGGCAGGAAGCGCGCCCATACCTGCGAGATCAACACCTTGCTGTCCGATGCCGTCAGCCAGCGGCCCACCGACGCCACGATGTCCGGATCGGCATGGGAGGCCAGCACGTAGTCGAGCCGCTTGGGCGGAAAGTGGCGGCTGATCGCCATATACAGCTCGCCGTAGGTCAGCGCACCGCCGGGATCGATCAACGCCCCGTGACCGTGGTTGACCACCAGGAACTGGTTCGACTGCACGACGTCCCCGTCGCCATCGTCCACCAGGTCGGTGAACACCATGCAGACATGCTCGCTCGATTCATACAGCGCGATAGCCATCGCGGCCCCCCTTTCGCTCGTTTTTGTTTTGAATCGGCGAAAGTACCAGCGGGGGCGGTTCGACCTTTGACGGGGATCAAAGGTCGGTCATGCGGTCTTAGCGCGTGCTGAGCAGCTTCTCGATATTGGCCACGAGTTGCTTGTCGTCCGGCTTGACCATGCTGTTGTAGCTGCCGACGACCTGCCCCTTGCGGTCGATCAGGTATTTATAGAAGTTCCACTTCGGCGCGGTGCCGGTTTCCTTGGCCAGCAGCTCGTACATCGGGTTGACATCGCTGCCGCGCACGTGGGACTTGCCCAGCATCGGGAACTTGACGCCGTAGGTGTTGTAGCAGAAGTCGGAAATTTCCTTCGAGGAGCCGGGCTCCTGCGAGAAATCGTTCGACGGGAAGCCGAGCACGACCAGGCCGCGCTCCCGGTACTTGGCGTAGAGCGCCTCGAGGCCCTCATACTGCGGCGTGAACCCGCAGTAGCTGGCCGTGTTGACCACCAGCACGACCTTGCCGGCGTACTGGCACAGGTTCTGGGGCGACTCGTCCTGCAGGCGCGGGAACTTGAAGTTGAGCGTCGCCGGGCAACTGCCGGCCTGACCGGCTGAAGCGGCGGCTGTGGGGGTCGACTTCTCGGCGGCGTGGGCTGCGCGCGGCAGCAGGCTGGCCGTGGCGGCGGCCATCGCGGACACCGCCAGGGCGGCGAGCAGCGCGCGGCGCTGGAGCGTCAGGGTGGCCGTGCGCGGGTGGCGCATCCGGGTCGGGGGGACCATGCGGGTCATGACGGGCGACTCCATATTGGGGCGTGAAAGGTAGCCTCCGCAGTCTACGCCTTCGTCGGGTTCACTGCACTCCGTGCTGCAGGATCGATGATGGACGATGGCGGCCGCCATCCGTCCGGGGGTCAGTCCATCACCGCCGTCGCGGCGTGCTCGGTCACGCTGGTACGCAGTTCCAGGTCCGGCATGCGCCGCACGATCAGTAACGCCACCACCGCCGCCACCGCGCCCGCCGCGAAAATCAGCTGGAAGCCCGACTCCACGCCGGCGGACAGCACCTGCCGCACGGCCGGCGACAGATGCGCCATCGCCTCGCTACCGTGGCGCAGCGCGCCAAGGTCCAGCGCCTGGGTCACGCCGGCGCGGCCCATCGCCTCGCGGAACTCCAGCGCCAGCAGCGTGCCGGCCAGTGCGCCGCCAATCGCGCTGCCGAGCGAGCGCACCACCAGCAGCGCGCCGGTGCCGGCGCCCATGTCGCGGCGCTCGAGCGCGTTCTGTACCGAAATCAGCGTGCCGACCATCGCCATGCCCAGCCCCACGCCGCCCACCGTCATGGCGAGCAGGACGGCAGCCGTGGGCACGTCCGGGGTAGCGCCAGCCAGCGCGCTCAGGCCAATGGCGGCCAACACGAAGCCGGCGCTGAGAATGCCCCGCATGCGTCCCATGCGCGGCGCCAGCCAGGCCACCACGAGGTTGCCGGCCACGGTGGACAGCAGGAACGGCACCACGAGCAGGCCGGACATCGCGGCATCGGCATGGCGCGCCAGCTGGAAATGCAGCGGCAGCGCGAAGATGCACAGGAAGATATTGAGCGCGGCCAGCGCCGAGGCGCCCACGCCCATCACATAGGCGCGGTTGCGGAACAGACGCGGCGGCAGCATCGGGTCCGCCGCGCGGCGTTCCTGCCAGGTCAGCAGGGCCAGCGCCCCGGCCGTGATGGCCAGCAACGCGCCGGTTTCCGGGGAGATCCAGTCGAAGGCATCGCCGGCCCAGCTCATGGCGAGCAGGAAGGCGACGATCGCCACCGCGAGCAGCAGCGCGCCCAGCCAGTCCACGCGCGGCCGGCCGCCGCGCGGGCGCAGGTTGGCCAGGCCCCGGTAGCACATCGCCATGGCCAGCGCGCCGAGCGGCACGTTGATCCAGAACAGCCAGCGCCAGGACAGATGGTCAGACACCCAGCCGCCCACCAGCGGCCCGGCGATGGAGGCCATCGCCCAGACCATCGCCAGATAGCCCTGGTAGCGCCCGCGCTGGCGCGGCGCCACCACGTCCGCAATGGCCGCCTGCGCCAGCGACATCAGCCCGCCGCCGCCCACGCCCTGCAGCGCCCGGAACAGGATCAGCTGCGTCAGCGACTGCGCCAGCGCGCACGCCACGGAGGCGAGGATGAACAGCGTGATGGCCACCATCAGCAGGCGCCGCCGCCCGAAGCTATCGGACAGCTTGCCGTACAGCGGCGTGGTGACGGTGGAGACGATCAGGTAGGCAGTGACGATCCACGACAGATGCCCAAATCCGTTGAGATCATTCGCAATGGCGGGCACGGCGGGGATGACCACGGTCTGGTCCAGCGCCGCGAGCAGTATGCATAACACGATGCCGCCGATGACCCGCATGATGGCGCGGTGATCGTGGACGATGGGCGGATGTTCGGGAACGGAGGCGGTAGCCTCCACGGCGGATTGCGGCGAGGTGGGCGACGACATGTGGCTACGGCGGGATGGAGGCTGCGGGGACCATCCCTTGCGTGGGGACGGCCTAATTCAGTATCCGCATAATTATATGCGGAAGCCATCGTTGACGTAGCAATGAATTTTGGCTAGAAGTGGCCACGGCGCCACATGGCGCGTCCGTGGCCTGATGGCCGCTAGCGCGAGCCGCCGGTGATGTAGTGTTCGAGTTGCTCGATCACGAAACGCTGTTCGCTGATGATGTTGTTCACGAGGTCGCCGATCGACAGCATGCCGAGCAGTTCGTCCCCTTCCATCACGGGCAGGTGGCGCAGGCGGTGCCGCGTCATCAGGCTCATGCAATCGTCCGTGGTCTGGTCCGCCCGCACATAGATCACCGCTGAGGTCATGATCTCCCGCACTAGCGTTTCGCGCGACGTACGTTGCATCAGGATCACTTTTCGGGCGTAATCGCGTTCGCTGAGGATGCCCTGGATCTTGCCGTGCTCCATCACCAGCAACGCGCCGATGCCTTTCTCCGCCATCAGTTGCAGCGCGGCGTAGACCGTCGCTGAAGGAGGAATGCTGAAGATCGCCTGATTTGGCTTCGCTTCCAGAACCTGCCGTGCGGTTTTCATAGACCGACTCCTTATTGCTGTCTGGGGAAATCGCTGCACCGGCCCGCCGCGCTGTCTTGCCCCCGCATACGCCGCCGGCCGCTCATTCAGATTAGCAAAGGATAGTCGGCGCTTACAGGGTGACTTTCACGAATCTTTGTAAGCAAGCCGACGTGCCCTATTGTTTCTTCTTGCGCACAATTCCCAGCAGCGAAGTCGCGCGTTACTCGGTCAGCATCCGCACCCGCACCTTGCGGCCCTTGACCTTGCCATCGTTGAGCCGTTTGACCGCTTCCTTGCCGATGGCACGATCCACGGCGATGTACGTGGACATCTCCATCACGTTGATCTTGCCAATCTGGTCCTTGGTGAAGCCGGCCTCGCCGGTCAGCGCGCCGAGGATGTCGCCCGCGCGGATCTTTTCCTTGCGGCCGCCGAGCATTTGCAGCGTGACCATCGGCGGCAGCAGGCGCTCCTTGCTCTTCGGCACCAGCTCGGTCAGCGCGTGCCATTCGAATTCGCCGCCCTGATGCTGTTCCAGGTTCCCCACGCGCCCCATTTCATCCATGCTGACCAGGCTGAACGCCCAGCCTTCCGCATCCGCGCGGCCCGTGCGGCCGATGCGGTGCACATGCACCTCGGGGTCGGGCGTGACATCGACGTTGATCACGGCTTCCAACTGGGCGATGTCGAGACCGCGGGCTGCCACGTCCGTGGCCACCAGGACCGAGCAGCTCCGGTTCGCAAACTGCACCAGCACCTGATCGCGGTCACGCTGTTCCAGGTCGCCATGCAGCGCCAGGGCCTCGAAGCCCTGCGCGCGCAGCAATTCGACGAGATCGCGGCAACGCGCCTTGGTATTGCAGAAGGCAAGCGTGCTGGCAGGCCGGAAGTGATCGAGCAGGCGGCCCACAGCTTGCAGGCGGTCGCCATCCTCCACCTCGTAAAAACGTTGACGAATCTTGCTGGCGCCGTGCGTCTCGGCCAGCTTGATCTCGCGCGGCTTGTTCAGGAACTGCTGGCTCAGCTTGACGATGCCGGGCGGGTAGGTGGCCGAGAACAGCAGCGTCTGGCGGTCCTTCGGGCAATGGTTGGCGACGAACGCGATGTCATCGAAGAAGCCCATGTCGAGCATGCGGTCCGCTTCGTCCAGCACCAGCGTATTGATACCGCGCAGGTCCAGGCTGCCGCGCTCGATGTGATCGAGAATGCGCCCCGGGGTGCCCACAACGATATGCGCGCCATGGATAAGGCTGTCGACCTGTGGCCGCATAGGCGACCCGCCGCACAGCGTCAGCACCTTGATGTTCTCTTCCGCACGCGCCAGGCGGCGGATTTCCTGCGTGACCTGATCGGCCAGTTCGCGCGTGGGGCAGAGCACGAGCGCCTGCACGTCGAAGCGGCGTGCGTCGAGCCGATGCAGCACCGCAAGCCCGAAGGCGGCGGTCTTGCCGCTACCAGTCTTGGCCTGCGCGATCAGATCCTGCCCGGCCAGCGCCAGCGGCAGGCTGGCGGCCTGGATCGGCGTCATGGTGTCGTAGCCGAGCTGCGCCAGCGTGGCGAGCATCGCGGGCGACAGCGCCAGGTCGGAGAACGGCGCGCCTGCCGAAGTCGTGGCGGGGGCGGCGGAGATGGGGGTTGGGCTCGAAGTCATGCCGGATTATAGCGGCGGGGGTGCGGCGGGGGTGGCTCGGAAACCGGCTTCAGTCACGCAGCCTTGCGCGCGGCGGGCTTCTTCACCGGCACGTCCTCGGTCGGCGCCCATCCCAGCCGCTCGAGCAGGGCCTGCGCCGCCGCCGGCGCGTGCTCCTTCGCCCCGTTGATGAAGAACAGGAACAACCCCTTGGGCTTCTGACGGGCGCCGGCCTGCTCATCCACGCGCGGCAGGTCGTCCGGCACGCTACCGCCGGCCCACGCGGTGGCGCGCGCGGCCCAGGCGTCGAGATCTTTCGGCGCATAGCCGGTCTTGAGCTTGGCCTGCGCGTTCATCAGCCGCGCATAGGCAAAGTCCGCGGTCGGGTCCGCGAACGACGGAAACTTTGGCGAATCTGTGTACACCGTGGCCGCCTTGAACTTGCGCGCGAGTTTCAGGTAGTCGTCGCACATAAAGCTCTCGTGCCGCACCTCAAGCACGTGCCGCAGCTTCACGCCTTCGACAGCATCCGGGAGCAAGGTCAGGAATGCCTCGAAGTCATCGGCCACGAACTGCTTGGTTGGCGCGAATTGCCAGACGATGGGACCGAGTTTCTTGCCCAGCTCGGCAATGCCGCTGTCGATGAAACGGGCGATGGAGTCGCCCGACTCGGCCAGGATGCGCCGGTTGGTGGCGAAGCGCGACGCCTTCACCGAGAACACGAAGCCATCCGGGGTCGCATCGCGCCAATTGGCGAATGACGTTCGCTTTTGTGTCCCGTGATAGGTGCTGTTGATCTCGATGGCGGTCAGGTGACGGCTTGCGTACTCGAGTTCGCGCGCCTGCGCGAGCCCGGACGGGTAGAAGTTGTCGCGCCATGGCGCAAAACTCCATCCGCCGATGCCGATGTGGATGTTACCTACCGTCTTGCCTTGCTTGCGCACTGCCATGACCACCTCCGCCAATCACGCAAAATGCGATGCATACCAGTCTAGCGCGCAGCGGCGTGTCCGGCCAACGCCACGTTTTCGTCGCATGACGATTCATGGCGGGAATGTTGCTTCCTGAATGTGGCGACCGAAGGCACACTACAACCGATTCCAGCCGCCTCACCTAACCCGGAGGGCCCGCCTTGCGCATCGACCCCGACACGCTCCCGGCGATTCTGCAAAGCATCGAGGCACGGGCCCTGGCACTGCGCGACACCCCGCCAGCCGGCTTGTTTTCGTCGATCGACGAGACGGCGGCTCACATCGACCTGCCCATGGAGCGGGTGCTCTATCAGCCGCCGCCGGCTGCGGCCCTGAGTCAGAGCCTTCTCAAACGACGGGTCGAAGCTGCGCTACGCAGCCAGCCGCAAGTCTCGCTGCAAGCCCTCTGCGGGGACCACCCACTCGAACACGGCCTCGCGGAGTTGCTGACTTATCTGCAACTGACTGGCGATACCTTCCATTGCGTCGTCGATGAGGCGGCGACCGAGACCGTCACCTGGCACGCGCGCGGCATGGGCGGCGAGCCGCTGACACGCGGCGCGCAAATGCCACGCGTCGTCTTTGTGAGACATGGATCATGAGCGCGCACGGTCCCCATGCCCTGTCGCCCCTTGTGGTCCCGCTGCTCAAAGGGGTGCTGAGCCGCGAAGACTCACCCAGCGCTTGGCAGGCACTCGTGTCACAGCAGGCAGCCGTGCGCGACTATGTGGCCGTGCTGGGCCTCGCCCTGGTCGTCGACGAGGACGATGGATTCGCATTTCTACGAGTGCTATCAGCGCCAGCGGCAGATGCCACGGCGCCCTCTTTGATCGCCAGACGCCCCCTGTCCTACGCGGTCAGCCTCACGCTGGCGTTGCTGCGCAAGGCGCTCGCCGAATTCGACGCTGCCGGTCTCGATGGCCCACTGATCCTGACGCGCGAAGACATCGCTGAATTGCTACGCACGTTCCTGCCTTCGGGCAGCAATGAAGCCAAGCTTATCGACATGGTCGACTCGCATGTGGGCAAGATCGTCGAACTCGGCTTCCTGCGGCGCGCGGGCCAAACGGAAACACCTTCGTACGAAGTCCGCCGGGTGTTGAAAGCATTTATCGACACCCAATGGCTGGCCGATTTCGACGCGCGGCTGGCCGCCTATCAGACACAACTGCGCGGCACCTCCACCGAGCGCACGCGAGGCGTCGATGGATAGGCCACCCACCATGGCACCGGAGACGGTGGCCCCGGATATCGAGGCCACCACACTGGATGCAGGATTCCGCCTGATGCGGCTCGAGGTCTCGAACTGGGGGCCGTTCCGGCAAGGTGTGACGTCGATGTGTCCCGACGGCCGCCATGCCGTGCTGACTGGCAACCTCGGGCCAGGCACGAGCGCCCTGGTCGAGGCCTTGAGAATGCTCCTACTCCCGGCCCCGAACCCCGCCATCACGCCGCATGCGACGGATCGGCCCGCCATGCTGCTTGGCGTCTTCCACAATGCCGCGTTCGACAGAACGGTCACCCTCGCCCAGATATTCCCTAGCGCGGCGGATCAGCCCCTGCCCGCGCGGCTGTTCGTCGCCGCGCCGCATGAATTGAGCATCGGCGGCGATCTTTCTCACTTCGACGGCGACCTCGTCGCCCTCCGCAAATCGCTGCGCACGGTCGGCGCCGAATCCTTCGACACCTTCCCGCGGTATCACGCATGGTTCCGTCGCTGCTTCGCCATCGGCGATCCGCTACCCGTCGAAGCTCTGCGCGCCTGCCGTGACGCGCTGGACGGCTACTTTGCCAGCCTCAAGCTCGCGCTGCTGGAGGTGCGGCTCGGACAACTGGCCGACGACTGGGCGCGACACGACCGCCGCGTGCTGGATGAAGTGGAGCGCCACGCCGCGCTGCGCGCCCAGGCGCTGCACCTGCGGCATAGCATTTCCGCGAGTGGAGGCGAGCGGATCGCGCAACTCGACATCGATATCGAGCAACTCGAACGGGTACGCGACATCCGCCGGCAACGCGCAACGCTGTACGCCACGCTGATTGCCTCCGTCAACGAAGCGCCTGCCGCCACCGAGGCGGACTTCCTCGCCCAACGCGAGCGGCTGGCGGCGCGCCGGGCCCATGCGCCGTCCGCAGCGCTCTCGCAACTCTCCGCTTTTTCAGACTTCCACGAAATCGACTGGCACATTCCGGCGCGCGACGCGGCGCGACTTGGGGAGGAAAAGCAACGACTCCAGAATGCCTCGGACATCCTCCAGCAACTGGCTGATGGGCTGGAGGAGTTACGAGGGACAATCCGGTCATGCGAGCAATCGCTCGATGCCTGCCGCGACGCCCGCACGGCGGCGCAGACGGCGATGGCCATCGCAGAAACGGAGCGCCAGCAGGCGGAAGACCTACTGGCCGCGTCCGAACCCGCCATGCAGTCGGCCAGCCTCGACATGCTCGACGCGCTGCGCGCCGAGGCGTTCGGGCAACACGCGCCCACCGTGGAATCATGCGACCCCTGCCGCGAGAGCATGCGCCGCTGGCTCCAGGCCCGCATCGACGCCGACGCACGCGACTGGGCACTTCTGGACGAACAACTACGCGACGCGCCATCCGCGCTGGCCACCGCAGAGGCGGCTCGGCCCTACCGCTTCCACCTCGCCGTGCTGGATGAATCATTCTGGCGGGGCGACGACGACACCACGCGCAACTGGCTACAACGGCTAGGCGCCGCCAACGTGCAATGCCTGATCGTCACCCCGATGGAGAAGATTCCTATTGTTGAGCCGATGGTGTCCAGCGTGGCGTTTGTGCGGGATGAGGGAGACGCTGCAGCGCGGGTCTGGCGGGTAGGGATAGAGAATCGGTAGGTGGCGGTATCCCGCTACGCTTCCCCCGCAGGCGGAGGATATTTCACCGCATTCATTTCCATTTTCGCCCTCACCGCGGCATCCAGATCCACCCCCAACGCCGTCACAAGCTGCGTGAGGTAAATCGTAATATCCGCCAGTTCCTGCTCCACATGCGCCCGCTCCGCGGTCGCCATGACGTTGCGGGATTCCTCTTCCGTCTGCCACTGGAAGATTTCCACGAGTTCGGACACCTCGACGCTCAGCGCCATGGCGAGATTCTTGGGGCTGTGATACTTGCCCCAGCCGCGCCGCTCGCCAAAGGCGGCGGCGGCGAGTTGGAGATTCTTGATGTCGATGAGAGGCATGGACAGTCTCACTTCAATGAAAAAGGGTTACGGCCTGGCAAGCCGTAACCCCATTTGATGACTAGCGTTTTTATGATCTCGCTAGGATCGGCGCACCACCTGTAGCCGCTCAAAATAGATGGCAAATCTTGCCATATAAATCAGTAACTTAACCAACTATTCCGCAACACCCGTTCGTCAAAATTCCAAAATAGTTGAGAAATTCCTACCGAAACGCCACAAAAAGTGGCACCCGCTCAGGCTKAGTTGCCATACTACGTAGTCGCCAAGCGCAAACCGAAGGCGTAACGCGTCCCACCGACTCCATGAGCACCTGAAGATGGCCTGCATCCAAGTCGGCCTCTGCCCACCACTCAAATGGAAGCGCTGGAAAGGTTCGCCATAACGGAGCGGCGGTCCCTCGCGACCATGATCCTTGACGCCACCCAGGCGTACCACAGCAAAATCGCCTTGCGATCACTGACTCGTTCGGGATTCGGAAAAGTGAGAGCGCGGACGGAGAAGCCTACCAAGCGACTCCGCACACGTGCCATATCGAAGAAATCGACACGGAGTCAGAGTGGGGTGCCGCGTTTCAGAGCGAATCTCATCGCTGGTGTGAGCAGCGAAGTGTCGACGTCCTCGACTGCGTTTTGGTAAACGGAGGCACAGAAGTCGGCGAACTCCTGCCGCCTGCTATCGGCGCTACGGAAATCGGTTGAAATGAAATGGTCTCCGTCAAATTCCCCAACGAAAAACCGGTTATACCGAGTGCCGTTAGCCAGCAGTAAATCAAAAAGCACTGTCCCGCATACCTTCCTCCTTCGCAAATCGCTTTCGACCCGCGTGAGCGTCCCCATAGGATTTTGGAATCCTACAGAGAACACTACGGCCGACAGTCCTTTTGGACCTTTCGACTTCACAAGGAAGGGCTGTTTCATTTTACCTTTTGATAGAAACTCTCTATCAAATCCAGCACTTGCTTAACTACATTAATCGCCTCAGCCATCGAAGCAAGCGTTCGCGTGCCCACCAGGAGAACGCTCATGTGAGCAAGACCGTGCCGCTGCTTATGGTATAGCCCATAAGCCTGAGCAAGAAGCATGCCCTTATCTCCTGCAAGATGCTCGAGATACGACTCCCGGACAGCATAAAGTTGCCCATTCACATCGAAATAGTCGCCAAAATTGCCCTTGTCGGCAGGCTGAAGGCCACATTCGCGGATTTCCTGGTAAAGGAAACCTTCCAGTCCGCGCAATGCAGGGAAAGCGACAGTGCTGTAGTCCTCCAGTTCAACATCGACTTTGGACCACGTCAATGCGCAACTCAATTGCTTGCGAATCTCACTATGCAGCCTTGGGAAGGCTACGGGCAACTTTGTGGCGAGCTCATCCTTAATTTCGGCAACCGATACTGGAACCTTATAGGTGGCAATCTGTTTCTCAAGTACGGTATCCAACGAAAGCACGTTCGTCAGGTAGTCCCAGACGAGCGAGGCCAGGTGCAGATTGCGACCTTGGAATTGCACCGTGCCAGTGTTGAAGACTGTCACGGCCAAGGTGTCCCCATCTTTACCGCGCCAGCGGGTTCGGTGCCCATGCGCTGTCGGCTCATCAGCCACGCGCTCAGCCTGGCCCTCCGCCACAAAAAACTCAGACAACTCGTCGACTTGAGCCTGCTGCAATTTTACCGAAACTTCAAATTTCTGCTGAGCAGCATAAGCGCATCCGGCTTCGAGAATTGACGCGACAGACTCGAACGCAGCACGGTCCCAGCCGCTCGCATGGCCCAACGTGGTGGTCCCGTCACCTTTCAGAAACACGTTAACGCGAAATTTGGCACCATCCCACGTGCCTGTCAGCACCATGTTGCCGTTCGCTTCGACTTTGGTTGTCAATTCCGTTGCGCCCGACGCTTCGAGGCATGGCAAGATTTTGTCGCGGTTGAGCCGCAAACTTTTAAATTCTTTTGGCATTCTTTTATTGGCTTGGCACAGCAACACGGGAGATATATCAACTCCGGTGGCATCGCGGACGCTTCCCCTAGTGAGGGACTAGCGTTTTTCTCCGGACTAGGTACGCACACGAGCGTGCGGGACGCGGACGCCCCTAGGGCGCCTATCTCTGCCGCGCACGGAATCTTGCCACGCTGGTGGTAAGCTTGTCACGTCGAGTACCAGGTAGCCGACGAGACAACGGGCCACGCATCCAGCGCCTTATACCTGCATCAGACCCGCGCTCTTCCGTTCGCCGGTCATTGAATCGAAGCGCGGTGGAAGAACATACGGGGGACTGGCAAGCCGTGGGCAGAAGGGCACCCGTACTATCGGAGGGCCTGCCGCGCATCGCAGCACACTCGTAGCACCGCCGAGTCACCGGCCTTGGAGAAGCCAACAGGCCGAGGGCGACCTAGGCGGACAGACGGCTAAGTCTTTTGGCCTTATCCGGTCGTAGCGTTCACCGCTGGCTTAGCGATGAACGAAACAAAGGGTGTGTAGATCGCGCGGCCGTGCCTAGGCGCCTCCTTGCCCTTGCGCCGCGGCGCAAGAGCCCGGAACTCCTCTGGGAACGTATAGGTGGCCACGAAGGCAGGTCGAGGTTTGAGACTGGCCAGCATATTGAGTGTGGTGTCTTCCATACCCTCGATGTCGCAATTCACCTCCTCGAAGTCATCCATATTGATGCTCCGCCTACCGACAATGACCATCAACGCAATGGACACCGGATTAGGGTAGCGGTGACTGTCTTCCTTCTGCCGAGTCCTGAGGCAGGTCTGGACGGTCTTGGCTTGGTCGATGGCGGTGTCCCACCGGCGCTCTATCGACTTTGTGAGCTTCGGCGTTTCGCAATTCATGCCGGCCATTTTGAGCTCAATACCAATCACCCGATTGCCGTACCAGGCGAGGTAGTCCACCCGCCCATTCTTTATCGCTGGCGTGCCGTCTCCCTCGGAGTCATGCTCGAGCGCGTCCACGTTTGCGTCCCTCTCTGGCCTGTCAATTCTCACTTCAGTACGCGAGCGCAGGGCGACCCTCGATATAGCAGTCGCAAATAGTCCGGACATTACCCGCTCGTTCGCCCTCAGGGGCGGATCGAGATCGTATTGAATCCCGCGCCCATCGGCGGATGCTAATGCCATCGCTTCGTACATAGTCTGGCGGTAGTTCTCTCCTGCGACCTCGACCAACACGTCGCGAAGGAAACTGTTCAGGTCGCCTGCGTCAGAATTGCTTGCTGACTTGCCGGCGAAGGGCGTAATCACTCGTAGCATGAGTCTCGGCAGAATGTTGCAGCACTAGGCATCTATCGGCATATCCGTGCGAAATCCGTACCCCTCTTGCGTATGCCGTAGCCAATCTACAAGATTGAGAAAAGCTAATACCACATCCATGCGCGATTGATTTTCAAGGCTTTTTTTGGCGTTTCGCCGATCTGCGAGAGGCTTGTGGTCCTAACTTCCGCAGACGCCACCCGCCGTAGCCGGCCACGAGCGTGCATCCGATTGCGGCATCGATATCTGACACTCGCCCCTCGTTGGAGTGATGTTCTTCTTCACAAGCTTTGTTAGGCTGGCACGAGGTTAGCAATGGGAAGAGCTCCCAGGCAAACACATGACGATTGTCAGAACCTATGCCGGGCTTTATTTTTACTCCGACGATCTCGCGCCAGAACGGTTGGCAGGGGTCTTGAAGCTCGATGACTATCGTCAGGTTATTAAGGGAGCCCCCTTAGCCCTCAATAACGTCGCAACCACGACAATGTGGGGATATACTTCGCAGCATGAAATCGCCTCGTTAATCCCAGATTAACATGTCGACTGGTGTCTATCCCAAAAGTCTAAAAGTGCAATCCCGGTAAAATTACCTAACAATCTACCATGAACAATGCTGCCGTAACCATATTGCAAGAAACCCAGCAGAATCCTGTTGCAGATATTTATTCTGCACATATTGCGATAATTCGGCCAATATTGCATGGGTTGCTCTATTCGCTTAAGCAAGATGTGGTTGCAGAGGTTGGTGGATATAACAATGTGAAATTAAAGATGCTTCCTCGCTTAAGGCGGGAGGGAGATGGCGATGTTGGCATTTGCTTCGAATACGCTGTTCATGATGCACTCCGGAGGCGGCATCCGAATATTACAGAGCGTATCTACGATGCACTCACCAAATACTGTAAGGTCCCCGGCGTCGAGATAGACTCTATCCTTTTTGGTGCAGAAAAAAATGGTTCCCTGCAACTCATTGATACGGCTGGTGGAGCTCTAACTGACGAGTCGCGGATTTTGACGGGTGCTCAAGCACAACCACCAAAGCTGAAGCAGTATTTGTCTGATATCGCCCGCGCTTTTCGATCATCTACTTTTCGGGAGTCGCTTCCCAGTACAATCAAGGGCTTATGGAAAGCGGATTTGTTTGTCGGTTGTCGCGATTCCGATAGGTGGGTTGGCACTACGGTAAAAATAAATCCTGCTGCGCTGGAAGGTGCGCCTGGATTGAGGCTTGGCATCGTTCCGTCAACTCAAGGGAGATCTGACAACATTCGGATCGATCAAGCAAAAAATCTCGTTGTCTGCCCGGTTCCTTACGATGCCTCATTTATGGAAGCCTTCTATATATCGTGGGGCATAGCTAAGCAATTCATGGATGCCGATGCATATATGCCAAAGGAAGTTTTTCTTCCATCACCGTTTCAGCGTCAGGTGGCAAATGAACTTGTTACTCGGCGAGAGTTTAACGTAGTTGACGTCATTGAGGCATTAAAACCGTTGGCCCAACCGCATCTTTTGCTCAATAACGCACAGAATGTACCTGTTGATGTCGAAGGCGCAAATATGACGCCGGATGCTATTATTTCTCCCATCCCGGGAATAATAGTCTAAGGCGGCATCAAGGCAAAATACTCTGCCCGTGGAAACAGGGACGAAGGCGGTCGAACTCGCTGCCGTACGGGAACGACCGCCCCCCAGCGCTACCTTTTCCTACCTTTTTTCCTTTTGCCGTACTCACGGATTGCCCCAGTCTAGTGTTGCGCCATCAGGTATCAAGCGAACGGTACGATATCTTGGTAACGCAAACTGTCCGCCCCCCACCTGAGAGGGGGCCGCGGGGCGTCGTGAGTGGCTAGTGGTGGCAGAGATGCGCCCTTGAGCCGCCGACGCCTATCCCTGGCCGGACAGTCTCAGCGATCGGCTCGCAGTAAGCGGACTTCTTCGAAAGGACGACAATATATTCTTTCGGCCCAATCTACGAAGATCGAAAGTTTTCCGGCCACCACGCCGGCGGCCAAGTGGCCCACGTAGAAACACTCAGACTTTTCTGCAGCATCTCATCGACTGGATTGCGGACAGACAGTTCGCTTTTTATGACATCGATCCACACCTTTGCCCGCTCGTCATATGGCGGAGAGAAATCACGGCAACTCTTTTCCAGTCGATCTAAGAACGCGTGCAAATGCTGTACCCGAGCATCCATCTCCATGATGGCAAACGCCTGCTTCAACTGATCATCCCTCGCCTCTCGGCGCCTGCGCTCTTGTGCTCGAAGCTCTTCTTCTCTGCGAGCGTTGGCCTCGCGATCCTTACGCTCGGATCTGAGTTGTGGCAGCGACCCAACCAGATGAAAGGCTGTTTGGATGACTTCGTTGACTTGCGCTTCCAGTTTCTCTTTGCTTCCCTGCCAGGACTTGCGCGCTTGATACTCGGTGCCCTCAATACTCAATGTGAAGATGCCGGACGGGCGCATCTCGAACTCCCTGGCCCAGGCCGCCTCCTTCCGCTTTTCCTCAAGTTCCGCGGGTGTGAGTCGAACGCGACGGTACCCTTCAGAAAATTTGAGCGTTAGCACCTCCTCGTCAAAGCGCAACTCAATTGCTGGATCCTCCGTTCTGCCGGACGAGCGATCGCTTTGCACTTCTCGCTGTGCGATCTTCATTCCGCCGTTCAGAAGCCCCCGAAACAGGGTGGCATGGAGCCGAAGGATCCAGTCCATCGATTCCAGCGAGGCGACAATGTTAAGACATCCCTTGCGGGACAAGCTGTATCTGCCATGTTGTTCGGGCGGAGGATGATCTTCAGGTTTGGCCGTCGCCCAACTGTAGCTACGACGCTGCGACCGCTCGATTAACTTGGGAATGCGCTCGCAGTATTTGTGGGTAGTCCTCACAAGAGGATGCGCACCTTCAAGAGTCATTGCGAACTCGACGGGCATTGCATTGGCAGCCTCGGCTACCCGCGCCGTAAGCAAGTTGGCCCGGTGCTGAGCCATGGCGCGCTGCCTAGCTTGCTCGTCTGGGTCGCTTGCTGCAAATCGAACAAAAACATCCAACTCAGGCGCAGGTAGCGGAATTTTTGTCGGATTCTTCCCAGCGCTTAGCTTCGCCCAGTAGCCTCGTGGAGGTACAGGTATCGCATGTCGTCGACACGCCTTCGCAAGTCCGACATCGGATATTCCCAGCTCTTTCGCCAATCGGACGATCGGCGTCGCCCACACTTTCGTGTATAGCTCGCTGCGCTTCATGACTCACCTCTGGATTCGCGGGCCATCGGGACGACTTCTATTTGCGCATCGCCAAGTACTGCGCTAGCAGCGCCCTGATATTCTCGCCGCCAACCGGGTTCGCGCTGTGAACATGGAAAGTGAAATCGCGTGGAATGAAGCTGCCATCGGCATCCATATCCAGTTCGATAAGCCGCTTCACAACCACCATGGCGGTATCGTCGCCGCCCAAGTCATGATCGAATGAGATCGTCATCGGACATCCGCGATCTCGAATCACTGCTATCGCATCGGGTGACGTACGTACCACCGTCCATGCGCTATCCGGCGCATCCCTCAGGTCATCAATGAAAAGCCTATAAGGTTCCAGCATAAGCCTCCGAGGGTTCTGTAACGGCGCTATTTATTACGGCTCGGCGCCCGCGACGATAGGTGATCAAGATATCGTACAAGCTCACAGTGCTCTTCGTCGCCTATCGCACCGTCCAGTCTTACCGATAGTTCTTCATTTTTTGTCAGACCACCATGGGTAATGTTGGCGGAACCGATTATTGCTGTATATCGATGATCTCGCTCGAAATAGTAGATCTTCGAGTGTAGATAGAAGCGATCTGTCGGTACAACTACGTGTTTAACATCTTTCCCGCTCAACGCCGATGTCACGCTGTCCGGCGTATGCTCCTCGTTGCTGTAGATCACGATGCACGCCGCATTGAGGCTGAGGGCGTGGTCAATTGCGGGCATCAGGTGGTCGAGCCCGTCGAGCTTCATCCAGCCTGAAGATATTACGATCTTCTTTGAGGAGCGGATGAGGTCCACGATTACCGCACGGTGGTTCCTTTTGCTGCCTGGAACATTGAAGATCAGTTTTGTCGTAGCCATATGTTTGAAATCCCGCGACCGCCCTGGTCGATTCCTGAAACGACATGAGGTTAGCACCCCATTCTGCAGAAACTCGTCTACTCTTCAGGGATGCCGCGATGATAGTCCGACCAAGGAGGCTCTGCAGACATGAAACTCCATCCTACAGAACGCCAATACCTCTTGGAGCAGCACGGCAACGCGGTTGATCGTATGGTCAGGTGCCTGAATGACACGGAACCCCAGAAGACCGAAGAGGAGGTAGTTTCGGCCTGGGCGGAGTATTCCGACGACAATTGCGCAACGTGGCTTACACCGCCGGATGATGATGCGACTTTACGCACCATTCTGCTGAGGTACTTGGTGCGCCAGGAAGATGAGGCTTCTGATCGGGTTATCGCTCTTGCCGCCACGGACGGGAGCGGAGATCTCATGATTACATTGTCTGCAGAGCTCGTCGAATCCCTTAACTGGAAGGAAGGAGATCAGTTATCGATGGAGATCGTCGACGCCGACACGCTGATGCTCCAACGCCGATAGCACAGCAGGCCTTCGAACCACGAACGGTCAAAACATGCGGGAAGGCTTAACCTCCGCCACCGAAAGGGCCCCTGTAAGGTCGTTGGGGGTTGCTGCCCTCAAGGCCCTGGCATCATCCAGCGCGTGATGGCGCCCGCCACTTCCTTGAAAATAGGCCCGTCGGACGGCCTCGTTGACGAGGCGGCCTACGAGAACTCCTTTCCATCCGGCGGGCACGTCGATGAGCACGCCGATCAATAGATCCCAATCCACGACGTTGTCAACGCAAACGAGCTGTTCGGCATCCCCGCTTGTATGTGCGAGCCACGCAAGTAACGCGACGCGAAGACTATCGGGGGTGTAGGTGCATTCCGGAAGTCTGGACAACTTGGGAAGTACGATCTCACGGACGAAGGAACTGCACGCCGACTCGTCGATGTCGCGCATCTCGGCGTAGAACTCTTCGCCATTCTGGTCGACGATGCCCATGCTGATCAATTCTTGGCAGATGAAGTCGGTGAACTCGCAATCAACGAAAAGGCGCATAGCGGTCTCCTACGAGATGTCCACGTTAGGATCCACTTCGCCTTGGGCAAGTATTCTGCCCACAGATACAGTCGTATCACTGATGCTTCGTTTTACGGGCGCAAGGAGGCTGAGGGCCGCTCCCACGATCTGCATCGGACGTACGATGTCGCGCTCCATGCCCTCAATAACAGCTGTAGTTCTATAAGAGGTCTTTCGACCCGAGATCCGCTCATCATGTTCGTTCATCACGACGAGGTAGTTTCCCGTGTGTATGGAGCCTGATCCATTGTTTTCAATCGTGACTTCACCGAGAAGGCGACTCGCCGACTCATCGCCGTTCGGCACCAGCTCAATTTTTACTCTCAGCATGGTAAATCCCCTAGAACGTCAATATCCCCATACTCGCAGAATTCTTGTAGCTCACAACATATCGCAGTGCGACGATGCGCTTGCACCCTTACCGGCGCCGTTACGTCGTTGGCCTTACACCATGCCATCCACGCAATCGCACCGTGCCCATCAAATCCGCGCTTGCCCTGAAGGGCATACCAGCGTCCCGAGCGTGTAACGCCGACCGCTCGGCTGGCATCGAAGCTCTCCACAGTTGAACTCACACGCCAAATGCCATTGTCGAGACGGCGGCCAACGAAGTGCACACCGCCGACCCGCACCTGCATGAGTTCCCAGGCAACAAGCACCACATTGGACTCTGCGACTACAGGGAGTGGCGTTCTAAACCGAATGTCCATGTCTGAAGCCATTACACGTCCTGTCCATATAGCTCATCTATTCTCGATCGGAGCGCTTCCTGTGTGGTCGGGCACGAGAGGCCGAGATCGCTGTCGGTCGCAATCAGCCGGTTCCCGAGAACTTCAGGCCAGCCATGGTCATCATCGTCAATCGCTATCCAGTTCGGCGAAACGCGCGCCCCAGCTCTAGATATGTATCTTGCAATCTGTTCATACCGCGGCAGGGCCACAAACCAACTGTCATCAACGGCGGGGAAGCCCTGGATGTGGCGTCGCATCGACGAGTGCCATGTTGCGCCCACGGTTCGCGCGCGCAGCGTGGGAGATAAATAGTCCCGGGCGCGATTAAACCCTAAAACACGCACCCAAGAGGTGGCAAGGACGATGCTCACATTTGGATAAGGCATCAAAATGCTTTCGAGTATGGGCATCCACATGAATAGCTTCCCTTCGGCTCGCAGCACCGGACGACCCTTAATCAAATACGCTTCGTCAGGATGGAGGACACCGTCGTAGTCCAGAAAAATGATCATAGTTCAAGCCATATCCCGAGAGGTTTTCCAGTGAAACAGCTCACGGTAGTAACTGGGCACACTTCTGGCAGGTCGAGGCCTTGGTATCCCATCGTCAAATCTCCGTGCTATCTATGGAACCGCTTTAGTCACTAAGGCGCGCCGTTTCCGATAGCTGATTGAAGGCACTGACTGGGGCTTCGGTTCGACGCGCTGGACCATCAAGGCATCTACCCGCGCGCTGACGGCGGCATCCGCCTCAGGAGTCGCCACTTCGCGCCCCTCTCTTGAAGAGATTCGAATGATATCGAGGATCCTCTCTGCCTCGGACCTCGCTACCCCAGCCTCTTCCATGAGGATTAGCACCTGAGTCTCATGTCGCCGCTTTAGTTCCGAGTGATCCAAATCCTCATCCCAGATTGTCAACTGCGACGTCGGCGTCTTGAGTAACCGGTTCAATTCATACCAATTCCGATAACCGCATACGCGCGCGGCTATCTCGTAGGAGCGACTTGCCTTAAGCGCATTTTTCCCGATAAGTGAACGGAGATGTTTGACCTTTCGCTTAAATCCGTCGAGCGTGGATGGAACAAATCTTTCAGACATGGCACTCCCTCGAAATTCATATCCCGGCGGCGCCAGCCGCCATGTTGGTTTGGCGGAGATGCGATAAGCACCGCAACGTTTGTGTTTATCTCTCCAGGTCTCTTCGCTCTTGGGTGCTTCCAACGAAGCTACTTATCGCTGCGTTCAACGTCTGCTGACTTCGCTCCCAAACATACTGTCGGCACTGGCTGTTTCGGACCCCTGGCCCTGCGACAGCGTGAATGCCAATGGCTAACAACCGCTGTGCCAGGAGCTTCGGGCTCGTCCCCGCAAGCCGAGCCAGTTCAGTGCCAAACACAAATCGATCGCGGAAAACTGACAACGAACTAGTCGAGACCGTTTGCGCCTTGCGCCGTCCAATTCGAACGACGTTCGTCGTAAGGATTTTTGCCCGGGACAACGCATACACGACCTCCTGCTTCACGCCCAATTGGGTAGCGGCCTCAACCAGACTGACACCTTCGGTCTTGCGCCTCTCAAGCGTCCAAGCGGCTACTTCCTCTCTATCCAAACGCCACTCTCCAATCCGCACTGGATCCGCGCCAGTGCCGGCCGACAGTGAACCGAAGCAGATTGCACCGACTAAGGCGACAAATGTGTCCGCATCGGCAACCGTATACTTCGCGATGTCCGCTACCGTGACCGAATCAGAATCGGCCCGCTTCTGCCGTCGTCTCTGGCCTTTTTTTGGGACGGGCAACCGATGTCGATCGATCCACCATCTCTCTCCCGGTTTCGGCCGTCCAGCGAGCGTTTGCAACAGTCCAACATTGAGGAGTTGGCGCACTCGTTCGAGACCTAGGCCTAAAGTCTCGGACGCCTGTCGTAGCGATAGCGCCGATCGCAACGTATTTCGTGCCGCGGCTATCTCATTGAGGTCAACCGATCGGCTAACTCTCCCACTCTTGTGCTTAACTTCAAGCGCACGTAGTTCTCCACTGTCGACGAGGCGAAATAGCAGTGACGGCGGGAGGTTGAACCGTGACGCAGCCTGCCTTACGCTAAGCCAGCAGTGTCGTTGGACGAGCGAATGCGGCAGATTCCGATTGCGACGCGCGAGCGGTGCCCGCCACTCTTCCCGAACATATGCCTCAAATGCCGTCCTCACGAAATTGAAGCTAGTGCCCTTGAGATGTCGATAGATGTCGCGATACAAGGGGCCGACGGCTTTCTGCATCCGCCATCGACTTTCTTGGGGAGCCTGGCCGCACAAGCGACCAACCAGCTTCTTCATGCCTACGGGCCACGTCATCAGTATCTCCCCCGCCTCTCTCGCGATCGGCAGAGTTGTCTCAACTAGGCCGGCATCCCGCACCTTCAATGGCTTGAAATGTTGCGTGGGGTTAGCTCGGACGCCAAGTCGCAGAGCCAATTCGTGCAACTCGATCAACCCTAGCGCTTGAACCTCCTCCGTGCGATCGCGCTGAGTAGCATTAAGCCGAGTTGCCAGTTCGACTGCTAGCCACAGAGCCCCCCGCGACTGTGTCGTGACCGCGATACCGTCCGCTAGCGGCTGGCCACATTCCGCGCATCGAAAGTCGAGTAGCGCTTGCCTGGTGATCCGCTGTTCGCATGTTGAACAATGATCATTCAGTCTGGTGTTATGTGATGGACAGCAAGCCACAAGGGTGAGGCTCCAGTGATTGCGCCAATAGGCGGACCGTCTCAGACAAAGGGGGCAATACTTCCAGATCCGATGGATCCATACTCGTGTTGGCCTGGTTGAAGGTCGCCGGATTTCATCGACTTCGTACGTCCAAGCCGATGAGTGCTTCTTGGCCGCATAGATGCTCGACAGTTCCACCTCCGGCATCGAACGAAATCGCCGGATCAACTCTCCAGATCCGAGTGCATTTGCGCCCTCGAGCCGCGACAGATAGCCGACTAACCCCTCATCTGGCATTGGGTCGAAACGAACCGCTAGTGGGAACATGTTTCCCCTCTGACTAGGTCCGCACTCAAGGACATCAGCATCCGGCGGAGGTTGTCTTGGAGGACTCTCGCCTGAGCGTCAGCAATCCACTGAAACAGCATTGGTTCCAAGTATCGACGCGTTACAGCGTGACGATCTGACGGATCGGACCAGGACAATTCTCCCGACGCTGTCGGCGCCATCAAAACGCGAATAGAGGGAAGCAGGCTGTCCGGCCAGTTCGCCAAGATCTGAGCTGCGCGCTCGAATTGATCGATATTCTGTTGCAGTCCGCTCGGTAGGGAACTGTGCCGGGGCCCTAGCTTCCCAGTCTTCGCATCCATACCACCGAGCACCACAACAATGTCCAATAGCTCCGAGATACTAATTTCGCGGGCGATCGACGCGAGGCCGTGAAGGGTATGCTCAGATTCGCCCGCCGGTTCATCGAGTAAACGCTGGGCGACGAGCCTAGCAAGGGAACGAGCTTCTGCACTCGCGCTGCGTGTAACGATTGACCTAAAATCCGTCCCGCACTCACATTCCGCGTAGCAAGGCCTTCGTATGCCGATCGCCCGCCCCGGGGAACAAGAGCAGCTATCCAAAAGGTAGGTCCCGTGTCGATCGCAGACCGGCACCGGGAGAAGTTTCCAGCCAATTCGACCATAGCCATCTTCCGCGAGACATTGAGGACATAGGCGGGTAGCGAACGGCATCAGATGTTTGACGCGAATCCATTGGCCAGCAAACTTCGCCTTGTGTTGGCTGGGAACAGGCTCTTTTGGCACAAGGTCACGCAGTCGGTAGTCGAGACGAAAACATATCTCTTCATGTTCGTTTGGGGCGTACGTTCTTCGCAAAGGAAGATGAAGTGCCTGCATGACCTCGGCTATTGTGGGTACTGCGTTGCGCTCGGCGACACGGAATAGATAGCTCTCGAAGTTCTCCTCTGGATACGGTTCGACACTACTCGGTAGAACTGGTGAGTTGCGACGGAAAGTTGGAGGGGCGATAGAAGGACTCACCCCTTGGTATAGGAAACGCCCGATGCTCTGGCTCGAGTAACATGTGTACTGCACTCGCTCTACTGTCCATCGAATGCCTCGAACGGTTCACGTGCGCCACTAAGCGGTTTGAAATTGAACGCCGGGTCGAAGGGATTGCGTTCGGGCGGTGCCTCTGCCCACACTTCGTCGTGGAAGGCTTGTGAAAGAACCGTACTGTCAATCCCCTTAGAGCGCCCAATTAGGACCTGCCATGCGGCGCGATCGATCACCTTGATCAGATAGTCAATTAGGCCATTGCTCGCAAAATGGAAGCGCTGAATCATCTCTTTCGTCAGGAAGTCCACAGAGGCCACCGGAAGGAAGGAACGCAGCGCGCCGAGAAGCGCTACAAACTGCTCGGCCTCTTTCCGAACGTAGAGGTCGTACCCTTTGAGACGGACCACTGCAGAGAATCGCCGGCGCAGTTGCTCATTGGTCCAGAGAAGTTGCCGAGTCCTCTCAAGTCCCGCAAGCACAACAACAATATTGCAGGCGTTCATTATTTCCTTGATCCAGTCGGCGGCCTCATAGGTGGTGCTCCTCGTGCAATCGGTGATGTGTTGGGCTTCGTCGAACACGACGACCTCCGTTTGCAAGTTCGCGATTAGTTTAATTATTCGTTTAGTCTTCACGTCTTCAGTATGGCTACGCGCATCAGCGAACGGATCGTTTAAGCCCGTTAGCACGGCGCTAGCTAGATTCTTTTTTGTCGGTGTCGAAGGCGTGGCAATCTGAAGCGTTCGGCAGAGCTTGCCGGGGATCTGGCTATCCGGAAATGACGATGCCAGGCATTGACGGACGGCGGTCGTCTTGCCCGACCCGCTGACGCCGAGAATCGTGAGTCCTTTGCTCGTTCCGGACCGCAACATCTCCTGATGCACATCGCCGATACGTTGAAAGACTTGCTTCACCTGCTGTGTTTCGATGAATTGACGGCGGAGGGAAAAGTGAAAGTCGCTCATATGTGTCGGGAAGGTTCAGAATGCCCGCGGACGGATCTGGAGAACGGCAGGTTCGATATCGAGATCGGGGACTTGCTGAGGATCCGCAATGTCGGGCTGAACGGCAGGTACTGCCCTCGTATTCCCCTCCTTGTCCAACCTGGACTGTGCGGCGTACCTGCGCTTACGAAGCTTGTTGGAATCCATCGCGGCCGTTGCCTCTGCAGTGATTTTTCTGTACGTTTCCAAAACCAACTGTGCATTTGCTCGGGCGTTGATATCGGACTCCTTTTTGGCACGTGAGCGAGCAACCCGATACACATCGCGACTGAGACCATGCATGCGCTTGTCCTTATTTGGCACCACGAAGTAGACGTTACGTAAGGGGTCGCGTACCCATACGTGCCCGAGGTCGTCGCGGAATCGCACGTCGACTTTCGCGCATTCGCCGAGACGATGTCGCAACTCAATGAGATCCTCGCAGTGATACTGTTGGCTATCGACCTCCACGCCGTAGTGATGCAGTTTGACGTTGACACGATGCGCGAGGATGCACTCGAGAGAGTCGAGATCAAGGGGAAGCCGCGGCAAACGAACGGATTCGCCATCCCTCCACACTTGGGCAGGCGTGCGACCGTCTAATCCGCGATGAGGACGCTGGAGATACCGATCGACGATCCAAAGGGTGAGCATTTCTTCCAGTTTCGCGAGCGTGATGCATGCGCGCTCCTCGGATGGGTAGTCGCCACGCTCGTCCACGTTGGAGAACGTCGTTCCCGGTAACCGATGGATGAGGTCCACAGCCAGAGTCCGAAAGAAGCGCTCCACACCACCCTTTTTCTCCGGACCACGCGAGCGCGGGAACAGGACTTCAATTCCCAGTTCATTGAATGCGAGAATCAGATCGTAGGCGTGGAACTCCGCAGCGTTGTCCGGCAGGAGGTAAAGCGGAAGGCCTCTTGCTCGCCATTCGTTCTGCACCTTTGGAAACCTCTCCAGCCAGACTTGCTTTGGACGAATGGCGCGTTCAATGGCTCGAAGCACGCTCTCCGTGTTTGGYGCTGAGAGATGCAGCAGGAAGGCCATGACCATCCGGCTATGGCGATCTATGATTACCGTCAGGTATGGGCGACCGATTACCTCACCGGTGTCCGGGTCTACCACATGAACGTCTAGCAGCGTGTGGTCGATTTCCCACCGATTGAGAATCTTTCCGATTTCGAGCTTCCCGATTGCGTTCCGATGCTTCCTCTTAGCGGCAAACTCGCCTTCGCGCAGTTTGTCGACTTCGAATGGATTCAACTTCGCGATGTAGCGCCTTATCGTTGCTATTGAGGGCAGATTCAACTGGCTCGTCAGCAGCCGGCGCGCATTGATATCCCGGACTCGCCCCCTGAATTCTTCATAGAGGTGCGTGACAGTTGGCCTTTCAGGCAGCAGGTAAGCCTCTTCAAGGCAGGGCGCCAGAATGTCTTCGAGTTCCCCTCGAATTGCAGACAGTCGTCCTTTCTGGCTGTGCTTGGGAACTAAGCGCACTACGCATCTAGTCAATCCGTAACGCTTGGCCCAGCGTCTCACGGTGGACGGGCTCGGACGTGCTTCGTCATGAATGGCGCGGGCGACGTCCGCGATTTGCCTCCTCAATTCCGAGTCGCCGGAGAGCTTAGACGCGTCAACTCCGATTAACGCGTCAAGATAGGCTCGCCTGCGCAACGCTTCAGCGGAGTGCTTCTCAGCGAAGCAGCACAAATCGGGGGGAGCGTTTCTCGTGAGGGGGACAGTATCGAGATAGGGCTGGTCGACGTCTATCGTAAGCTCCTTCTTCTCGTAGGCCCGATAGAATTCGGCTTCTGTCAGAACGACCGGCTCTCCGAAGTCGTCTTTGAATGCGAGCCTATGGTCCATCAATCTGTTCACCAGGACCAATCGTTTTCCACGCAGAAGCACGCACAGGCGGACTCTAAGCGAGAATGTCTGCATGTCGATGCCCTCCCCGGAGGTAGATTGATGAGTTGCTGAGGATTGGCAACTCCAGATCGACGCCGACAATCCCAAGGCCCATTAGCCTCCACGCCTCGAGGTCTCCCACCAGCGAAGACAGATCTCCCACTGTTTCAGGTCGGGCGTTCGTCAGGGAACTTTGCAGTTGGCTCGCGTCTACGAATCTGAGTGGCTCGCGCCTGTGGTACATCAATTCGAAAATGTTTGCGGCTCGCGGCTCCATGGTTAGCACCACATCGGTAACAACGCGAAAATCCCGTCCCATGGCTGCAAATTGAGCCCTCGCTACTGCCATCCGCTTCGCGACTCTGGAAGACCTAAGACGAACCATCGGCTTGACTTCGACCCAGACGTCACTACCGTTGGTAAGCCGTACACGCATGTCAGGGACGTAGCGCTCCGTGTGATCCCCGAAGTCCAGCGTCACACGTTCCGGCTGAGCCTCATAGCCGCGCACCAGGGGCGACACTTCACAGAAGCGCGCAAACATTCCCTCGAGCATTGATTCGCAAGGCGTAGGGCGACCGTTTTTGATTGATGGAATGTATGTTCTGAAATGGTTCGACCGCCGAGTAATGACTTTACGTACGGGCATGCAACTCTCCCTTCGCGTATTCATTTTTGCCCGCACGCATCTGATGCGAATCCAGCATCCCGGAGCACGCGTGCGTAGTCCCAGCCTCGGCACAAGCGTGGGCTACTCCGCATTGCAACAATCCTGGGAGCCTGCAGCGGATGCCACTACTGAACCCTTCTTTACAGGGGAACCATCGATCGCGTGGCCGAGCTGGTTCTGGCGTTGAGTTCTGTTGGGGAAACTGCGTCTTAAAGCAACGGTTGCTCGACATCAAATGTCCTTTTTCCAGGGTGCATGGCACCAACCCGACTACCTTTGGCTGTCGGGAAACGGGCGAGCGCTACCGCGCGAAGGCTTCATGTCGACCAAATTTTGGCGACACGAAACCCTCCGCGGACGGCTGGCAATGAAAAGGGCTTGACGCTACGCGTGGGACGTTGGAGACTTGTGGTGCTGACCCGGTGTCTCTCTAATGAGGCTCCGACCCAGAGCGCTACGGGCCCATGGTCTGTGGCGCTTTTTCTTTACATGCTTGCTCCTCCGTCTGATGGCGATGGCCGAATGGTGTGGTGTCGGTCCCGAACGCCAAAGAACACGTCCAAGAGGCTTTGCAGCGAATTGGTATCCGCTTCATCAAGTTGCGGCAGCTCACGCACTAACGCCTGCACAATCCCGTGCTGCACGCGAGTAAGCTCTTCCGGAAGCCGAAGAGTGCGTTGAGACAATCTGGCGGCAAGCTCAAGCTCTCGCCTCCCCTCCCGATTCAGAGACAGTGACTCTGCAATCCCGTCCAGTAAAGCCTCTCCCTTGGGTCGCTTCTTCCCTGTCTCGATGGCCCCAAGATAAGTTGAATCGACCCCGACACGACGCGCGAGTTCGGCCTGCGTGAGGTCAGCTGCCAATCGATGCTGTCGAATGAATTCGCCGAGCGCGGTCATACCCGAGTCGTCTAAAGGAGGTCACTAAGCTGCCAAGATACCGGCACCGATGCCAGAACGCAACAAATCCTTAAAAATCAACGACTTATACGAAAAATAACGTTAATTTTGCATCGGAGAATGACCTCTTTTCTTTTTTCTGACCGATTTCGCCTCAGACTTTTGTCTTCACAGGAGACTGCACAGGTTCTCTCGCCTCTCGCTCCTTGAGGAAGCGTCGGCGTCTGCGATACCAGAATGCACTCTAAGGCACTTTTGAGGGTCGCAAGCCGCATCGAGGGACCGATGCATCACGAACTGGCGCAGCGCCATTTCAGGAACCCCCTCAAGAATTTACTGCTGACTCGGAGATCGAATTGAGGCAAATAACTGTGCCATGTAGAATGCAGTTGCTCCCAATAACTGCACCATTCGTTTCCGCCTTCGGCTCCGATGGACGTACTCCTACTCACAAACTGCACCAACCGGAAACGCGGACGCGCCAGGGATGAGCGCCCCGCCCATTGGTATCGAGGCGCACCCGTCGAGAGGGGTACGCTGGCAAACCTTGCACGCCTGTGGAAGAAGGAACTGTCTCGTC
This sequence comes from Cupriavidus sp. 01L43, assembly GCF_056399925.1. Lineage (NCBI taxonomy): Bacteria > Pseudomonadati > Pseudomonadota > Betaproteobacteria > Burkholderiales > Burkholderiaceae > Cupriavidus > Cupriavidus sp. 01L43. The sequence goes on from NZ_JBFTSH010000003.1 coordinate 351,994, forward strand.
TAGGGGATCGAATGCCAGCAACCGAACTCTACGTTGGCCGATCCGTTGTAGACGCACGCGAGGCGGCCGGCCTCCTCGGGGCTACGATGGGTTTCGTGTCAGCCGGCCTGGGACTCACGCATGCCGATGCATTGGTGCCTTGTTACGACTTAACCGTCTCTCCGGGGCCGACTTCCATCTTGCCGTTGCTTACACAGTGCGGCTCAACGCCGGCAGACTGGTGGATGGAACTGAATGGGGGACCGGCGATTGCGCGAGCCGTTTCTGATGCCCGCACTCGGGCAGTTTTTCTTGCGCTACCGAGTGGCTACCTAGAGATGATCTCTGCGGACCTCCAGCATTGCCCCTCGCGGAGCGCGGAGAAACTTCGGATTTTCACATCCGAGAAGGGCCGCAAAGCAGTCCCTGAGCACCTGCAGTATTGCGTCATGCCGTATGACGATCGACTGGAAGCAACAGATTTGTCGGGCACTCGAACCGATTTTCCTCAGCGAGCTCTACGTCACTTCGTCGAGAGATTGAACGGCAACAATTTGTCGCTCGCTGACAGCGTCGTTGCAGTGGAGCGCTCCATGTTCGGATTGAAGGCCCCGCGCACGCCTCTTCGAACCAAGTTGAACGATGAGGAAATCGGCCAACTACTCCGGGCTCATTGGAGCGAGAACAACGGAAGTTCCACCCGCTTGCTGAGATTCCTTCGGGACCAGGCTCAGGTAGCTTGCGAGCAAGGACGGTTTCGCCGCATCTGGGGTGAATTGCGCCAAGAGATAAGTTCGTGAGGCGATATCGCAGTGACTACAAAAAATAAAGAGATTGTCGTTCGAGCACTTCACACCACTCAGGGCGGTGGCGTGGACGTGTACGCGTTTTTCATTGGTGGCGGGGACGTAACGAAGCTAGCAGACATTAGCCGGATTGAACGCGACCCCAAGGACGCGCTAAAGGGCTTCCAGCGTCCAGAGATACGTAGCCATGTGAAAGGCATCGTTGATTACCTCAATCAAGGCAACGTCCTCTTTCCGAATGCGATTATCTTAGCCATGTCTCCAGATGTACGGTTCGTCGCAGCCCGCGGGTCTAAGCCGACAGGCGATCTGGGGATATCGCAGGCCGGAACGCTCACCATACCAATCTTCGAGGAAGGGGCGCGAGTCGCCTGGGTTGTCGACGGCCAACAACGCTCGCTTGCGCTCGCCCAAGCGAAGAATTCTTCGATCCCCGTGCCCGTGATTGGCTTCGTGTCCGATAGCATTGAGACACAACGCGAACAATTTATCCTCGTCAACAAGGCGAAGCCTTTGCCAACTCGGTTGATCAACGAGTTGCTACCCGAAACGTCCGGAATTCTGCTGCCGCGCGAATTGAACGCGCGCCGCATACCGTCAGAACTGTGCAACCTCCTGAACCGCAACCCCAGCTCCCCGTTTTACCGACTCATCAAGCGGATGACGGATCGCCCCGCCTCTGATGCGGTCGTCACAGATACAGCGGTCATTACGATGATTCGCAATAGCCTCAACAATCCTTTAGGCGCATTGGCGACCTATAAGGCGCGAGTCCATGAGCCAGCAGACGTGGAAGCGATGTACAAGGTCCTTTCAAACTTCTGGTTAGCAGTGCGCGACGTATTTCCGGATGCATGGGGACGAGACCCGCGTCAGAGTCGGTTGATGCACTCCGCCGGGATCGAAGCGATGGGGGTCCTGATGGACCGGATATACGCGAAGCTGTCGGGGATCGGCGAAGACTACAAGACGATTCTCAGTGAACTCGAGTTGATCGCACCCCATTGCGCTTGGACGGAAGGCCACTGGGAATCTCTGGGGGTAGGTTGGAACGAGATTCAAAACACCCCACGAGACATTAAGAAATTACAGGATGCGCTAGTGCGTACCTACGCAACGCAAGTTAAAAGATGAAGTTTTTGTATTCTGACACGCAGGATTACGTCGATCCAATGTATGACTTCCTGCTAGACCGCAATGCGCCCGGTCGAAAGCGCTATTGGGATGATTGCTACGCGCACGAGTTGATGGAGCCTGCGCCATACGATGGCTTACTTGTGTCAATGAGCGCGATTCGGCAAGCCGACGGCGTCGCCACATCCAAAGTCAGATACTCCACTGCAGAGGAACAACGCATGCTTCGCGATGGGGCACGCAAATTCCTGCGCTTTGGTGGTCCTAAGCATAAGGACAAAATGCTTATGGGGGACTGCGGCGCATTCGCGTACGTCGAGCACCCTAAGCCCGCGTACTCGCCAGCCGAAGTGGTTGAATTCTACACAGATGCTGGATTTACGCATGGCTGTGCACCCGATCACATTATTTTTGCTTGTGACACGAGCAACCCGCCCCGTAGTGAACAATCTCAGGACGTTCAGGACCGCTACGACATAACTCTTTCGAATGCCGAAGAGTTCATTAGGCTGACCGAGAAGGAAGAGTGGCCGTTCGAGCCCCTGGGACCGATCCAAGGTTGGTCTCCCGAGAGTATGGCCGCAGCAGCGGTGAAACTCGAAGAGATGGGCTACCGCTACTTAGCCGTTGGAGGCCTAGTTCCCTTGAGGGTTGACGTCATTCACAAGGTGCTACAGGCAATTCGAAAGGCCATAAAGCCCGAGACCGACATTCACCTTCTCGGATTTGCAAAGGCTGACAAGATCCACGAATTTACGGGCTATGGGGTTACGAGCTTTGACTCAACCTCCCCCCTCATTCGGGCGTTCAAAGATGCCAAGGCGAACTATTACAGTCCCAATGGTGATGGCACGCTGGAATACTTCGCCGCAATTCGCATCCCGCAGGCCATCGAAAATTCTAGGCTCGTCCAAGGTATCAAACGTGGGATCTTCAGTGCTGAGGATCTGGTGCGACGCGAGCAACTCGCTCTGGAAGCTATTCGAGCCTTTGACAAACGACGGATGCCGCTCTCTACCGCTCTGGACGCGCTTACTGACTACCAGCGCTTTCTGACCCAAGGTGAACCAGCCTCCGAGGAACAACGCGAGCGCGAACTGAGGAAGCAGCGAGAGTTGATGGCACGGACGCTTGAGGCGAAGCCCTGGAAGCAATGCGGGTGCCCCATTTGCCGTGAAGTCGGCGTCGAAGTGATCATCTTCAGAGCTAGCAATCGAAACAAGCGACGTGGATTTCACAACCTCGGCGTCTATCACAAACACGTACAGAACATTCTGGAGGAGTGCCGGTGAGCGTATTCCGATTCAAGGCCATTCGGGCACAACAAGCTAAGGGGCATGACGTTTTTTCCTTTGCGGCGACGCCCGAGCAAGTCCTCGCATTTTCTGAAATCGAACGAATCGGCCGTACCGAAGACGGCCACCTAAAGGGATTTCAGCGACATCAGGTCGCCTCGCACATTAAGGAAATTCGCGATTACCTTAACCGGGATGATGCTCTGCTGCCAAATGCTGTCATTGTCGCCTTCATCGATGGTGTACGCGTCAAGGATCTGGGCGGTGGCATCGTAAGTGTTGAGATCAATGCGAAGAAGAGCAAACCTGGTTTCGTGGTCGATGGTCAGCAACGGCTCACCGCCCTTTCAGGAATTAAGAAGGCCGGCTTTCAGGTATTTGTTTCGGCACTCGTGTGCAAGGACTACAACGAACTTCGTCAACAGTTCGTCCTCATTAACAACACGCGCCCACTGCCAAAGACACTTATCTACGAACTTCTACCCAATGTCGAAGGGCTCCCAGAGCGCTTCACATCGCGAAAGTTCGCCGCCCGAGTGGTCGACCGCCTGAACTATCAGGCTGGGTCATCGTTGTATGGTGAGATTCGTCAACACACAAATCCCAGAGGTGTGATTAGTGACACTGCCATGCAGAAGTTGGTGATGAACTCGACTTCCGATGGCGCCATCCGAGACTTCATCAAGGAGGATGATTTCGAAGAGTTATCCGTCTCATTGATTGACGAGTTCTTCAAGGCCGTAGTTGACGTTTTCGGGCCAGAATGGGTCGGGATGGTGCCTCGAACCTCGCGACTGCGTCACGGCGCAGGCATTGTCGCGATGGGTTTCGTTATGGAACTGCTGTACGCAACAGAAGGCGCCAGGCTCAAAGATGAGTTCATTCCAGGGCTCCGACTGCTAAAGCCCTTTACGGCTTGGACCAGCGGTACTTGGGAGTTGTCGCAGAATGACGTGCGGCCATGGAACGGTATCCAAAACACACCGTCGGACATCGATCTTCTGGCGAACTACCTGACTCGTACGATGAAGCGCCTTCTTCGCAAGCCTCGTCGTATTGCCTAATGGGTGACATCATGCATAAACGCGCACTTGTACTCTTTTCGGGCGGTCAAGACTCGACGACGTGCCTCGCTTGGGCGCTTCAGCGGTATGAGCATGTCGAGACAATCGGCTTCGACTATGGCCAGCGACACCGCGTCGAGTTGGAATGTCGGAAGACGATCCTCCGAAAAATCAGATCTGCGTTTCCGAATTGGTCGGGGAAACTTGGTGATGACCATATGCTCGATCTAAGCGTTCTTGGGGCGGTAAGTGACACCGCCCTAACGAGCGAAAAGCAGATCGAGTTCAACGCCTCCGGTCTGCCTAACACCTTTGTTCCCGGGCGAAATCTGATCTTCTTCAATTTCGCAGCAACACTCGCCTATCGACGGAATCTACCTGTATTGGTGGGCGGGATGTGCGAGACGGACTATTCCGGCTATCCCGACTGCCGTGAAAACACGCTGAAGTCTCTCCAGGTTACGCTCAGCCTTGGTATGGATTGGCCGCTGCTCATTGAGACACCGCTTATGTGGCTTACCAAGGCAGAGACATGGGGCTTGGCGGCGAAACTGGGAGGCCCTCAGTTCGTTGACCTTATTCGGTACGATGCCCACACCTGCTATGTAGGCGACCACGCAACAGCACACACCTGGGGATATGGGTGTGGGATCTGCCCAGCGTGTGAACTACGAGGTAAGGGATTCGAAGAATACCTTCGGACAGCCTCGCGATAATGCGGCGCGACGACGCGGCCATAGATCCTAATTACATTAACTCCAATGAGATACGAGGTTAGCCAGAAATTTTACTTTGAGGCAGCACATACTTTGCATCGCACGATCGATGCCGAAGGGAGCCGTCGCATACATGGACATACCTATCATGCGGAAGTGACACTTAGTGGCTCTCCTGCACTGGAGTCAGGGATGGTTGTGGACCTCGCGATACTTCGGCGAGAGATCGATCGGGTACGTGATGCTCTCGACCATCGTTTCTTGGACGAGATCGCTGAACTCGGGCCTGCTACGCTCGAAAACCTATGTGCTTTCATTGGCAAGCGGTTATCTCGGTCACTGCCAAATGTTATTCGAGTCTGTGTCAAACGCCCTGCGAGCGGCGATTCCTGCACGCTGCATATGGAATAAAGGCCAACCGCCCCGAGACGTCGCATAGATGCATAGATGCATAGATGCATAGATTTCAGAAGAATAGTGTTTTTATCGAGTGGGCCGAGAAGATCGTGTTCAGTGTTGTCATGATTGCCCCTCAATGGCCCGCAGTAGACTGCTGACACCATTCCCGTCGGCGTACACGATCGGCCGCATACCGCGATGAGCGAAATGTAGTCGGTCGCCGCATGCTTGGCAGCCGCCCAGGCGACTACGAACAAATCACTGCACGTCGATGTCGCAAGCGATGGTTCGCAGGGCAGCCTTGCCGCGCGCGGATTCTCGGCTTAGATTTTTCATCGGCGCGATCGGCGCATCAGCTATCCCGAGCGCGTCGTACCATGTGCGATTGACTTGTACATTGGATTCTATGGCTGTCAGCGCGTTGCCGAATACCCCCAAAGTTCAGGTGGAACGGCCCGCGAGCAGCAACTGTGGGACTTGTACCGGGCGTTGGCGGTGGATTGAGGGCGCGGTGGTGTCGGCAGATCAAGGCGCAGCGACCGATGAATCCAAACACGGCCCGCCCCTACTTGCTGGCTTGTATCTGCCTGATCACACTCTCGACAATTCTCGTCGTGCCGCTGCCCTGAACCTGACACAGCGCGTTCGGGTCCCGCAGCGAACTCTTGATGCAGAAAAATGCCTGATGGGTGGCCACGCTCGAAACGAAGAACACGTAGTCGGCGTGGCGCGTGAGTTGACGTAGCCTGGGCGTGCACTCCGTATCGCTGTTCGCCGTGACCTTCAAAGTCGGACTCAGGGTCTTCAGTACACCCATCGCTCTATGCGTCGCCTGACTGTCGAGGCTGTATATCATGACGCGGGCATCCGTGGCGAAGGAATCCCGTTCATCGAACTTCTCAACCTCCTGCGTTTCCAGCTTGAAGGTAATCGAAGTCTCCCCGGCAAGCAGTAGCAACAACGCTTTCTGCGCGTCGGCGAGGCGCGCTGAGTACTCGCTTCCGGCGCTCAGGACGGCAACGATCAGCTGATTGCGCTCTTCCTCGCTGCGCGTCGGCGCGATGACCAGCCCGTCGGCCAGATCCAGCGCCCATCGCATCACGTACGGAGAACGCACCAGCGTAAAAATCTCGAAGAGACGCTGCATCAGTTGCGTGTATTGCTCGGGGGTGGGACCGGCCGTCACGAGATGAAGCGCCGCCTGCTTGATGAGTTCCAGTTCGCTTTCCCCGAAGCGGTCGCGCACCTGCATCGTTTCGATCAGGCTGCGGTAGAGCGGAATGAAGCGCGCGAGCGGCTGCGTTCTTTCGACGAGCCAATCGAACCATATGGGCAACAGTGCATCGAAGGTGCTCGAGTTGCTTAGCGCCTCGTCCTCCATGGTTTGAACGAGGCGTTGCGCCATGGCGTCGTCTATCTGCGTGGCGGCATCGGTGTTCGCCAGCTCGCGCCAGTGTGCCACTATGCTTCCGACAGCCAGGTCGCCTTCAGGTTCGACGCGCAGTTGCGCCTCGAGATTCTCCGGCGGCCTTGTAGCGGCGAGCTGAGTGACATCGGCGTAGAGGCGCGCGCGTCTCTGTTGCACGCTGCTCAATAGCGCGTCCGGACTGGATTTCGCACGAAGCACGGTTTTGTCCGCGCGCAACGGGTCGTCGATTTCCTTGGCGCAGCGGAGCAGGGCTTCCAGGACTTCCGTGGTGTCGGGGAGCACCCATAGGAGTTCATAAGCTTGTTCGTACCGCTCAAACTCCATCTCTTCCCGAGCAGCTTCGAAGCCACGCTTCGGAGCCGACGCCTGAACGAAACTGGCGACGGCGGCAGTGGCCGGGCCGAAGGCGTCATCGCCGAGATCGGCGAGCCACTGCGCGCACAAGTCCGCCGCAGGCCGCTCTTGCGACAGTTCGTGGAGCAGGAACGACTTGAGCGCGGCGGGCCGACGCGAGCGGCCGAGCGAGCGGAGCAAATGTCCTGAGGCCGGACGAACGTCCGCCTCGAATGCCGCTATCAGGCGCTGCGCATCGCCCGTCTGCTCGACCGGACGAAGGTACCTTTCATAGAGCGCTTCCCAGATGTCGCCAAAGGTCTCCGGCGGCAAGCGCAACTTGAGCACATACGGAAAGTTGGGGTGCTCGAGTATCTCTTCCCAGCGCCCAAAAGCCGCGGCAATTCGGATGTCCAGAAAGGCCCGGTTCTCGGCGCTCAGACCGTGCTGTTCGCGCAGCGCCGCGACCGCTGCCCTCGCTTCGCTCTCGTTCTTCGCCAGAAGCGCCCAGTCGAGAGCCGCGCGCCACTGGTTGAAGGTGCGGTGCACAAGCGTGCGGCGCAACGGTCGGAGTTGCAACAGCGACCAGTAAGCCTCCCATTGCTCGATGATGTTCTTCTCGAAGTTCAGATGGGTGGCGCGGAACCGCACGGCGTGGAACTGATGTCGCTCGAGTATCGCATCGGCGGCGGTCGGGTCGACGGTCGTCGAATCAAAATCGGCATAGCTCGGGCCGATGAAGGCGAGCAGGTCGGCCCGCACGACGCGCTGTCCAAGTTTGTCCCGCACGCACGCGTACCAAGTCGTCAAGCCATCCTGCGCACTCTTGAACGGCAAGAGCACGGGAAAGTCGACAGCTCCGTTCAGGGTGCGTTGGATGGCAGCCTTCAGTTGCTGTGGAATCGGCTCAGCATTCGACGCTTGTCGATCGCGCCCCGGCCGCTCGGTGGGAGCGGCGAACACATTGGGTGCCACGAAGAAAGCCGCGAGACACGCGGCGGCCGCTTCGGCGTGCTCCGACTGCAGATCAGAAGCCATGATTGTTGAACTCTATCTTGGCCTGAGCGATATGCCGGGGATCGAAGTCCAAGGTAACGACTTCCTCGTTGAGTGAAATGCCACGCTCCGTGAAGTTCATCGATCCGGCAATCAGCACATGATCCGTCAACAGGCTTTTGGTATGCAGTGTCCCACTCTCTTTCCAGTCGCATTTTTCCAGCAATCCGGAGTCAGCGAGCGCGCTGAATAGGCGCTTCTCGAATGGCTTGTTGTGGCTGTCTGGACGCACGCGGATGACGAGTTGCGTGTCGTTGGCCGCGATGGTCAGCAGCACATCGATCAGACGAATCTCGCGCCGGCTCCATTCTGGGTTGAGGCCGTCAAAGCCGCCTACGCCGTTGTCGAAGATGACGATGTTGCTGATCCACGGCGCGAGCAGATGAACAGTCTTGCTCGGCGCAAGCAACTCCTGCGCGAAGACGGCCGCAAGCGCCTGACGCGCCGCTTCCGGGGCCGAGGTGGCCGATTTAAATATGCTTCGGGACATACTCATGCGGATTCCGGAATCGAGAAGTGCAGCTCGATCATGTCGTTGCGCCGCTTGACCGACGACAGCGTTGCAAATACGTTCAGATAATCGAAATGGATAGGCTCGACGGTCAGTGCGCGCACGAGCGACGGGATGATTTCCCCCGCCTGCGAGGCCGCCACGGCAAACACCGTCTCGAACCGCGTGGTGAGCTGATCTCGCGCGAGCTCCTCCCATCCCGACTGTGTCGGGTCGATCGGTGTCGGGTGTTGCGTCAGCCACTGTTCGAGCAGCAGACGCTCGGTGGCGAGGGCCGGCACGAAGCGGTTCGACAGAGGCAGGCCGACGGCGCGCAACGCATGCCCTTGCGGCCAAAGCAGACCCATCAGCACGCCGAACCGCCAGCTTTCGCGGTCGCTTGTCGGCAGGTTCAGGCCGAGGCTCGAGAACGCGGCGTCGAGGCGGGTGTCGCCGCTGAAGACGGCGCACATCACCCGAACATCGATCTCGATGCCGTGCGTGGTCTCGAGCATTTGCCAATGGCCGTGAATCTCCGCGATCAGTCTGTCGACTTCTTCGGGACTATTAGGCCGCAGAATGCGAAGGCTCACGGCCACGGCGTAGCCATGAAACACCGCATGGCCGCGCCGGACCAACTCCGCGCGCAGTTTGGCGAACTCCGCCTGTGCGGTGGTCGGGCTGCTCGAATTGCGAACCCGCATGACCGCTTCGACCAACTCCTCGTCGCGGGAATCACCGCCGATCCAGGCGACCAGTTGTTTCAGTTGCGCATTCGTCCACTCAAAATCGTTCGCTCCCAGTGCGGCTTCGACGTGCTTGTAAAAGTCGTCCGAACGCGAGGCGAGCAGATCGGCGACCTGTTCGATCATGCCGTTGCCGCCCGGACTGGTCTCGGAAATCCAGATTTCGGCACGGTCCGGCGGGGTTCCATCCAGTCGGATGCCGGGATCGATGTCCACTATCAACCCTTCGGGGTCGACCTGCGGACAGGCTTGCTGAATGGCCTCCAGGCAAGCTGCGCCCAAGGTTGCGCGAACGGTTTGCGACAGCCAGTCCTCCCACTCTTCGTCAATCGTCGCGACGAGCACCCGGGCTGCGTCGCGCACCGCGTGACGCACCTCTTTCGCATGCAGCGCTTGTTCGAGCGCCTGCCGAAGCCGGTCCGGCCCGTCCTCGCCGGCTTCGGTTTCTGGCAACTGAAAGACCGTCGAGAGCACGCCGCCCAGAACGTCCATGCGCGCGCCTTCAGCCAACTCGTCCAAAGCTTCCGTCAGGGAGACGTTCGCGTTTCTGGCCATGAGGATCGCCCCGATCTGGAAGATCTGCGCGATCCATCCGCGAAGGAACGGATTGGACACCGCTGCGACGAAGCTCGGGCAGTGCTGCGCTTCCCAGTTGTAGCGTGCGGCGCGCGCCGCGCGGGCACGCGCTTCATCCGACCAGTCGACGCACTTGTACAAATTGGGCGGAAGATTCAGGACGATCACCAGCGCGTCTGCGTCGATCTCGAATCCAATGCCACAAGGCTGCTCTTCTTGCACGAAACGCCAGTTGACCGTGAGCCGATGCGATTCATTGCCGACTTGCATGCGCATGTCCGCACGCGAGGCGATCGCATAGCGCCGCACCACGGCGGCGGATTGTCTCGCGTGGGTGTGGGCGATGATCGCCTTGATCAGCCGGCTCACGCCAACATGCGATGCCGGCAGATACTCCGTCCCCTCGCGAGGCGCTTCCAGATGCGAACTCCATTTCAGTTGAGCGTTGGAGGTGTCGTTCAGCCCGGGCAATCCAGGCTGTCGTCGTGGCGCTGCTTGCAGAATGGCCGTGCTCGGCCGAAAGGCGCGATACGTCACCACCTGGCCGCGTTCGAGCCGATGAAACGGGCGCTCGCGGTCCGTTTCGTACCACTCGTCAATATCCGCGTCCTGATCCAGAATCGCCTGGTTCATGCCAAGATAAGCATTGAGCGTTTCCGCGGATACGCCGAGCCAAAGCGCATCGTCGAAGCGCCGCGAGACCTTGCCGGGCGCGAATTCGCCCAGGCCTTGCTGAACCGGAAGAAAGTGGTCTTCCCCGTCGTCGCCGGGCAAAGCCAGACGCATCTCGGGCAGGCTCAAGTCGTCGAAAAGGTTGGCCGGAACGTAATCCGGCAGCGGATGCTCGGCCCGATAATCCGGGTGCGCCGGATCTCTCCCACGCCATTCCGTTGCCAGACGCCGCATGGCGGTGGGAACGGCGCCGAGCAGAAGCGGGCGCGGTTGCTCCCACAACAGCACGTCCATGTCCTCGCGGGAAATCGCGAGCCGATTGCGCAGAGAAAGAGCCAGCCGTTCGGCCGCCTCCGGTTTGGTGACGAAGGGCTTCAGCCATGCATGAAGGCGCCGCTGGCCCAAGCGGGTCTGCAGCCAGTTGGCGCCCGACCATTTAATCGATTGACCCCGGTCCTGTGGCGCGAGCCGCAAGGCTTCGCTTCGCAATTGATGCCACGCCGAAGAAAGTTCTTCGATGGGTACCTTTCCGACGAGTCTTCTAAGTTCGCGCCGATTGTTCTCGCCCCAATACTGGAGCCGTGAGGTATTGCAGGGGCCTTTTAGGTCCCGCCACACTTGGATTTCGAGGCGGTCTCCATGCGTCATATCGCCGAGTTCGTCCAGCAACGCATAGACCGATTGCATGCGCTGCACGTAGCGGTTCGCCAGCGGCAATTGCCGCGGCGGCAGTTCGGGGTCGAAGAGTTGGTCGTACGCCTGATATGCGAGCCGGTCACGCCCATAGTCTGTAAGGACAACCATCGTCCAAGGCCGCATGTGACGGGTGCGTCCCGCCCGTCCCTTGCGCTGAAGGAACGAGGCGATATCCCGTGGCGCCTTGTGCTGCACAACCACGCCGACCGCTGGATCGTCGAAACCGACCTCCAGCGCGGCGGTCGCCACGACGACCTCGCTGCACGAACTTACTCCGGAATCATGGGCGGTCGTGCGGGTGACTTCGAGCCGCGTGGTCAGATTGTGTCCGATGTTCTCTGGCACGCGCCAGTCCTGGCCTGCCTCGTATCTGCGTCCCGCTGGATCCACGCGATGACGCAGGCGGGCGAGACCGCCGTTGGGATAGCGCAGCATATTCGGATAGCCCTTGACGTTTCTGCCTTCGGCATCCAGAAGATTCCTGAACAGGCGATTCGCGGCGTCCAGTTGGTCGGTGAAGGCGAAGGCACGCCAGCCGAAGAACGGGTTGCGGTTCTTGTCGAAGCGCTCGCGCAGGTCGAGCAGGCGTGTGGCAAGCATCAAGGTCTGGATGGTCGTCGACAGGAGCGCTGCCTGGGAAACCGGGTCGCCGCGTAAGGCGAGCAAGTATTCCGCGCCTTCGTCGGTGAGGTCGCTTTCCTGAGGCTTAATCTCCTGAACGATCACCTCGCTCAGCCCCGTCAGACTCGCGAAGAAGCGCCGCCCTTCAGCAATCGTCGCCGACAGACCGACAAAGCTCGAACGCCTTCCGCTCGCGCACCACCATCTGCGCATCAGGTAAGCAACCTGGGCGCCGTAAGTGCCGGAATACAGATGCACCTCATCCATGAGGACGAGGCCGGGCACCTCGGTGGCGTTCGGGCCGACACCGAAGAGATGCCGCAACTTCGGATTGGAGAGATGGCGATTTAGCATCTCTACCGACGTGAATAGAATGTCGGGCGGCTCCTTCTCCATGGCTTGGCGCGTGAACATCAGCCGATCGGACTGAACGCTGTGGCTGCACTTCTTGCAAACGAGGCGCTCGGTCGGCAGCAGATTCTTGTCCTCGCTGAGCACAGCCATTTCCCCACCGCAACCAGGCACTGGGCAACTGAAGAACGGACAGATGGATTCTTTCGCGTTGGATCGCCACCCCGACCGTTTAAATGCGTCGCTCCATGTGTCGGGTGTCTCGCCATAAAGCACACCGACGCGAAGCCCGGAGCCGCCCTGGCTCGCGATCCAATCATCGAACTTGCGGCATTGGTCATAGACCTCTGCCAGCTGATCCTTGAGCAGTTCATTGCGTGGATAAAGCGCCAGCACACGCACCGACTGGCTTTTCGGTGACGCAACGCGCCGCTGTGCGAGCCACGCGAGCGCGGGCAGATAGAAGGCGAGCGTTTTGCCGCTGCCCGTTCCGGCGGAGACTAGGGTGCCCGTCAACGTGAGGCTGGTGAGTCCGCCGAGAATCCGCGCGGTGGCGTCGACCTGAAAGCGCGACAAGCTCGTGTTCGAGGGCAACTGCTCCATCCAGTGCCCGACCGCTGACACGAGAGCGGGATCCTTCACAGCGTCGCCGATGGCGTCCATCACAGCTTGCCGGCTTTGATCGCGTTTGGGGTATCGCCGAGCACGCCGAAGGAAACGGTAGTCCGCGACCAGGGTGGGTGCCGACGCCCACTGCGTGCTGCCTGCGTGTTTTGGGAACAGTTGACGGAGCCGCGCGATCAGGCGCACGCCTTCGGCCATGCGGGTGCGCCAGTGTGTGTCGTCGTTGTTCGGTCCTGGCACGTCGAAAAGCATGCCCAGACTCACGAGTTGGTCGCGCAAGTCGCGCGCGCTGGCGATGTTGCAGGCCACGTCGTTGCGCAATGTTGCGTTGCGCTCGTCGTCGAGGACCCGGTCGAGCGCTGCACGAACTTCCTCGGTGCTAAGCGCGTTGTCGACCAGACCCCAGACGAGAGCGCGCGCCTCGATCTGCTCCAGTTCGTCCAGCGCCCGCTCGGCCAGAGCGAGATCGGGCGTCAACGCCATGTCGCCACCGCCCGTGTCTTGATGACGAATCTCGTCGCGTCATCATGCTTCTTCAGCCAGTTCAGCACTTCGTCGGTCAGATATTCCAGCGCCGCGCCGCCCGATTCGACGGCTTTGAAGAACTGCTTCACCGAGTCGGGCGTGGGCGTCAGCGTGGAAAGAATCTCTCGCAGTTCTTCGACGCAGACGCGCAGCGACTCCGCCGACTGCGCGTTGGGCGGCATGTCGGCGTTCTTGAGCGCCGCGTATTGACTGAAGAGCTCGCGGTAGCGGGCGAGGGCTTTCTGATTGCTCGGCGTCACGGGCTCGCGCGCCGTGAGTGCCGACGACGTTTCCACTGTGCCGAGGTCCTGGATCAGCGCGAGCCAGTTCGTGCGAATGGCGTCACTGCAGAGTGCGTTGGCCTTGTCCGCCTGGTTGAGCAGACGTCGCCAAAGTTCGTTTTCAGACAGCGATTCGAAGCTCCCTTCGGCCAGGCGCTCACGCGCTTCTTCGCAATGGGCGCGGGTTGCCTCGTTGGCCTTCTGAAGTTCGACCAATACCGCTTGCGGCAGCGACAGATATCCCGACTTCGTCAGCAACTGGGCACGTTTCTGTTTGCGCTCGCTCCATTGGGAAGCACGGCTTTGAATGGCCGACAACTGGTGGCGCAATTGATTCGCTTGTCGAGCCTTGTCCAGGCCTGCTAGTGCTTTCCGGGCTTCTTCAAGCAATGTTGGCATTATTCCTCCCACGCCAGGGCATCCATCAATGCGTCATGCGCCCGGATGGCCGCCAGGTCGTCGATTGAACTGGTCTGTTGATCGATGCTCTTGCCTAGAGCAGCCAGGAAGCTGCGCAACAGGCTCACGTCTTCGTGAATGGCGATGAGTCGCGGCAGCGGAACAGCGGTCAGTGCCGCCAACCGCCCATGCGTATCCTGGGCTTCTTCAGCCGAGCGCATCTTGCGCAGACGCTGGATTGTCGTGTCAATGCCATCGGCCGAAAGCCGCTCGATGGCCGCGTGCACCGCCGCCGCGGTGAAATTGCCGGACGGCCAGTTGGACAGGCGACTAGCATAGTTGACGACGTTTTTCATTTCTTCTCGCCACGCCACGCGGGCGTGGTCTTCGTCGAACGCGCCCGCAGTTTCTGGCAAATAGCGATTGACAGCCGCCTCGAGGTCGCTCAGCAATCCGTTGATGGAGCGCGGCGAAAGGCGGTCCAAGGCGTCGAGCACATCCTCGCTGTCCTTGAGTCCGCGGCCCTTCAATGCAAACACCCACTTGCCCTCGATTTCCTGTTTCATGGCCAGGCGAATTCGTTCGGTGTCGATGGCCAGTATCGTGGTGCCGGAATTGCCCTGGTACGCAGCGAGGTACTTCTTCAGGCGCTCTTGCAATTGGATCCGCCCGCAGGTTGCGCTTCGGCGTCGCTCAAGTGCCCGGCGCGCCACGGCGTCCAGTGACTCTTCCTTCACGCCCGGTTCCGCCGGTGCGGCGGAAAAAAGGTCTTTCAGGCTCGGGTTCTCTGGACGCGTCGTGATGCCCAGCAGCAAATCTTGCCGATGCAACGCGAGCATTGCGATTCCAGCGTCGCGGACCGCCTCATTGAGCATCAGGTCCAGCACCTTGCGCTCGAGTTCCTCAAGCAACATATTGGCCGCAGCATAGTCGTTTTCTGCGCCCGGATAATCCCACGATCCGTCTTTGATGTCCCAGCGGTCCAGCGCCTTCAGTCCCGCGATGACATGAGGGAGAATCGCGGCATCCGGCTGCGCGAGCTGGATTATCGGCCCGGACGACGGGTTGCTGATGTTGCTTGCCGGCGGCAACCAAAACCAGGCGCCCTCGACCTTTTGGCCGTGCAGGCACCAATCGTCGACATCGATTCGCTGATTCAGCGCATTGGCCAGAAGCGTGCGAGTTCTTCGCGAGACATCCTGGGGCAGGCGGACGTTAGGATCCCACGCTTCCAGCGCCTCCGCATACGCAGAGGCGGGCTCGGCTTTGTCGGTCGTGGTTTGACCGTTGGCGGTCGTTGTATCGACGTCGGAACCGGTCTGGCCGGCCCCGACGGCGGTCTTCGTCGGCGCTTTCGTTTCCGTGGACAAATCGACCTTGCCCGGCTTTTGGCCTTCACCGTCGAACGGCCAGGACACAGAAAAGGCCTTGAACAAATCGGCGGAGACCTGAGCAGGCCCGGCGAGCGTCCGGGGATTGCCCGCCCAGTGGAACAGCATCGATTCGAGGCGGCCGCGTTGCTCCAGCGAGAAGCCGCGATGCTGTAGCGACAGGCTCACATCGGACTGGACTCTCGGACTGCGGAGATTCGCCGGCGGGAACGCGCCTTTGTCGAACAGGGAACGGTGGCTCAGCGTCTTGTTCAGGACTTCGTTGATAAATGCACGCGGATTGAACTTCCAGCGGTTGTCGATCCTGAGAACGGAGGTCGCGAGAGATCGAATGGCTGCCGCATTGAACGGAAACAGGCTATAGCCCGCCCAACTGCGTCCGAACGCTTCGAGCTGTTCGGAGGACGTCGCATCGACCACGGTTTCGAACTTGGGCACCCATGCATAGAGATCGTCGAGATCGCGCTCCGCGGCCTGGAACTCTGTCTTCAGATGATCAATACCCCAGCGCGCCGCATTCAGGTAGCGGCCCGTGAGTTCGATGAGCAGCCGCACCACGGTCTCCTCGTCGATACCTTCGCTGGGCACCACCCATTCCACTTTCGCGCGTGTAAGCACCGTCTGCCGGTCGCCGAGAAAGCCGTCGGTGACCGCCACGGCGGTGCGGATTGGCGCACGCACGCGCTCGCCCTTCTCATCACTCTCGGCAATCATGATGTCGAGTAAGGGCTGCTGAATGCCGGAGAGCGCGGCGAGATCCTCGATCAGCAGGATCAGTTCCTTGCCGTCCTTGAGCAATTGCTTGCGGATGTCGTTGACGACTTCCTGGATGGTGCGCTGATTCAACGCCTCGGTGAAGCGGAAGATGGTCCGCAAGGCCGGATCCAGCACCTCCTGGAGCACCTCAGCCGCGGTTGTCCGGTTGCTTCCATTCGCGCTCGCCAGATAGGCCAGCGCGCGGTGGACGACGTCTTTGAATTCCGCGCCGGCCATGGCCTCCTCCGGCGCTTCGAAGTCGGACGGCTGGAATTGCCGTTGCGCCGGATCGGCCGTTCCTCCGATACTCGATTTGACGATCCGCAGCAGCACATTCTTGAACCAACGATCCCGAATGTCGGGGTCCCGAATGAGATTGCGCAATTGGCGAGCAATTGTGATGCGAGGCCCGTCCTGAAAATTGCGCTTCGCGCGGCCTTCCTCCATCAATCGCTGCGCATAGGGCTCGAGTTCCTCGGCCAGTGCGGTGGCGAGCAACTCGGCTGCCTTCGGCGGATCCAGCGCTTCCACGGCGCGCCCGAGATCCTGCGTCAACGCGTGATATTGATTGCCGCTGAGCGGCTCGAGGATGAGCTCGACGACGCGCCGAAGACTGGCCGTCTTGGGGATGGACACGACAACCATCTTGCCACGCTGCTGATGGCGGTCTAGCTGCGCGCCAAGCCAGCGTACCATGTGCGATTTGCCGACCCCAGACGCCCCGGTGATGGCGATGACCACCGAGCTGCCGTCGTTGATCGGTCGCATGAGCGCGTTGAGCAGGTCGTTCTCGGTCGCCGCGTCCTCGGCTTTTGATTCGGCGTTGCGCCGCATGAGCGTGATCGGCTGATGGACCGCGAGGAGCAGCGCCTGGTCGACGGTTTCCGCTTCGGTCCGCATGCACGCCTGGGCCTGCTCGGGGCCGGGCCAGTATTCGGTCAATGGGTTCATCGCGCCGCTCCTGTCCTCGGTCTGGCAATCCAATGGAAAGTGAGATCGTTTCGGGCGCCGCTTGCGCCGGTCAATGTGATCGAGCTTCCCAGATCCGATCTGGGCTGTAGCAAGATGTCCCCCGACTGCCTAAGATTGAGCAGCGCCCTCGATAGCGCAGTGGAGAGCTGCCCTTGCCGCAAACGACCAAGCACATTCGTATCGACTGCCGCCAGTACTTCTTTTTGCCACATGCCCTCGTCCACGACAGGCAAGACGCCCGCGAGCCGGTCGACGAATTGCGCAGCGGCGATGTCTTCGCCTTCGTCCAGAATCCGGGGCAAGACATCGCGCACGGCGACGGTCGGATCGATGTCCGCATAGGGCTGCTGGCTGAAGCCGAGGAAGCGCGACCAGTACTGCAGGCCGGCGCGCCGTGTACCGTTACGCAGAAGCCATCGATCTGGGTCGGCGATCTGTTGCGATTCTTGCTCTTCGATCACATCGAAACCCGTGCGATAGACGTTCTGGGCCAACAGCCAGGCGAGACCTCGCGTGAGGTCGGCGGCTAACGCGCCATGAGTGGCCCAGAAGTCCGGATTGTTCTCGGGTGCAAGAACACGTGCGCATGCAATGCGGCGTGTAAAGGCGAGCAGCTCCTGCTGCGTGTTGCGCAAGCGGTCTTCGGGCCGCTCGGCCACGTCGATCGTACCGTCCACGTCGCGAAACAGCCCGAGCTGCGTCCAGCGGTTCAGTGTTTGCCGCGCCTTGTCGCCATCGTCGCCGGCCATGGAGAGCGGCGCCACCGTGTCGAGCAGTTCATCTTTCAGTATCGGCTTCCTTGCGCGCAGCACCGTGGCATGCAATTTGACGAGTACGTTGGGCAAACCATCGTTGGTAATGTTTAGCAGACTCATGCGCTCAATGCCTGAATAGCGGTTTCTTCGTCGATGTGCGGCAGCACGCTCGGCCACGTGCGATCAGGCCGTTCAGGATCGCGGATATCTCTCTTAACGATCATTACGGTCATTGCGCTGGGCGAACTTCTAAGCGACAAGTTCAGTGAGGGTGAAATTACTTCGGAGGACAAAACAATTAATCTTACTTCGTCCCTGCCGCCGGTCGGCATGTCGGAAGCGGCCGCATCGAACGTATCGATGAAGGCATCTGCATGCAGCCGCCTGAGCCGCTGGCGCATCATGCTCATCAGCCCCGACGGCGTCTCGCGCATCATCACGACCGTGTGAGGGCGCAAGCGGCTGATCAGTGCGTCGAGAAGACCCGGTGCGGTTTGATGCAGCAGCCGCTCCACATCATCCACGACCACGAACGTTAGATTCGAGAGCAGGCGCGGGAAAGCGCACAACGCATCGGCGAAGTCGGGACGAGGGTCGAATTGATCTAGTCGATCGACGAAGGGCGCAGGCGCCACCGGCTCCTTCGATCGTTCCGCCCAATGACTGCGGCAGCCGCCGCAATACGCCCGAACCGGCGCATAGGCGACGGGCATGGTCAATTGATAGAGTTCGCGCAGCGCATCTTCGACGGGACGCTCGTTGCACGCGATCGACTCCATGAGTCTGGTGGCCATCTGCGCGGCGCGCGCTGACTCGCTCCTGGCATTATGTAGGCTCAGTTCGAAGACGCTCCTCGTGCGGTGATCTGCGTTCGAAAGACGGACGGCGGCATAGCGAATCGCCGTATCAGATTCATCCAGGTCGCGACTCGATGCACCAGATGTATTCGATGCATCCGGCCGGCTGGCGCTCAACGCTGTGAGTTCGATAAGACCGGCGCAAGCCATCAGGTTGAGCGTGCGTAGATTCCACTTCAGATTGGACTTGCCGCGGGAAGCGAGGTCTGGCCTCAACCGATTGAGGTCGATCCAGATGTCGCCGTGCTCCGAGTCGCCAGCGATCGAATGATCGATCATCGCGGTCCAGCGCTGGAACCCGAGTTCGTTGCCGATATGACGTGCGGTCGCAAGACCAAGCGCCTGTTTCACGTCATCGGCCGTATAAAGCAGAAGGCTTGCCGAAGCGATTCCATCGCGGCCGCTGCGTCCCACTTCCTGATAGAAGCGGTCGAGTGATTCCGGAAAGATTGCGTGGACGATCGTGCGCACATCGCCTTTGTCGATGCCCAACCCGAAGGCCGAGGTAGCGATCATGCCGTCGAGCTCATTGCGCTCCCATCGTCCGAGCAGCATTTTCCGGTCGCCAGCGCGGGTCACGCCCGTGAATTGCGCGATCCGCTCGAACCCCTTTTCCCGCAGCAATCTTAGCCACGCGCGCGCCTCGTCCGGGCGCGTCACGTAGAGGATGAATGGCCGCGGCGCTACTTTCAGCGCCTCGATCACGCGCTCCTGCTTTTCTTCGAGGCAAGCGCAACGCGCCGCGGCATGGCGAGGTTCCGGACGAAGATAGACGCCGGAAATCAGCCTGGTTTTGTCGGGAGGACCGAACTGCCGCTTGAGCACGGTCACGGTGTGCGGCGTGAGGGTCGCCGAAGCGAGTACGACGCGGATCGGGCGCGGAGTCAGGGCGCGCAAGCGCGCGATCAGCGCAGGAAGTAATTGGAACGAGGGCCGAAATCCGCTGCCCCAGGTCGCGACGAGATGCGCTTCATCGACAAAGACATGCGTGAGGCCGCCCGCTTTCGCGCACCGTTCGAGCAACGCCCGCAGCGAGCCGGTCGCCGCTTCGGGCGAGGTGAACAGGATGCGCTGCGAGCCTTTGCTCACGGCGCGGAAGATGGCGGACCGCTCCTCAATTGTAAGGCCGCTGTGGTAAGCGAATTGATCGTACTCCCGATCCGAGGCCTTGTGCTTGAACAGTTCGGCCATACGTCGGCCCTGGTCGATGGCGAGTGCAACCGTCGGCACGATCGCCAGCGTCAGATGCCCTTCGCCATATAACAGCGGCGGCAATTGGGCGAGCAGCGACTTGCCGTTTCCGGTTGGCAGGGCCGCGATGAGCGTGAGGTCAGCAGGCATGTGAATCAGGCTGCGGATGGCCTCGCGCTGACCCGCACCGGTGAACGACTCCACGCCGAGCAGGTCGGTGACGATCGGCTCTGCGCTGACGCGCTTCGGTGCGAGTGCCTGAAGGCGATCGTAGACGTCATCGAAGAGATCCCTTTGTTCGCCGAGCCAGGGCAGCCGTGGCTTCGCGGCCTGGATCTCCAGCCGGCTATCGAATGTCAGTACGTCGAACCCTGCATCCTGCCAGGCTTCACGGTCCGGCCAGGCCGGCCTTTTCGCGACCTTCAGCCACGTCGGGCCCGCGTTTTTTACCTGAAGCAGCAGCCACTGCCTGATCAGGGCGATAAAGTCGGCATGGGATTGGCGCGGATGCTCACCGGCATAGGTCGAAAGCACTTGCCTCAATCGCTCAAGCAGGTCATTTGCGCCGGGCGCGGTGAGGGCCGCCGAAGCATTCGGCCAATCCGCCAGGCATTCGCGGAGTTCCGCATCACCGAAGGTAAGACGGCTCATTGCTCGAACGGGTTATCGGAGGCCAAAAAAACGGCGCCGGCGACATCAAGGGTGAGTTCGGGCTCGGCGAGCGCGCCCCGCAGCGCCGCGTAGAGCGTGTCGTCATTCGACCGCTCGGCGAACTCGCGCTGCCGCTCGCCGCCGGAAAGCCGGGCGAGACGGGATTCCGTCTGTGCGTGCCGCAACTGGACTTCGCGATCCAATGCATCCAGCGCGTGCCGGACATGCTGCCTGAACGCTTCCGAACGAAGCGCGGCTGCCTCGGCATGCTTGCGCGCTTCGGCGCATAGCGTTGGCCAATTCCGCAGCCAAGTCGACTGAACGGCGGAGGGCAGGTCGCGCCATCGGCGCGGATTCAGATTGTAGTCTCGGCGGCTGCCCTGCCACCTGTCGTGATAGGCAGCGGTCATGTGGTTGGATGGATCCGGCACGAAGGCGCCGGTACCGTCCGCCCAGATGCGGACGAACAGCGGTGCAAACAGCGCTTGCGACTTGCGGGCGAGCGCCTGATTCAGAATCGATTTCGATTCCGGGTCCAGACCTTCCGTCGTGACGACGAATGGAGCCGGTCGGATGATGAAATCGAAGCGAAAATACAGGTCGGCGCCGCTCGAGTCCTTCACTTCGTATTCGCGGTCGACACGCCACATAGCGAACGCGCGCCCACGGTCGTCCTGCTCGCAGAATTGCTCGAGTGCCTTCACCAACGGGTCGCCCACGCGCAGCACGCGCACGCCCTGAGCGCGTGCGCTTCGGGTTAGCGCATTCTGCCGTCGGAACACATAGCGGTACGTCAAGGGCGCGCGCGAGTTACCGTTTGGAGCATCCAGATCGATGCTTTGCAGAAAGGTGCGGAGATAGCCGCCCATCGGAATCAGGGTCACGGGCACCCCGTCGTGGTGAACGTAACCCACCCTGAAGGCTTCGTCCGCGTCGTCATTCGTGGGACGCACACCTTCCCACCGAAACTGAAACTTCAGCGCCTCGCTCGCGAAGCGTCTGAAGGCGGTTCTCCATTCGCGCCATGCCTGGTCCCGCTCTATGAGTCGGTCGATGGCATCCGATTCCTGCTCCGCGAGTGCGTCCAGCGCGTCCTGCTGGTCGATCTGCTTGCGTTCGTGCGCCACACGGCCGTCCGCGCCAGCAAGCCACGCCTGATGTTCCCGAATCGCCGGCGTCCCGCGCCCGATCCACTCCTCCGACAGTTGTTGAGATGCGGATTCGATCAGATACTGCAGGCTTGCCACTGAATCGTTAAAGACGCGCCATCCGGTGTCGAGCGTATCGATCCAAGCCACTTCGTCCGGGTTGGCCTCGTCCTGCAACGCATACGAAACGATGGGATCGCCCGTGCCGAAGCGATCGAGCCGGCCCAGTCGCTGCTCGCAGCGGTTGGGCGAGCCCGGCATGTCGAAATGGACGGCGACTTTCTTGCCCCCATGGAGATTGACGCCTTCCTCCGCGCGCGCATCGCACACGAGGACGCGCACCTTTTGCGGCGCTGACAGGAACTGTTGCCAGGGCAGCGGGCTATTTTCGTCATCCTCGAAGTCAACGCGTACCTCGTGACGGACGACCTGCGCCCCATACGAACGACGAAGACGCTCGGCGGCACGGTCGGCGTCGGCGCGTTCGCAGCAAAAGACGACTACCTGAGCGTTGGGAGTGGCGAGAACGCGTTCCACCGCTTCGGCGAGCGCGTCAAAGCGCTCATTGCCGTCGCGCATGCGGTTGGCGCTGCTGTCGAGGACGGTCGCGATTTCTCGCGCGTCATCGTGGTGCACGCCGTTTTGCTGCAGCAGCGTGCGCATGGACACGACCTGGCGGGGGTTCACCGCGGCTTCTATCAAGGCTGCGCGAAGCGAATCGGGCAGTGCATCGAGACCGCTCAGGCAAAGTCGCAATTCGTCGATTCGATCTCTCCATCGTTCGGTCGAGGCACAGATGAACGGCACGCGCTTGAGGCCAGCACGCTTTGGCGTGGCCCATTCGACGGACTTGCGGCGATTGCGCAGCAACCGGCGGTGCAAGCGATAGCTTTCTAGGAGATGCGTCTTCAAGTCTGTGAGCGCTGCGATGTAGCCTTCGTCCTGCTCGTCCGGGAACGTGTCGATGACCTGGCGCAAAGCGTTGATCTTTTCCATTAGCACGAGGTCGTCCCCGTACGCCTCTTCCAGGCGCGCGAGTTCGCCCGACATGCTCCAGAGATTCTCGGGCACCAGTGCAGCGACCACTTCGGCCACGACTTGACGCGTCGCGATCCGGCGCTCGAATCCATCGAGATCGTCGAGAGGAAACGTGACCGGATCGAGCAGGTGCAGAACTCGCAGGAACCCTTGAGGGTCGGACAAGACTGGCGTGGCGGAAAGGAGGAGCAAACGGGGAATGCGCTGCGCATGGGCCTGCAACAACTGATAGAGCCCATTCTCCCCTTCGTCGGCCAAGCGAGAGAGATGATGCGCTTCGTCGACGACCAAAAGGCCAGCACTGGGCAGCACTGCGCGTAACTTATCAAGGTCGTCATGACAGACGACGTGGAGTACATCATCCAGCCAGTCCGCGAGCGCGAACCTTCCCGACAATTCCTCACGCCACTGCGACACTAGGGCCTGCGGCGCAATTACGATAGCGTGTGCGCTGTCAGGCGCATCGAGAAAGTACTGGCGGATGATCACGCCAGCTTCGATAGTTTTGCCCAATCCGACTTCGTCGGCGAGCAAGTAACGTTGCACAGGGTCCGTCAGCACTCGGCGGACGACTTCGAATTGATAGTCAACCAATTCGATGGACGACGAAAGCGCTGCCGTGATGCCCGACGCCGCGTTGTATTGCAGCATGACGTGGCGGGTGAAGGCGCCCCTAGAATCCGCCAGAAATGGCGTCTCAGTTGCCTCGCTGATCAACAGAGGTAAGGGATCCAGGAGCGGGCGATTCCATCGGATTTGCAGGTCGGCGGCTTCGACACTCACCGACTCTCCATTCGGAAACTGCACGAGAAGGTATGTGCCGTCGTCCTCTAGAACTCGGCCCACTTGCCAACCACCCGTCGAATGTCTTCGATAAACGCGACTCTGCGCTGGCAATCTCGCTAGTTTGATCTGTGTCAATGGACATTCGATCTCTGCCGCTGTCTCAGCACCTGGCGCATTGAAATACCGAACGCGGCCGCGCCCCTCTATTGCCCCAACGAACTTTCCGATTCCCAAGTCAGCGTGTGGATGCAAACTGACTCGTACGAAGGCGCCAGTCGCTATGGAAGTGGCTGCCATCATCAACCCTTGGTCGGTATGGAGCGCAAGCCATCACTCATTGCGCTGCGTGAACTCGGCTTCAGTTCTAGCAACGCTACGGAGTACCCAGTGGAAAAACCGAATCGAACTTGGTCCATTTCGAATGGCGTTTTTTTTGCTCTTTAGCCTAACTTTCACGAGGTAGGCCGATCAGCTATTGCTGCTCGGCCTTTGTACAGTCGCAAAATTCGGGGGCCAATCGTTCTATGGCGCCCTCGCTGTAGCAACGCTTTTTGTTTGGCCAGCGTCGGTCGACGAACTCGATCGTCCATCCCTGTCCTAAGTCATTTATTTGTGTAGTTTTCCCAGCCATTCTGAAAACTTACACGGCCCCGAAAAGTCTTGATCAACTATTTGTGGTTTTTCTCAACTATTCTGAGTTCCTACACCACCTCAAACATCAATATTCCGCGCCACCAGCGCATTCGATTCAATGAAATGACGACGCGGCTCCACTTCGTCGCCCATCAGCGTGGTGAAGATCTGGTCGGCCGCGATGGCGTCTTCGATCTGCACGCGCAGGAGGCGGCGCTGGGTCACGTCCAGCGTGGTTTCGAACAGCTGCTCGGGGTTCATCTCGCCCAGGCCCTTGTAGCGCTGGCGGGACACGCCGCGCTCTGCTTCGGAGAGCAGCCATTGCATGGCCTGGTGGAAGTCGGACACCGTCTGATCGCGCAGGCGTTCGCCTTCGCCGCGCTTGACCTTGGTGCCTTCCGGGATCAGGCCCTGGAAGGTCGTGGCGGCGCGGGCGAGTGCGGCGTAGTCGGCGCCATGGACGAAGTCCGCGTCCAGGTGCGACAGGCGCACGTTGCCGTGGTGCCGGCGTGCGATCATCAGGCGGTGCTTGTCGGTTTTCTCGTCGAATTGCGCATACACGTCAGCGGTGCCGTCGTCGTTCACGGCGGCGCCCAGCAGCGTCTTGGCGTGCATCTCGGCCAGCTTGGCCTTCAGCGCCACGGCCGAGGCTTCCGCCGCGGCCGCGTTGTCGAGATCCAGCACCACGCCGTCGGCGATGGCGCGCAGCGCGTCCGGGTCGACGATGCGGGACAGGCGGCCGATCACGCCTTCGGCCAGCTGGTACTGGCGCGCCAGCTCGGTCAGGGCGTCGCCCATGATCTCGCTGCCGTCCGGGCGCGTCAGGGACGCCTTCTCCATCGCCAGCTTCAGCAGGTAGGCGTTGAGTTCGTTGTCGTCCTTGATGTACCGCTCTTCCTTGCCGTGCTTGATCTTGTACAGCGGCGGCTGGGCGATGTACACATAGCCGCGCTCGATGATGTCCGGCATCTGGCGATAGAAGAACGTCAACAGCAGCGTGCGGATGTGCGAGCCGTCCACGTCCGCATCGGTCATGATGATGATGCGGTGGTAGCGCAGCTTCTCGAGGTTGTAGTCGTCCTTGCCGATGCCGGTGCCCAGCGCCGTGATCAGCGTCAGCACTTCCTGGCTGGACAGCATCTTGTCGAAGCGCGCGCGTTCCACGTTCAGGATCTTGCCCTTCAGCGGCAGGATTGCCTGGAACTTGCGGTCGCGGCCCTGCTTGGCCGAGCCGCCTGCGGAGTCGCCCTCCACCAGGAACAGTTCGGACAGCGCCGGGTCGCGCTCCTGGCAGTCGGCCAGCTTGCCCGGCAGGCCCATGCCGTCGAAGGCGCCCTTGCGGCGCGTCATTTCGCGGGCCTTGCGGGCCGCCTCGCGCGCACGAGCGGCATCCACGATCTTGCCGCAGATGATCTTGGCGTCGTTCGGCGTTTCCAGCAGGAAGTCGGTCAGCGCCTTGCTTACCAGTTCCTCCACCGGCAGACGCACTTCGGACGACACCAGCTTGTCCTTGGTCTGCGAGCTGAACTTCGGCTCGGGCACCTTCACGGACAGCACGCAGGACAGGCCCTCGCGCATGTCGTCGCCGGACGTCTCGATCTTGGCCTTCTTGGCGATCTCGTTTTCTTCGATGTACTTGTTGATGACCCGCGTCATCGCCGCGCGCAGGCCGGTCAGGTGGGTCCCCCCGTCGCGCTGCGGAATATTATTCGTGAAGCACAAAACCTGCTCGTTGTAGCCATCGTTCCATTGCATGGCCACTTCCACCGTGATGCCTTCCTTCTCGACATTCGCGTAGAAAATGGTCGGATGCAGCACGGTCTTGGCGCGATTGATGTACTCGACGAAGCCCTTCACGCCGCCCGAGTAGGCAAAATCCTCTTCCTTGCCCGTGCGCTGGTCGGTCAGGCGGATGTGCACGCCGTTGTTCAGGAACGAGAGTTCGCGGATGCGCTTGGACAGCACCTCGTAGTGGAACTCCACGTTGGTGAAGATTTCCTCGTCAGCCAGGAAGTGCACTTCGGTGCCGCGCTTGTCGGTCGCACCGATGACCTTCATCGGCGAGACTTCCACGGGGTTGCCATCCGGACCGTTCACGGTCTCGATCACGCGGTTCTGCACCTCGCCCTTGGCGAACTCGATCAGGTTGACCTGGCCGTCGCGGCGCACGGTCAGGCGCAGCCACTTGGACAGCGCGTTCACGCAGGACACGCCCACGCCGTGCAGGCCGCCAGACACCTTGTAGCTGTTCTGGTTGAACTTGCCGCCCGCGTGCAACTCGGTCATGGCGATTTCCGCCGCGCTGCGCTTCGGCTCGTGCTTGTCGTCGAACTTCACCGCCGGCGGAATGCCGCGGCCGTTGTCGACGATGGAGATCGAGTTGTCGCTGTGGATCGTGACCTGGATCTCGGTGCAATAACCAGCCAGCGCCTCATCGATGGAGTTATCCAGGACCTCGAACACGAGGTGGTGCAGGCCAGTACCGTCGGAGGTGTCGCCGATATACATGCCCGGGCGCTTGCGTACCGCCTCCAGGCCTTCCAGGATCTGGATCGAAGAGGCTCCGTAAGAGTTTTCCTGCTGCGGATTTTGCTGGTCGGTCATGTTTTCCTACTCACGATACTCACGGCAAATGCGGAATCCGGTCCCGACGCCGGGCTGGCGCGGGGTCTGGGGTCCGCAATGGCGGGTTACTTAAAAACGGCAAAAGGGGCGGATCGTTGGGATCCTGCCCCTGCTGCGGTGTGTGCCCGGTTGTCTACTGGACAGTCCACGGCCATCCCCGCGTGGGCGGGCATGGCCGGAGTCCCGGTCATCAGATCCGCATCGGCATGACGACGTACTTGAAGTTGTCGTCTTCCGGTACGGTAATCAGGGCGCTCGAATTGGAGTCGCCCAGGCTGACCTGCACCTGTTCGCTCTTCAGGTTGGCCAGCACGTCGAGCAGGTAGGTCACGTTGAAGCCGATATCGAGCGCGTCGCCCGAGTAATCGAGTTCGAGTTCTTCCTGCGCCTCTTCCTGATCGGCGTTGGTCGAGCTGATCTTCAGCATGTGCGTATCGAGGATACAGCGCACGCCCTTGAACTTGTCCGTGGTCAGGATGGCGGTACGTTGCAGCGCCTGCTGCAGCTTCACGCGGTCGATCGCGAACGCATTCTTGTAGCCCTTGGGGATCACGCGCTGGAAGTCCGGGAACTTGCCTTCCACCAGCTTGCTGATCAGTTCGATGTTGGCGAACGTGAACTTGACCTGGTTGGCGGCCAGCTGCACCTGCACGGGATCGTCGTTATCTTCGAGCAGCCGCTGCAGTTCCAGGATGGTCTTGCGCGGGATGATCACTTCCTGGCGCGCGCCGCCGCCGGTGGCCTCGGTCTCGAGTTCCACGCCGCAGTACGCCAGGCGGTGCCCGTCGGTGGCCACGGCCATCACCTTCTTGCCGTCCACGACGAGCAGCATGCCATTCAGGTAATAGCGGATGTCCTGCTGCGCCATGGCGAAGTGGACCATCGCCAGCAGATGCTTGAACGTCTTCTGCGGCAGGCTCACGCTCGCGCTGAACTCCGCAGCCTCGGCCACGGTCGGGAATTCCTCGGCGGCCAGCGTCTGGAGCGCGAAGCGGCTCTTGCCCGATTGCACCGTCATCCGCTTGTCGTTCAGCGACAGCGCCACGTCACCGTCAGGCATCGCGCGCAGGATGTCCAGCAGCTTGCGCGCCGCCACGGTGGTGGCCACGCTGTCGCTGCCAACGCCGCATTCGGCGTGGGTGGTGATCTGGATCTCGATGTCCGTCGAGAGGAAGGAAACATTCGAGCCGGACTTGCGAATCAGCAGGTTGGCCAGGATCGGGAGGGTGTGGCGGCGCTCCACGATGCCGCTCACGATTTGCAGCGGACGCAGCAGATTGTCTCGCGAGGTTTTGACCAATTGCATTGAATTTATCCTTCGTCGTTTGTCGTCAGCGACCGCAGGTTGCGCGCAACTCCAAATTCACTTAGGAATCAAGGAGTTAATTGTGCATTGTACCAAGGATAAGCCGCTGCGGTGAAGCGGGCCGGCTCCGGCGCGGAGGACGGCTGTGCCTAAAAAGCCACGATCCGTCATTTCTTCCCGCCAAGCCGCCCCGACTCACCGCAAAGCCTTATCTGAGGCCGATTTCCCGCGATCCAAGCGTTTCGTTCAGTCGCCCGTTTGCCGCCGGGCGCGCACCCTGTAGTATGCCAGCCCGGCAAGGCCAACCTTTAAAATCATAAAACGGTGCCAGGCGGCGCAGGATTCACCTGCGTCACCGGCTCAGGCATCACCCCTTGAGCGTCTGTTCCAGCACGTGCAGCTCGTGGTTCAACTGCGCGTCCTTGCTCCGCTCGTCGGCGATCTTGCGCACGGCGTGCAGCACCGTGGTGTGGTCGCGTCCGCCGAACAGCTCGCCGATCTCCGGCAGGCTCTTCTGCGTCAGCTCCTTGGCCAGGTACATGGCGATCTGGCGCGGCCGGGCGATATTGGCGGGCCGCTTCTTCGAATACATGTCCGCGACCTTGATGTTGTAGAAGTCGGCACAGGTCTTCTGGATGTTCTCCACCGAGATCTGGCGGTTCTGCACGGTTAGCAGGTCCTTCAGCGCCTCACGCGTGACATCGATCGTGATGTCCTTGCCGTGGAAGTTGCTGAACGCCAGGATCTTGCGCAGCGCGCCTTCCAGCTCGCGCACGTTGGAACGCAGGTGCTTGGCGACGAAGAACGCCACCTCTTCGGGCACGCTCACGTTCTCGGCGGCGGCCTTCTTCATCAGGATGGCCACGCGCATCTCGAGCTCGGGCGGCTCGATGGCCACGGTCAGCCCCGAGTCAAAGCGCGAGATCAGCCGGTCGTCGATGCCGGTGATTTCCTTCGGATAGGTGTCGCTGGTGATGATCACCTGCGCGCGATTCGCGATCAGCGCCTCGAACGCGTAGAAGAATTCTTCCTGCGTACGGTTCTTGCCGGAGAAGAACTGGATATCGTCGATCAGCAGCAGGTCCAGCGAGTGGTAGTACCGCTTGAACTCGTCGAACGCCTTGCGCTGGTACGCCTTCACCACATCGGACACATACTGCTCCGCGTGGATGTAGCGGATCCGCGCGCGCGGGTTCTCCATCAGCATGAAATTGCCGATGGCATGGATCAAGTGGGTCTTGCCCAGGCCCACGCCGCCATAGAGATAGAGCGGGTTGTACGACTTGCCCGGGTTGTTGGCCACCTGGATCGCGGCGGCGCGCGCCAGCTGGTTGGCCTTGCCGGTGACGAAGTTGTCGAACGTCAGGATCGGGTTCAGGCGCGAGCGCTCATGCACCGTGTCGCTAGGCTGGGCGCCGCCCATCGGCTGCGGCTGGCCCGGGTGGGACTGGTGCTGCGGGTGTTGTTGGTGCTGCGGGTGCTGCTGCACATGTTGCGGATGCTGGGGCTGCACGCGGTACGAACGCGCGCTGGCCTCCGACGGGTCCATCTGGGCCACGTCGATATCACCGATATCCGCGCCATGGCCGCCGGCATTGCCTTGCAGCGGATGACCGGTGTGCGGCGCCTGCGGCATCTGCGGCCGCGCCGGGTAGTTGCCCTGGGGATTCAGGGCAGCCATGCCGGGATAGCCGCTCGGCGCGCCCGGGTTCGGATAGTCGGGATAACCGGTTCCCTGCGGCGCATGAGAAGCGCCGTGTTGTCCACTCGGATAGCCGTTGCCGGGTGCGCCCATCGGCGTACCCATTGCAGCGTGCGCGCCGGCGTTGTCACCCATCTGTGCCGTGGCCTGCTGGGTATAGGCGGCCGCGCGCCCCGAGGCGGCAGGGTCAAGGACAAAGTGAACGCTAACCTGCGCTTCCCAATATTCGCAGGCGAGGGCCGTGATGCGGCCCGAGAATTGGCTCTTGACCCAGTCGAGCTTGAAGCGGTTAGGCGCGGCAATCCGCAGCGCATGCGCCTCCTCGTCGAAGGCGACGGGCGCCAACGGCTTGATCCAGGTCTTGAACTGTTGCGGCGTCAGTTCGCGCTCGAGTTGCGCGGCTGCCGCCTGCCAGAAATCTTGCATGTGTTCTTGTTTGGTGATCGCGCCAGGCCGCAGCGCGTCACGAGTATCGGGGTGCCCGCCAATCATCCGGCTTCCCGCCACGCGGCCCCTCGGGGGCCAGCGCGACGCGGCAATGCCACCCCATCGGCGTGCGGCAAGCATCGCCCGATCAAGCGGTATACCAAGGCAGGAAGTCCGGGTTGTGCGTGCGCCACGCGGCCCGTGTAGTGTTTGGACCGGGATTGTACCCCCCGCCTCAAGTTATCCACAAAGGATAACCCTGTGGACAAGTTGTGAAAATTCAGTGGATTGCTGTGCACAACCTATAAAGAAGAACGGCCCGGAGAGGGGCCTGGGCAGCTGATAATCCATCGAAAACAACGAGTTGGACATCTTGGCTACCGCATATAGGTGACCCCGGATACCCACAAGGTTACCCACCGGCCATTGTGGACAATGGCGCACCGACGCATGCGCCTGCCATTGTGGCGGCGTCGGCGGCACTGGCCATCGGTTGCCTTGACAGTTCGCGCGAATATCGGTTAAATGGCGGGTTCTGCGATGCGGCAGGGGATCACGTATGCGCATCGCCGGGTCTGGCCCGTACCGCCACGTGTAAACATGTGCGGCATCAGGCAAGCGGCCTGATCCCCCGTCAGCGCCTCGGCCTTCAGCCAGGCCAGCGGCGGCCGGCAGCAAGACAGAACCAGAATCGTCGGCAGACCGCAGCAAACCCGATCGGAATTGCGGCGGCCCCATGCGAACCATACGCGGCGGCCAAGGCGCCCCGGCATTGGCCGGCGCCCGGAAAGCCCGGATCAACCAGAGAGTGCAACATGAAACGTACCTACCAACCTTCCGTTACCCGCCGCAAGCGTACCCATGGTTTCCGCGTGCGCATGAAGACCCGCGGCGGCCGTGCCGTCATCAACGCTCGTCGCGCCAAGGGCCGCAAGCGCCTGGCCATCTGAGCGCCGGGCGACCGGCCCGGACGGTCGAGCGCCGCGATGGCCTGCCATCGCACCGCGCACTGACCGTCCCCGCCACCGCCTCGCACTCAGGTCAGCCAGGGGCAGCCGCCGCAAGCCCAGCGATCCCGCTAGCTTTGCACAGCGTGTCTACCCATGCCTTTCCCAAAGCCGCGAGGCTCACAAAGACGGATGAATTTTCATCCGTTTTTGCTTTGCGGCCACGGCGTCGCAGCGCACACTTCGTGCTGTACGTGCGAGCCAACGGCCAGGCGCAGGCCCGGCTGGGCATCGTCGTCGGCAAGAAGTTCGCGCCGCGCGCCGCCGAGCGCAACCTCGTGAAGCGCATGGCGCGGGAACTGTTCCGGGGCCAGCAAGCCAAACTCGCGGGCCGCGACATCCTGTTGCGGCTGCAGGCCAAGTTTCCGCGCGCGGACTTCGCCAGCCGGACGGCCGTCCGGCGGGCGTGCCTTGCGGAAATCGCCGGCCTGCTCGAGGTGGCGGCCAGACCCTTGCCCACCGCCCCGCCCGCCGTCGATGCGGCCGGCCCGGCGGCGCCTGCCACGCCCAACGCGCCTGCCTGATATCCATCATGAAGCGAATCCTGCTTGCCCTGCTGCGCATCTACAAGATCGCATTGAGTCCGTACCTGGGCTCGCGGTGCCGCTTCCTGCCTACCTGCTCCGAGTACGCCCGTGACGCCATCGTGCTGCACGGACCGGCCCGGGGCAGCTGGATGGCCGCGTGCAGGCTCTGCCGCTGCCATCCTTTCACGCAGGGCGGGTATGATCCCGTGCCCGACCCCACGAAACACGGGAATGCCGCCGCGGCGACTCCTGCCTCCGCCGCGCCAGGCCGCCCGCCTGTCACGGTCCGGCTCCCGAGACCCTGATTTCCTCCGACCATAGCGAGACATGGATATCAAACGCACCATCCTGTGGGTCATCTTCTCGATGGCCCTCGTGCTGCTCTACGACAACTGGCAGCGCGCCAACGGCCACGCGTCGATGTTCTTCCCGAGCGCCAACACGCAGCAGCAGGCCGCCCCGGCCGGCGGCGCGAGCGGCGCTGCGGCGCAGGGCGACGTGCCCAAGGCGAACGCATCGGCCACCGCGGGTGCTTCGGCGCCGGGCGCAGTGCCTGGCGCCCCGCAGGCCGCTGCCCAGCCCACGGGCGAGAAGGTGGTGGTCACCACCGACGACCTGCGTGCCGAGATCGACACGGCCGGCGGCATCCTGTCCCGCCTGGAGATGCTCAAGCACCACGAGAAGGACGGCAAGCCGGTCGTGCTGTTCGAACGTGACGCAAACCGCACCTACATGGCGCGCTCCGGCCTGATCGGCGGCGACCTGCCCAACCACACCACGGTGTTCTCGGTTGCGCCGGGTCCGCGTACGCTGGATGGCAAGGACAAGCTCGAAGTGGTGCTGACTGCCGAGAAGAGCGGCGTGAAGTTCGTGAAGACTTACATCTTCCACAAGGGCAGCTATGTGGTGGATGCGCGCTTCGACGTGACCAACGCCGGCACGGCGCCGATCTCGCCGACGCTGTACCTGGAACTGGCGCGCGACGGCAGCAAGGTCGAGCAGTCGCAGTTCTACAGCACCTTCACCGGCCCGGCCATCTACACCGATGCCGACAAGTATCACAAGCTGAGCTTCGAAGACATCGCCAAGGGCAAGGCCACCGTGCCGGCTGCCACCACCAGCGGCTGGGTGGCGATGGTGCAGCATTACTTCGCCTCCGCCTGGATTCCGCAGGCTGGCAAGCAGCACAGCTTCTACGCCGAGCAGATCGATCCGAACCTGTACCGCGTGGGCATCCAGCAGCCGCTGGGCCAGATCGCGCCGGGCGCCTCGGTGACCACCGATGCCCGCCTGTTCGCCGGTCCGCAGGAAGAGCGCATGCTCGAGCAGATCACGCCGGGCCTGGAGCTGGTGAAGGACTACGGCTGGCTGACCATCCTCGCCAAGCCGCTGTTCTGGCTGCTCGAGAAGCTGCATGGCGTGCTGGCCAACTGGGGCTGGTCGATCATCGCGCTGACGGTGCTGATCAAGCTGGTGTTCTTCCCGCTGTCCGCGGCGAGCTACAAGTCCATGGGCAAGATGAAGGACCTGCAGCCGCGCATGACCGCCATCCGCGAACGCCACAAGGGCGATCCGCAGAAGATGAACCAGGAGATGATGGGGCTGTACAAGACCGAGAAGGTCAATCCGCTGGGCGGCTGCCTGCCCATCGTGATCCAGATCCCGGTGTTCATCGCGCTGTACTGGGTGCTGCTCTCGTCCGTGGAAATGCGCGGCGCGCCGTGGCTGGGCTGGATCCACGACCTGTCGGTGCCGGATCCGTTCTACATCCTGCCGGTGGTGATGGCCGTGTCGATGTTCGTGCAGACCAAGCTGAACCCGACCCCGCCGGACCCCGTGCAGGCGAAGGTCATGATGATCATGCCGCTGGTGTTCTCGTTCATGTTCTTCTTCTTCCCGGCCGGCCTGGTGCTGTACTGGGTCGTGAACAACATCCTGTCGATCGCCCAGCAATGGCAGATCAACCGGATGCTCGGCAAGGGCAAGGCGGCGGCGGTGGCCAAGGGCTGATCGCGCTGACATTCGCCTGAGACGAATCTGAAAGTAAGCCCGGCCTCGCGCCGGGCTTACTTTTTTGGTGCGCCGGCGGCGTATGCTTGTGCCCTGATCCAGCCACGATGAAGAGGACGCGAGATGACATGGTCGGCCAGCCAGTACGTACAGTTCGAGGATGAGCGCACGCGCCCGGTGCGCGACCTCGTGCAGGCGATTCCCACCCGCGAGGCGCGGCGCGTGGTCGACATCGGCTGCGGGCCCGGCAACTCGACCGAGGTGCTCGCGGCGCGCTATGCCGGCGCCCAGGTCACCGGCCTGGACAGCGATGCCGACATGGTGACGGCCGCCCGCAAGCGCCTGCCGAATATCGACTTCGCCCTCGCCGACGCCACCACGTGGACCGACGCCGGCCCCTATGACGTGATCCTGGCCAACGCGGTGTTCCAGTGGGTACCTGATCACGCCACGCTGTTCCCGTCGCTGGTGAGCAAGCTCGCGCCGGGCGGCAGCCTGGCCGTGCAGATGCCGGACAACCTCGACGAACCGCCGCACCTGCTGATGCGCGAGACGGCCATGAACGGGCCGTGGTCGCCCAAACTTACGGCGGCGGCGCAGGCGCGCACGCCGCTGGCGTCCGAGCGCTGGTACTACGAACTGCTCAAGCCGCATTGCTCGCGCGTGGATGTCTGGCGCACCATCTACCAGCATCCCCTCAAGGGCGGCCCCGCCGCCGTGGTGGAGTGGTTCAAGGGCAGCGGCCTGCGGCCATTCCTGGCGCCGCTGGACGCCGCCGAGCAGGCCGACTACCTGCGCCAGTACGAAGCCGCGCTGGCCAAGGTCTTCCCGGCGATGGCCGACGGCACGGTGCTGCTGCCGTTCCCGCGCGTGTTCATCGTCGCCACGCGCTAGGGCCGGCAACTCCTTGGGCGCCCTTGTGCGGCGCAGCGGTCACAGCATCTCCGGCGACGCGTGCGCTATCGCCTACACTGCAGTGACACAGTCATTGTCGTGGAGGTCAGAGGTTGCCGATGCCTACCGCCCCCGCCCTGCACCGGAACATGCGTCCGGCCCAAGCCTTCGTGGACCTGGCCACGCAGGGCCTCAGCGCCGTGGAGGACGGGCTGGAACTGGTCTTGCACCGCGATCAGGCAGAGGACGTCCACGCGCTGCGCGTGGCCTTGCGACATCTGCGCGCCGTGGCCTGGGCCTTCGGCCCGGTACAGCCCGCGCGCGTCAAGGCCCGCTGGAAGCGGGCGCTGCGCGACGTGGCGAACGCCGCCAGCGACGTGCGCGACTGGGACGTGTTCGTCATCGAGACGCTGTCCCCGGCGCTGGCCGACCATCCCGGCGATGCCGTGCTGGTGGCGCTGATCGAGACCGCGCAGGCACGCCGGTCGGCCGCGCGGGAAGGCATGGTTACACGATTGTCACGATATCGGCAGGCGCCTTTGCCTACACTGCACCGAGACCTGCTGCACCTTGCCGGGCGCAAATCGCGCGGCAAGCTGGGCGCGTTCGCCCGCAAGCGCATCCGCAAGGCGCGCGATCGGGTACGTGACCTCACCCGCACCGCGCGCGACGGCAGGACCGAGCACCTGCACAAGCTCCGCATCGGCAACAAGCGGCTGCGCTATGCGATCGAAGCGCTGTCCGATGTCCTGCCGAAGCGCTATCGCAAAGGACTGCGCAAGCAACTCGTGGCAAGGCAGGGGGAGCTCGGCGCCGTGATCGACGCCTCGGTGGCACGTCGGCTGATGGCGGAATGCCTCGGTGTATCGACGACCGAATCCATGGCCGAATCGACAGCCAAACCCACCCCGCCCTGACCGCCGGCATGCGCCGCACCCATCCCGTTCTGCGACAATAGTGCCCATGACTGCTCCCCAGCTTCCTATCGCCGCCATCGCTACCGCACCGGGCCGTGGCGGCATCGGCGTCGTGCGCGTCTCCGGCCCCGATGTGGGCACCGTGATGCGCGCGGTCTGCGGCCAGACGCTCAAGCCGCGCCACGCCACCTACCTGCCCTTCCTCGATGCGCGCGGCTGCGTGATCGACCACGGCCTCGCGCTGTACTTCCCCGCGCCGAATTCGTACACCGGCGAAGAGGTGCTCGAACTGCAGGGCCACGGCGGACCGGTGGTCATGCAGATGCTGCTGTCGCGCTGCCTGGAGTCCGGGCGCGAGATTGGCCTGCGCGTGGCCGAGCCCGGCGAGTTCACGCGGCGCGCCTTCCTGAACGACAAGCTCGACCTCGCCCAGGCCGAAGCGGTGGCCGACCTCATCGAAGCCAGCACCGAGGCCGCGGCACGTTCCGCGGCGCGCTCGATGGAAGGCGAATTCTCGAAGGCCATCCACGCGCTGGTCGAGAAGGTCATCCATCTGCGCATGCTGGTGGAGGCCACGCTGGACTTCCCCGAGGAAGAGATTGATTTCCTCGAAGCCTCCGACGCGCGCGGCCAGCTGGCCCGCATCCGCAGCGACCTCGCCGGCGTGCTGAAGCAGGCGCGCCAGGGCGCGCTGCTGCGCGAGGGGCTGTCGGTGGTGCTCGCCGGGCAGCCGAACGTGGGCAAGTCGTCGCTGCTCAACGCGCTGGCCGGCGCCGAACTGGCCATCGTCACGCCGATTGCCGGCACCACGCGCGACCGCGTGCGCGAGACGATCCAGATCGACGGCATTCCGCTCCACATCATCGACACCGCCGGGCTG
Organism: Cupriavidus sp. 01L43; assembly: GCF_056399925.1. NCBI lineage: Bacteria > Pseudomonadati > Pseudomonadota > Betaproteobacteria > Burkholderiales > Burkholderiaceae > Cupriavidus > Cupriavidus sp. 01L43. The sequence goes on from NZ_JBFTSH010000003.1 coordinate 388,658, forward strand.
CGCGAGGATGCGGCCGACGAGGTCGAGCGCATCGGCATCGAGCGCACCTGGGAGGCCATCGGCCGCGCCGACATCGTGCTGCATCTGGTGGATGCCCCCGACTACATCGAACATGGCCTGTCCGAGATCGACGACCACATCGACGACCAGCTCAGCGGCCGCCTGCCGCCGGGTGCGCCGATCGTGCGCGTGGTGAACAAGATCGACATGGCGCCCGCCGCCGGCGAGATGATGTTCGGCGGCAACCGCCCGCACGTGGTGGCCGCCAACGGGCCGAACCCGACCGAGATCTGGATCTCGGCGCGCACCGGCGCGGGCATCGACCTCATGCGCCGCGAGTTGCTGCGTCTGATCGGCTGGCAGTCCGGCAACGAAGGCACGTTCCTCGCGCGCGAGCGCCATCTCACCGCGCTGCGCAACGCCCAGTCCCACCTCGACGTGGCCACCGAACGCGCGCAGCAACAGGCCCAGGCGCTCGACCTGTTCGCCGAGGAACTGCGGCTGGCGCAGGACCACCTCAACAGCATCACCGGCGAGTTCACGAGCGACGACCTGCTGGGAACCATCTTCACGCGGTTTTGTATTGGGAAGTAGGGCCTGCCCGGGCCGCACATCCCTGAACCGGAGTTACACATGCCCCGCGTCTCCAAGGCGGAAGCCGAACGGCACCGCGTCACTATCGAACAGGTCTCCTCGCGGCTGTTTCGCGAGCAGGGGTTTCATGGCATCAGCGTGGCGGACCTCATGGGGGCGGCTGGGCTGACGCATGGCGGGTTCTATGGCCATTTTGCGTCGAAGGATGCGCTGGCGGCCATCGCCTGCACGCGGGCGTTCGAGGAATCGGGCGCGCGCTGGCGCAAGCGGGTGGAGGAATCTCCGGACAAGGCCACCGCCCTCGCCGGGCTGATCGAGAACTACCTGTCCGTGCGCAACCGCAACGCCGCCGGCACCGGCTGCGCAGCGGCGGCGCTGGCCAATGACGTCGCCCGCGAGGGCGAGGAGAAGCCGGTGCGTGCGGCCTTTGTCGACGGTATCCGCGATCTGCTCGAGATCCTCGAGGGCGTGCAGCCGGGCGACGACCCGGCGGCACGGCGCGCGGCGGCCATCGCGCAGCTGTCCACGATGGTCGGCGCGCTCGTGCTGTCGCGCGCCACGCTGGGCACCGGGCTGTCCAACGAGGTGCTGGCGGCGGCCAAGGCGCAGTTGCTGGCGCAGGTTGGCGATGCCGATGGGGTCTCGGGCGGCCCAACCGGGTAAACTGCCGCTTTTCCTCCTCAGCCCCCCTCCAAGATGTCCCGTCTCCGGCAAACCCTTCTCATCATCGTCTTCGTGGCGATCATCGGCATCCTGTGGTTTGTCGGCAATGACACTGGCGAGATCGTGCCGACCGGGCCCGCTCCCGCCGAGACGGCCGAAGTGGTGCCGGCCAGCGTGCCGCGCGGCATTCCGCACGACGGCACGCTCGATCCGATCAGCATCGACGAGAACCGTCCCGCCGACCGGCTGCCCGAGTACGCGGCGGCGGCCCTGCTCAACGACTATCGCGACAACACCGGGGCGGCCGACGACCGCTATCGGGGCAAATACTTCATCGTGGAAGGCGTGGCCAGCGGCATTCGCCGTGAAGGGACGGAGGTGTTTCTGGAGATCCGCACCGATGCGCCGGGCCAGGTGGTCCGCGCCGTGCTGCTGCCGGAACAGATCTGCGGACCGGCCGGGCGCCGATGCGAGGTGGAGGCACGCGCCACGATGGTCCGGCGCGGCCAGAAGGTGGCCGTGGAGTGCACCGGCGCCGGGCTGGCCGAGGGTGGCACGCCGCTGCTGAACGAGTGCCTGGTACGTGGCGGCGCCAACTAAGTCCCCAACGAAGAAGCGCCTCCCGGGCCGCCTGGCCGCCTGACAGCACGGCTGGGCCGATTTTCCCCCTCTGTTCCCCGCATTGACCGCCGCGCCGCACGCCTACAGTACGCAGGCATGCTGCCGGCACTGCGCCCCTCGCTTTTTGTTGTGAGCCCGGGCGGCCGGCACCCTCGCCGACGCGATCCAGGACACACCATGAAGAGAGCAACCCTTGCCGCTGCGCTGGCCCTGCTGGCCACCGGCTGTTCCACCTACCAGGCGGTCACCCCGGTCGACCGGCCGGTCACGTACGACCCCATCGCCGGCTACCAGTCCGGTGCCTATGGCGGCCCGGCCGAATTCCGTGTCGATGGCAACCAGGTGATTGGCGCCGATGGCGCGCTGTTCTGCGTGGTCACCAACCAGGTGAACGGCAATGCCTATGTGGAAGACTTCGCGGCCTCGCTGCGCGCGCGCAACTTCGAGGTGAAGATGCTGCCGCCGTATTCGTCGATCGCCTCGTGCCCGATGACGGCCACCTACACGGCCCAGCGCCAGACCTACGTGACGCCGTTCCTGACGTCGGCGGACATCACCATCTACCGCAACGGCGAGCGCGTGGGCAAGGCCCTGTTCAACGCCAACCGCAGCGCGGGCGGCGTGAACCTGAGCCACCTGATCCCGCCGGCGTCCAAGATCGAGGAACTGGTCGACCAGCTCTTCCCGGGCCTGAAGCCCAAGCCGCAGCCGGCCCAGGCAGCGCCCGCCCCGGCACCGGCGCCCGAGGCAGCCCCGGCGCCGGCACCCGCCGCCTGACCGTCCCCGGTCAGGCCAGCAGTCAGGCCAGCAGTCAGGCCAACCAGCAGCCCAGCCATCAGGCCAGCCGGAACACCTCCACCGCCTGGCGCAGCTCCTGCGCCTGGTGATGCAGGCTCTCGGCGGCCGCGGCGGCCTCTTCCACCAACGCGGCGTTCTGCTGCGTGGTGGTATCCATCTCCGCCACCGCGCCGCTGACCTGGGCCAGCCCCTGCGCCTGCTCGCGGGAGGCCACGCTGATGTCGCTCATCAGCGCCGCCATGCCTTCCACGCGCCGCACCATGTCGTCGATGGCGGAACCGGCCTGCTGCACGGCCTCGTTGCCAGACTTCAGGTCCGTCACGGTCCGCTCGATCAGCCCCTTGATTTCGCCCGCCGCGTTGGCGCTGCGCTGTGCCAGGCTGCGCACCTCGCCGGCCACGACCGCAAAGCCGCGCCCGTGCTCGCCCGCCCGGGCCGCTTCCACGGCGGCGTTCAGCGCCAGGATGTTGGTCTGGAAGGCAATGCCGTCGATCATGCCGATGATGTCCACCACCTGCTGCGCGTTGCGGTGGATCTCGGCCATCGTATCCACCACCTTGCCCACCGTCATTCCGCCCGCGCGGGCGGCCTCGGCGGCGCTGGCCACAGCGGCGTTGGCGTCGTGGGCGTTGTCGGCGTTCTGCTTCACGGTGGCGGAAAGCTGTTCGATGCTGGCCACGGTGCGCTCCAGGCTGCCCGCCTGCGAGGCCGTACGCGACGACAGGTCCGCGTTGCCGCTGGCGATCTGGCTCGTGCTGCCGGCGATGGCCGCCACGCTGCCGCGCACCTTGTCCACGATGCCGGTCAGCCCCTGCCCCACGCCGTCGATGGCGCGCATCAGTTCGCCGATCTCGTCATTGCGCGGGCTGTCCAGCCGGGCAGTCAGGTCGCCCTCGGCCAGCCGGGAGGCCGCGCCGGCCGCGTGCGTCAGCGGCTGGCTGACCATGCGACGCAGCAGCCACCAGAACGCGGCGGACACCGCCAGCGCCACCAGCAGGCCGGCGGCCAGGAAGCGGTTGCGGCTCGCCACCAGTTCGCCACGCAGCGAATCCATCGGCACCGTGCCGGCGATCACCCACTGCCACTCGGGGTAGGTGGCGAACGCGGTCAGGCGTTCGGCGGTGGCGCCATTGCCGTCATTGCCCATGGCCACCGTGTGCACCATCGAGCCCTCCTTGGCGGCGATCATGTCGCGCACCCAGGTCTTGCCATCGGCGTCCTTGGCGTCGATGCGCACMGAGCCCTCGCCGCCGGCCCGGTCGACCAGCACCTTGCCCTGGTCCGCGCCCGGCCGGGCGTCGATCACCATGAAGTGGCCATCGCTGCCGATGGCTTTGCGGCGGATGCGGTTCTTCAGCATCGCCAGCTCGGCCTCGACGTTCACGCCCACGTACAGCGCGCCGACGATCTTGCCGCCGGCGTCGCGCACCGGCTCGTACTTGCTCATATAGGGCTTGCCGAACAGCCACGTCAGCGCGCGGTAGGACTTGCCCGCCGCCACGGCCGTGTAGGCGGCGCCGGCGCGGTCCAGCAGCGTGCCGATGGCGCGCTGGCCGTCCTGCTTCTTGAGCGAGGTGGTCACGCGGATGTAGTCGTCGCCGGTGCGCGCGAACACCGTCGCCACCACGCCGCCGGTGGTGGCGAGGAAGCGGTCGGGCACGTCGAAGCTGTTATTGAGCACGAGGTCGCCGCTGCGGAACGTCGGTGTGGCCTTGCCGGCCACTTCCACGGCCTGCGCCGGGTCCACGCTGTACGGGCCGGGCAATACGGCCGCGAAGCTCAGCATGAAGCGATCGGCTTCCTGGAGGATGGTGTCGTCGAGCTGGCCGACCAGTTCGCTGAGGGTCTGGCTTTCGGCGTAGATGGCCTCGCGGGCCTGGTCCTCGAGCTGATGCATGCTGCTCAGGGACAGCGCCAGCGCGTAGGCGCCGAATGCGATGATCTGGACGACCAGCACCACCAGCGCGATGCGGGTGCCGATGCTCCAGCTACCGGCGAGCGCGCGCGCGCGGCCGGCCGACGCGGGTCGGGAGAGTGAGAGAGAAGTCAAAAGGGGCGCTCCGTGGCAATTCCACGCACCTTTATGGCGCGCGGGCAACGCCCGCTCTGACGGCAGGTCGTCACAGCGTCAATAACGGATGGCGCGCCCCCCGGCTTGAATGGATCGAACGCTTACTCTAATAGGTCACATCAGGATGCAATGCCGATTGCAACCGGTTGCATGGATGTGTTCGATCAAACCTCCAGCCGACCAAGTCGTACAACCGTCACACCCGGCCGAAGCTGGCGCAGCGACGGCATCACCAGCACGCAGTGGTCGTACGGCGTGGTCACCGGCTCGCCATCGCGCCAGCCGATCACGGTGCCCGCCTGGTCGAAGGTTTCCAGCCCCGTGTACGGACCGGCGAAGCGGAAGTCCATGCTCGCGGCCACCACGGGCTCGGTCACGCGCACCACGCGCTGCGCCGCCGGGAGCGGGCGCAGCCAGCCGGCCGGCAAATCCGCTTCTTCGACGATGCCCGCCTGCAGCAGGAAGCGCGCCGTGCAGTCGCGCGCCACGTCCACGGCGGCGGTCTCCCAGTGCTGGCCGCACTCCACCAGCAGCGCGTTGCGCGCGCTGGCCGGGTCGCCGAAGCCGGCGTAGTCGCGCATGCGGCGGCCCTCGGGGTGGCCTTCGTCGACGATGATGTCCGCCGGAGCGCCCAGCGCCTTGGACAGCGCGATGCCCTTGTCGAGCGGCCCGGAGACGATCAGCGGCCGGCTTTTCTCGTGCATCGAGTGCAGGTCGAGCAGCAGGTCCACGGTATCGATCACGGGGCGCATGGCGCGGGCGCGTCGCAGTTCGCTGGAATCGCGCGTGGTGTCGTCGAGCACGGCGGCGGTCCAGACGCGGTTGAAGTCCTGGTCGACGAAGCGCGAGGCATCGGGCCGGGCGGCGTCGAAGGTGGCGTAGGCGTCCACATTGGCGAACGCCAGCGTCAGGCGCCCCCGGCGCGGACGCAGGCCGTGGTCGAGCAGGCCGGCCACGGCGATGGCGCCGCAGACCTCGTTGCCGTGTGTCAGCGCGTTGACCATCACGTGCGGGCCCGGCAGGCCGGAATCGAACGTGTGGACGTAGGCGATGCCGGTGTTGCCGGCGGCGTAGGGGCGGATATCGGGAAAGCTGACCTCCACCGGATAGGCGGCGAAGGCGGGAGGCGTCTGCGTCATGGAAAGAATCCTATTTACTCGCGGATATCGGCGGTCTGCACGATGGTCCGATAGCGGGCCGTCTCGCGCTTGATAAAGATGCCGAACTGGGCCGGATTGGCCGGCGCCACCTCTACGCCGGCTTCGGCCAGCTTCTTGCGGACGTCCGGCAGGGCCAGCACGGCCTGCATCTCGGTGTTCAGGCGGTCGATCACCGGGCGCGGCGTGGCGGCAGGCGCCATCAGGCCGAACCAGACGCCCATGTCCACGCCCTTGAGCGACGGCGTCTCGGCCAGCGCCGGCACGTTCGGCGCCACGCTGGCGCGCTTGCCCTCGGTCACGCCATAGGCGCGTACACGGCCCGCCTGGATATGCGGCAGCGCCGACGACAGCACCATCACGGCGAGGTCGATCTGGCCGCCCAGCAGGTCCGTGGCCATCGCGGAGGCGCCCTTGTACGGCACGTGCGTGATGTTGACCTTGCCCTGCTGCTTGATCAGCTCGCCCGCCAGGTTCAGCGGCGTGCCCACGCCCGACGAGGCGTAAGACAGCTTGCCCGGCTGCGCCTTGGCCAGCGCCATCAGCTCGCCCGCGTCCTTGGCCGGCAGTTGCAGCTTGCCGACCAGCACCATCGGCTGCGTGCCGACGAAGGTGATCGGCGCCAGGTCGCGCTCGCCGTCATAGCGCACGGCCTGGTTGGTCAGGCGGGCGATGGAGACCTCGCTGCCCGAGCCCAGCAGCAGCGTGTAGCCATCCGCCTCCGCCTTGACCACCTTCGACGCGCCGATCGTGCCACCGGCGCCGCCGAGGTTCTCGATCACCACGCTCTGGCCGAGCCGCTTGCCCAGCTCCGGCGCCACGGTGCGGGCGACCAGATCGACGCTGCCCCCGGCGGTGTAGCCCACCACCAGCGTGATGGGCTTGGTGGGATAGCCACCCGCCGCCTGGGCGACGGTGGCGGCGAGGGCACAACAGCTCAGGGAGGCGGCAGCGGCCGCGCGCAGCAGGGTTTTCATGGTGATTTCTCTTCCGGCAGGTGTGGGTGTTGTCCGGCGATGGTAGTGAGCGCCGGGCGCGCCGGCATGCGGCTTTGGCAATGCGGGTTGCCATTTCGGCAATGGGCCGGAATGGTGCAGTTGGACGCACAAATGTGGGTCGAAAATCGACAGAGTTCGCTCCCGATTCTGCGCGCGAATCGACAGCTAAGACGCGTCCTAATCCGCCCGCTGCGCCGCCGCCCGCCAGAACGCCTCCGCCAGCGCGCGCATCGACGCCCGGGGCCGGTAGAGGCGGATGTCGAGGGCGAGGTCGGAGGCGTCGCCGCCGTCCAGATCGGCGCGCACCAGACGGCCCGCGTGGAGGTCGTCGGCAATCAGCCGGGCGGGCAGCCAGGCCAGCCCCATCGACTGGCGCACCATTTCATGCACTGATTCGGCGAAATCGCTCACGGCGATCACATCGAGCCGCGCAGCCAGCTTCCGGCGTGCGATTTCCTGATTGACCATGCGGCCCATGGTCAGCGTCTCGGCGTAGGCGATCATCGGCACGGGCGCGGTGCGCGTGGCGGTCTTGGCCCGATGCAGGCGATAGGCCGGGCCGCCGCGCGCGTCGGCGGCGGCCACGCAGACCAGCCGCTCCACGCCCACCGGGTGAAAGGTGTAGCGCGCGTCGTCCAGCATCACGGGCAGGTCGTGCGGGCTGTAGCAGAGCAGGAAATCGACGTCGCCTTCGGTGAACAGCGCGAGGGCGTCGTGCGTGGCATGGGTGGAGATGCGCGTGCGGAAGCCGGCGCCGGCCGGGTCGTCGCGCAGCGCGTGGCGCAGGCCGGCCAGCCACGCCGGCACCATCGAGCGGGCCAGCGTCTTGCCGGTGGCGATGGTCAGCGTTTTGGCATCAGCGCGGTGTGCGGCCCGCAGCGACAGGCGTGCTTCGTCGAGCGTGCGCAGCGCGGCTTCGGCGGCTTCAAGGAACTGGCGGCCCTCGGCGGTCAGCCGCACGGGAAACGCGCTGCGGTCGATCAGCGGCGCGCCGGCCCAGACCTCCAGCGCCTGCATGCGCCGGCCAAACGCCGGCGGCGTGACATTGCGCAACTCGGCCGCGCGCGCCAGGCTGCCGGCCTGCGCCAGGCAGACGAAGTCTTCGAGCCAACGGATATGCATGGGGGGCGGCGGGCGGGGCAGGCGATGGCGCATTGTAGCGTCGCGCGGTTTGCTCCCCTCGCCCGCTTGCGGGAGAGGGGAGAAAACAACGGGCGCGCGGTTGGCCGACTCGGTTAGAATTTTCCCCCATGGCCACCGAACCGCGCGGCGCCAAGCCGCCGCATCCCGAATACACGATCGACGAACTGGCGCGCGCAGCCGGCACCACGGTGCGCAATATCCGCTCGTACCAGGATCGCGGCCTGATCGATCCGCCCGAGCGGCGTGGCCGGGTCGGCATCTACACGCAAACCCATCTCGGGCGCCTTCGCCTGATCCATCACCTGCTGGCGCGCGGCTACACGCTCGCCAACATCATGGAGCTGCTCAAGGCCATCGTCGAAGGCCACGACCTGCGCTCCATCCTCGGGCTGGAGACGGCCATCAGCAGCCCGTGGAACAGCGAGGCGCCGCGCCAATATTCCTACCTCGCACTGGCCCGGCTGTTCGGCCGTGCGGTGTCGCGCCCGGCGCTGGCCAAGGCCATCGCGCTGGGGCTGCTGGAGCCGGACGGCTTCGGCTACCTCGCGCGCAGCCCGCGCGCGCTGATGGCCGGCGCGGAGATCGCCCGGGCCGGCTTCGGGCTGGAAGACGTGCTGGACATCATCGAGCATTCCCGCAGCCACTTCCAGGCCGTGTCCGACCGCATCGTCGGCATGGTCGTGCGCGAGCTGGACCGCTTTGGCGAAGGCCAGCTACCGCCGCCGGCCGAGGTGCCCCGGCTGGTGGACATCCTCTGGCGCATCCGCCCGCTGGCGATGGTGGCCGTGGAGACCGAGATGATGCGCGCGCTGGAGATCTCGGCCAACAAGTACCTCGGGGACCGCGTCGCCGCGATCCTTGAACACCTGCACGATCCCGCCGCGCCTCCCTCGGAACCTCCCGCCGAGCCCCGCAGCTAGGCCGCGCTGCGGATCGACGGCGCGCGCGTGCTGGCCCCGGCCTGCAGCGCGGTCTGCTCGATCTCCTCGATCAGCGGCCCGATCCGGTTCAGTTCGGCCCGGTTGTCCTCGTCCCACGGATGGAAGCCCGGCCGGAAGTAGTCGAACCATTCCGGGATCATCTTGCGCAGCACACCCGGCGCGCCCCAGAGGAAGTTGACGACCTTGCCGAAGCCGGGCAGCTTGTGGCGGCAGGTCTTGTCCGCCATCACCAGCCGCACGTGGAAGACGAAGACCAGCGCCCAGAACGTGACCGTGGTGGTCAGCATGGTGAACGCGCGCAGCAGGTAGCGGTACGGGCCGGGCTTCATCACGGCGTTCCAGACGTCATAGGCCACGGCCTTGTGCTCGGTTTCCTCGAGCGCGTGCCAGGTCCACACCTGCCGGTAGCCCGGCTCCGAACGGCCCATGTGGCGCGGGTCGGACAGCATGCCGCCGGCCAGCATCGCCGTGTAGTGCTCCAGCGCGATGGTGTGCGCGAGCTGCCACGAGTGCGGCAGGATCTTGCGCAGCAAATTCAACAGTTTTGATACAAAGTTGTCGAGCTGGCTCGCCGGCAGGCCCGCGTCGTCGAGCAGCCGGTTGTAGAGGATGTGCTCGCGCGTGTGCATCGCCTCCTGGCCGATGAAGCCGGCCACGGCGCGCTTCAGCTCCGGGTCGGTGAGCTGGTCGCGGTAGTGGCGCACGCTGTCCATGAAGAAGCGCTCGCCGGCCGGAAAGAAGATCGACAGCGCGTTGATGAAGTGGGTGACGTGGGGGCCGCGCTCGTGCCAGTCGCTGATGCGGGCTGGCGGGAGGTGCGGATGCACGTCGCGACGGACTGGCATCATGATGTGAGCTCCTTGGTGGCGGACGGGACGCCGGCGGCGTCCAGGAACGGCAGGAGGTCGGCCGCCACGCGGTGCGGGTCTTCCTCCATCGGGATATGGCCCAGGCCGGCATAGCGGCGCAGGGTGGCGTTGGGCAGCCGCGCCAGGAAGGCGTCGGCGTGCGCGGGCGGAATCCAGCGGTCGCGGTCGCCCCACAGCACCAGCGTCGGCGCACGCACGCCGGCCAGCAGGTCGGTGGCGAGGTCGGCGAAATCGAGCTTCGGCACCATCCGGCCGATGGCCTCGCGGCTGCCCTCGGCGTAGAAGAAATCGACATAGCGCCGGAAGGTGGCCTCGGGCACGCGCGAGGCGTCGCCGTACACATCGCGCGTGGCCGCCCGGATGATCCACTCGGGCAGCAGGCGCGGCGCCGACCAGCGCACCAGCGCGTGGCGGAACAGATCTATATAGATAGGGAGTTGCATCGGGAAACCGGCCGCATCGATCAGCACCAGCCGGTTGACCAGCGAGGGGCGGCGCACGGCCAGGTCCCAGGCGATCAGCCCGCCCAGCGAGTTGCCGATCAGCGTGGCGCGCGAGACCTGCACGGCGGCCAGGAAGGCGTCGATGAAGTCGCGGTAGACGTGGATGTCCATCGTCACCACGCGGCCGCGTGCGTCGCGCAGCGGTCCGGTCAGGCCGAACGGGGCGATGTCGAGCCGCAGCACGCGGTAGCGCTGGCGCAGCGCCGGCATCAGCCCTTCCCAGGTGTGCAGGGACGCGCCGAAGCCGTGGATCAGCACCAGCGGCTCGCCCTCGGGCACGCCCTCCTCGGTGTAGTGGACCAGCGCGCCCATCACCTGCACCCAGCGCGAGGCCGGCAGCGCGTAGCGGCGTGCCAGCGTGGCGCGAGACAGGCTGAAGAAGCCCACCCGCCCCTGCCCGAACCAGCGCGTGAACGCGCCCGGCGGCGCCTGCAGCGCAGCTTCCCGCGGCAACGCGGCGCGGGTCATGCGCGCTCTCCTTCGCTGGCCGCCGCCGGCGTGCCGTCCGGCATCAGCGTCTTGCGCTTGCGGCGCGTCTCGCGCACCACCAGCGACTGGTACGCCGCCGGCAGCAGGCGCGCCATGGCGTCTGCCGCGTACGCATCGGGCCCCACCAGCACGCGCCGCTTGTTGGCGCGCACGCCGTCCAGGATGATGCCGGCGGCCTTCTCGGGCGTGGTGATGAAGAACTTCTCGAACTCCTCACGGCCCTGCTGGGCATCGCGCACAAGCAGGCCGTTCACGCTTGGCGAGACGCGGCTGTCGCGCGCGATATTGGTCTTGATGCCGCCCGGGTGCACCGTGGTGGCCGAGACGCCGCAGTCCATCAGGTCGAGTTCCTGCCGCAGCGACTCCGTGAAGCCGCGCACCGCGTACTTGCTGGCGTTGTACGCGCCCATGCCGGGCTGCGCGAAGAGGCCGAACACGCTCGAGGTATTGACGATGTGGCCCTCGCCGCTGGCCTTGAGATGCGGCAGGAAGGCCTTCGTGCCATGGACCACGCCCCAGAAGTTGATGCCGATGATCCAGTCGAGATCGTCGTACTGCATGCCGTCCACGGTGCTGGACAGCGCCACGCCGGCATTGTTGAAGATCAGGTTGACACGGCCATGCGCGGCGGCCACGTCGTCTGCCCAGGCGTGGACGGCGGCGCGGTCCGCCACATCGACGAGGTGCGCCGTTATCGTCACACCCGGCGCATGGCGCGCGACCTGCGCAGCGGTTTCCGCCAGCCCCGCCTCGTTGCAATCGGAAATCGCCACGTGGCAGCCCTCCTGCGCGAGCTGGATCGCCAGGCATCGGCCCATGCCCGAACCGGCGCCGGTGATGGCGGCCACCTTGTTTCGAAACACCTTCATGCGGGTCTCCTCTTCTTTTTGCGTGTGGGGCTAGACGCGGATCGCGTCGGCGTCCCCGGGCTGCGGCATGCCGGTCGGCTGCCGTGCCGGCCATCGCTCGTAGTCGGCCGGTTGGAAAGCCTGCGTGGCGCGGCGGAACTGCCAGGTGAAGCCCGGCCACAGCGTGGTGTTCTTGCCGTTGCGTGGGTCGATGTACCAGCTGGCGCAGCCGCCGGCGCTCCAGATGGCATGGCCGAGCTTCTGCTGGATGTTGCGGTTGAAGGCGGCCTGCACGGGCGGGCGCACGTCCACGGCCTGGAGGCGGGCCTGGCGCATGTGGCGCAGCGCGTCCAGCACGTAGTTCACCTGCGACTCGATCATGAACACCATCGAGCTGTGGCCCAGCCCGGTGTTCGGGCCGACGATCAGGAACAGGTTCGGGAAGCCGGCCACGGTGGTGCCGAGGTAGGCCTGCGCGCCATCGCGCCAGGCATCGAGCAGGTCTTCGCCGTCGCGGCCGACGATCACGCCGCGCGGCAGCGGGTCCGTGGCGTGGAAGCCGGTGCCGAGGATGATGCAGTCCGCCGGGCGGCGCGTGCCGTCGCGCATGACGATGGCGTCCGCCTCGACGTGGTCGATGCCGGTGGTCACCACGTCCACGTTGGGCCGCATCAGCGCCGGGTAGTAATCGTTCGAAATCAGCACGCGCTTGCAGCCGATGGTGTAGTCCGGCGTCAGCGTGGCGCGCAGGGTCGGGTCCGGCACCTGCCGCCGGAGATGGCGGCGCGCGATGCGCTCCACCGCCTTCATCAGCTTGGGATGGAGCACGAAGCCGAGCACGCGCGATTCGAGCATCCAGTAGATCCCCGTGCGCGCCAGCGCCTGCGTGAACGGCAGGTGGCGGAACAGCCAGCGCTCGGCGGCGGAGACCGGCCGGTCCGGCTTCGGCATGATCCACGGCGGGGTGCGCTGGTAGAGGTCGAGCTGATCGACGAGCGGCGCGATCTGCGGCACGAACTGGATCGCGCTGGCACCGGTGCCGATCACGGCAACGCGCTTGCCGGCCAGCGGCGTGTCATGGCGCCACTGCTGCGAGTGGAACATCGCGCCCGCAAAGGTATCGAGGCCGGGAATATTGGGGATCGATGGCCGGCTCAGGCCGCCCATCCCCGACACCAGCACCCGCGCCCGCACGCGCCGGCCATCGGCCATGCGCAGGCGCCAGCAGCCTGCCGGGGCGTCCCAGGTGGCCTGCTGGAGGGCGTGCCCGAGGCGCAGGTGGGGGCGCAGGCCGAAGCGGTCCGTGCAGTGTTCCAGGTAGGCGCGGATTTCCGGCTGGGTCGAGAACATGCGCGACCAATCCGGGTTCGGCGCGAACGAGAACGAATAGAGGTGCGATTGCACATCGCAGGCACAGCCGGGGTAGTGGTTGTCGCGCCAGGTGCCGCCCACCGCCTCGGCCTGCTCGAAGATCAGGAAATCGGCTTCGCCAGACTGCTTGAGGCGGATGGCCATGCCCAGCCCGGCAAAGCCGCTGCCGATGATGGCGATGTCGCAGGTGACTTCGGTGCCAAGACCGGCCGGCAGGTCCACGGGTGCGTTCATAGAGGGCGTTCCGGTGGGTGCGCTGGCGGCGCCGGCTGGCGGCGGTTCGTTAGCGACACCGTTTATTGTGACATTGGTCGATGTCATCATAGGTAGCGCTTCCGGGGCCGGTCAATCCGATGGCTTGAAGGATTGCTCTATTTTTGGGGGATTTCCAGTGTCGTAGCCATCACATAAAACGATGGCGCAGCGATGGGCGCAGCAGTGGGTACGGTTGTCAGCCGCGCGTTTGAAACCGAAGTGGAAGTCGAAATTATTCTCGGGCGCTTAGGCAGAATCGCAACGCCGTCATCCCAAGAACAAAAACGGAGACACCGCATGCCCCGACCGGCTTCCCTCGCCCCACCCCAACGACCCGCGCGTCGCGCATTCCTGAAGGTTGGCGCCGGCTTCTCGGCGGCCATCGCCTGCTCGGCGCTGTTCCCGGCGCTGACCGGCTGCACGCCCGCCGATGCGCCGGAGGCCGGCATGGCGTTCCTGCGCCCGGCCGATGTGACCCTGTTTCGCGCCCTGCTGCCCGCCATCGCCAGCGATCTGGCCACGGTGGACGCCGCCACGCACGAGACGCGGCTGGCCGCCGCCGTAAGGAACATCGACGGAACCATCGCCGCGATGGATCAGAACGGGCGCGGGGAGCTACGCAAGCTGCTTGACCTGCTGGCCAGCACGCCGCTGCGCTGGGCCGTGGCGGGCGTTCGGTCGCCGTGGGAGCAGGCCACGCCCGATGCGGTGCGCGCCTTCCTCGCGCGCTGGCGCGCCAGCCGTTTCGAGACGCTCAACGCGGGCGGCGTGGTGCTGGTCAAGCTGGCCAGCGTCGCCTACTTCGTGCTGCCGGGCACCTGGGCTGCGAGCGGCTATCCCGGCCCGAATCCCGCGGTCTATCGCGCCCTCCACAGCTAAGGCTCCCGCTCATGGCCATCGACGATATTTACAGCGCCGGCATCGCGTCCGGCTGGAAGGTGCTGGACGCCGCCACGTTCACCGCGCCGCGCACGCTCGACACTGACGTGGCCATCATCGGCACCGGTGCGGGCGGCGGCATCGCCGCCGAAATCCTCAGCGAGGCGGGCCTGCGGGTGCTGCTGCTCGAGGAAGGCGGGCTGCATACCTCGAAAAGCTTCCGGGACATGGACGAGGCGCGCGCCTATCGCGATCTCTACCAGGAGGCGGCCGCCCGGGCGACGTCGGACGGTGCGATCGCCGTGCTGCAGGGGCGCTCGGTGGGCGGCAGCACCACAGTCAACTGGTCGTCCAGCTTCCGCACGCCGTCCCGGACGCTGGCGCACTGGGCCAGCGAGCACGCGGTGACCGGCCACAGCGAGGCCGAGATGGCGCCGTGGTTCGCGCGCATCGAGGCCCGGCTCGGCATGGCGCCATGGGCGATGGCACCGAATCCGAACAACGCGGTGCTCAAGCGGGGCTGCGACCAGCTCGGCTGGGAATCGCACGTGATTCCGCGCAATGTGAAGGGGTGCTGGAACTCCGGCTATTGCGGCTTCGGCTGCCCGGTCAACGCCAAGCAGTCGATGCTGGTGTCGACGATTCCCAACGCGCTCGCCCACGGCGCCACGCTGATCCACCGCGTGCGGGTGCGCAAGCTCGACCATGACGGCAAGGCCGTGCTCGGGCTGACCGGCGAGGCCCTCGGCTTCGACGGCTATACGCCGACCGGCGTCACGCTGACCGTGCGGGCACGCCATGTGGTGGTGGCGGGCGGGGCCATCAACTCGCCGGCGCTACTGCTGCGTTCGGGAGTGCCGGATCCGCACGATCTTGTCGGTCGTCGCACGTTTATTCATCCGGTGAATTTGAGCATTGCGGAAATGCCGGAGCTTATCGAACCGTACTATGGCGCGCCCCAATCCATCGCCTCGGACGAATTTCAGTGGCGCAATGGCGCCACCGGCCCGATGGGCTACAAGCTGGAGGTCCCGCCGATGTTCCCCGGCATCAGCGCCGGCGTGCTCAATAACTTTGGCGATGCGCTGCGCCGCGAGATGGCAGCGTTGCCGCACACCAACGCCATGCTGGCGCTGTTGCGCGACGGCTTCGTGCCGGATAGCCCCGGCGGCCGGGTGCGCGTGGCCGACGACGGCAGCCCGGTGCTGGACTACGCGCTGAGCGACTACGTCTGGGACGGCGTGCGCCGCGCCTGGCTGAGCATGGCCGAGGCCCAGTTCGCAGCTGGCGCCAAAAAGGTGCGTCCCGCCCATCTGGACGCCGCCTGGTACACCAGCTGGCCGCAGGCGCGCGACGCCATCCAGACCCTGCCCCTGAAGCCGTTCCGTGCCCTGCTGTTCACCGCCCACCTGATGGGCGGCTGCGCGATGAGCGACGACCCGGCGCGCGGCGTGGTCGATAGCCAGGGCCGGCATCACCATTTGTCCAATTTGTCTGTGTGCGACGGGTCAGTGTTTCCTACGAGCATCGGGGCGAATCCCCAGTTGTCAGTTTTCGCATTGACGGCGCAAAATGGTATGTCGCTAGCAGCTCGCATCACGGCGTGATGGGATCGGCGGCGGCCCGCTCGGGGGGGCGGTAGCGTTGGGTTGGGGATCGCGCAGCGGAGGCAAACCGCCGCCAGGCTTGGCATCACAAGGCATGGCGGAGGCCCGGCGACTGTGGCGACCCTACGGATTCGCGTAGGTTTTCTGCCTGGCGGATCGGTACTCGCGGTCTAGAGGAACTCTTCGAAAATTGCACTTGTGAAACAGTCGAGGCGGTGAAGTAGGCTTCGTACAACCGTTTCAAGCATCCGTACGCCGACAGAGCAACGGAGCCACAGTGGTAGTGGATATTTGCAGGGGTCCACAGCAGTAATTTTGCGAGAGACACCCCATGAAGACCGGCAAAAGCACGGCAGGCGATACCAAGGCGCGGATCCTGGATGCGACCGAGAAGCTGTTCATCGAAGTGGGCTACGAAGCGACCTCCCTGCGGCAAGTCACGTCGCGGGCGATCGTCAATCTCGCAGCCGTCAACTACCACTTCCGCAGCAAGGAAATGATGATGCAGGCGGTGCTCGGCCGCCGGCTGGATCCACTCAACACGCGGCGACTGGCGCTCCTCGATGCCTGCGAGGCCCGCTGGCCCGGCCACGCCATCCGCTGCGAACACGTGATGGGCGCGCTGTTCGTGCCCGCGCTGCAGATGGCACGCCAGCCCGAGATCGGCGGTCCGTCCTTCCTGCGCCTGCTCGGGCGGGTGTACTCGGACACCTCGCCATTCATCCAGTCCTACCTGATGGGGCACTACGCTCCGGTGTTCGGGCGCTTCTTCGAAGCCTTCGCCCGGGCGCTGCCGGACGTGCCACGCCAGGAACTCGGCTGGCGCCTGCATTTCGCGCTCAAGGCGCTGGCCGGCGTGCTGGCCGGCGACGAACTCGGCAACCTGATGCCGGCGTTCACGCAGGGCAAGAGCATGAGCGATGCGCACGTGCTGGCCCAGCTGACGTCGATGGTGGTGGCAGCCCTCAAGGCGCCCTCGCCCGAGACGCAGGAGCTGGGCGCGCTGCAGGACGTGTTCGACATCGGCGATGCCCAGCAGGCCGATGAGCAGGCGCATATGGCGGCCCTGGCCGCCACCGTGGAGGACGAGGCCCACCAGGCCGCCGTTGCCACGGCCGCCGCCGTGAACCGTGCCCGACGCGGCACACGCACGGTACGCAACGAAGGGGCCACGCGCGCGGCCACCGCCAGCCTGGCGGTACGCCGCGAGATGTGTCCCGCTTTCCCCAGCAATCCGCTCGACGACTGGATGCGCACCCGCTCCAGAAACTAGCCGTGCGCGGCGGTCTCCATCGGGACCGCCGCCCTGGCACCGAGCGCGCGACGACCCGCGTCGCGCCGGGATTGCCCTGATTCGAGATCGATTCTTTTCGCCACGCCACCGCGAGGCGTGACGCCCTGCGCGCCACGCACGGGCGCCCTGCTGCCCGCCATTTGCCCACGCCTTGCACAACAACAGACAAGAGACACGCGATGAAGCCATTACATCTGGTCGCCGCCATCGGCGCCGTCATCGGCCTGCTGGCCACGCAACACGTTGGCCTCCCACTGGCCCGCGCCCAGACCGCGCCGCCGGCCGCCCCAACCATGAGCGCCCCCGCCGCAGCACCGGGTACGCGCGCCGCCACGCCCTATGACGGCATCCCGGCCGCCCAGCAGTCGGCGCTGTTCTCGAAGCAGGTTGCCAGCGGCGAGCTGGCCGCGCTGCCCGATGCGCAGCTACTGGCCACCTTCGACGCCCTGGAGCCCGAGACCCTGCTGATGTGGGCGCGCGCCGAGATGAGCCGCTATCCCGAATACGAATACTGGATGACCCGGCAGGAGCGCCTCAACGGCCAGTGGCAGGACACCCCGGCGCGGATGATGATCCGCTACCGCCACCAGCCGCGCCAGCTCTACGCCAAGTGGCTGCCCAACGGCGTGCAGTCCGGGCAGGAAATTCTCTATGACGAGACCCGTCGCAAGGACGAGATGTACGGCCACCTGGGCGGCATCATGGGCTTCACGTCGATGTGGATCTCGCTCGATGGCACGCTCGCCAAGTCTCAGTCGAACCATACGGTCCGCGACTTGGGCTTCCAGTTCGTGCTGTCGATGCTCGAACGCGACGCGCGCTCGCTGCGCGCCGCCGGCCTCTCCGAAAAGTACAACCGGGCCGAGATCGTGCGCGAACAGGGCGTGCGCATGGTGGCGCTGACCTGGGACCTCCCCGAGGGCGCGCCCAAGTACTACGCCAAGAAGGTGCAGCTGATGCTGGATCTCAAGCACCCGTGGCCGCGCGTGGAAACCGCGTGGGATGCGGACGGCAACATGGTCGAGAAGATCGTGTTCGAGCGCGCGATGAAGAAGACCTTCGACGCCGCCACGTTCGACCCCGCCAACAGCGAATACAAGTTCTGACCGCCGCGCGAGTGCGCGCGCCGGGCGTTTGAATGTGGACGCAGGGGCCTCCGCGCACGGTTTGAACGCTGGGCCCTCGCGCTTGCACGGCAACGCTGACAGACCGGCCACCGGTGTTTGGAACGAGCGCTCTATTGACGCTCAAACGCGCCAGACGCGAGAGTCCGACCCACCGCGAGAGATCCGCAACAAGCGGACCGCCGGTCATAACAACATGGAGACAAGTCATGTCCGAGTTGCACCTTCGGCGCGCGCCACATCGCGCCCCTAACAGCGCCCTTAGCTTCGCCGCCACCCTGGCTGGGGTAAGCCTGACGCTCACGCTGGCCGCTTGCGGCGGCGGGGGCGATGACCCGGGCACCGCCGCGCCGGCCGCCGCCCAGCAGTGCGGCGCCACCAACAGCTGCCCCGCCACCGGCCCCACGCAGAACCAGCCCGTGGCCGCGCTGTGCCCGGACACGCTCGACTACAACACCACCTACACGGGCGGCTCCGGCGCTGGCGAACTCGTGAAGATGCAGTTCGACTCCACGCAGGGCACCTACCGCATCCAGATCCTCGAATCGGCCGTGCCGAAGGCCACCAACGACATCTACCCCACGCGCGGCGGCGTGACGCTGACCGGCACGATGGCGCATCCCACGCGCCCGCTGCCCACCCCGGCGCAGAACCAGTGCGCCTACGAGCTGAAGACGGCCACGGCCTCCGACGGCGTCTCGCAGGCGCTGATCGACCCGGCCAATCCGCCGATCATCTTCGTCGGCAACGGCGTGGCGGGCGGCGGCATTCCCGGGGCGACGATCGAGTACGCCGGCATCTTCGGCATCGGCGCGATCCCGAAGACCACCTTCCCGATGTACCCGGTGCTGGCCTTCGCCCAGACCGAGACCGACTTCGCCAAGGTGGCCGGCACCTACAACGTGCTCGGCTACCACCTCGTGCCGTCCGGTGGCGAGCTGTTCCCGGCCGGCTACTTCCTGCCTGCCACGGCGCAGACCGTGGAGACGCTCAATGCCGATGGCACCTGTCACGCATCGAGCGGCAACTGCGTGACCACGGGCCAGCCGTGGAAGCTGCGCGTGGGCACCGACGGCGCGTTCGACAGCGACAACGCCAATAGCACCCAGCCCTACCCGCATTTCTTCGACAAGGCCTTCCTGCAGGACCCCAACAGTCTCGCCAAGGGCGTGCTGGTGGTCGGCAAGCTCGACGGCGCGCAGGTGCCGCTGCTGATCCGCGTCGGCTATGCCCGCATCGACCTGGCGGCGAACATCCTCAGCGTGGATGACGAATCGGGCCTGGCGCTGCTCTCGCCCACCACCGCCACTACGCAGGCGGCGATGCATGGCAGCTACATCGGCTCGGGCAGCGACTTCAAGTACCTCTCGTCGATCGTCCACGACAACCTCGTCGCGCTGATCGATCCGCAGGATTCGTCGCTCAAGCCGGTGGGCGGCTTCCAGATGGACTTCACGCAGGCCACCCAGCCCGGCGTAGTGGCCACCACCGACAACAGCGGCGTCACCGGCAAGCTGATCACCACCGGCCCGGTCTACGCGCACCTGTTCGGCCCCGCCGCGAGCCCCACGTTCCGCGTGAGCGCGCTGGCCAGCCGCTGATTCCGCACCCCACACCATAAGAAAGACCAAGGAGACGCCTCATGCCCCAACTGCCCTCCCCGCTTCCTGACTCGCTCCCCGTCCCCCGTCGCCAACCGTGGCTGGGCCGGCTCGCGCTGGTACTCGGCGCCACCGCCCTGCTCGCCGCCTGCGGTGGCGGCGGGGACAGCGGCGGTGGCACCGCCACGCCGGCCGCCGCGCCGGTGCGGCTGTGCCCGAGCGCCATCGACTATTCCACGCCCTACATCGGCGGCACGGGTTCGGGCGAACTGGTCAAGGTGCAGATCGATACCACCCAGCGCACCTGGGCTGTCACCTTCCTCGATTCATCGGTGCCGCGCACCACGGGCACCATCAAGCCGACCCGCTCCGACCCCACCGGCGGCAAGAACGTGATGACCGGCACACTGGCGAAGGAAACCGGCCTGCCGACCGAGAAGCTCAACCAGTGCGCGTTCCAGCTGCTCGGCGCCAGCCTCGACCCGGCCCGGCCGGCGCGGCTGTTCATCGGGCAGGGCGTGATGGGCGGCACCGTCCCGGGCGCGCGCATCCAGTTCAACGGCATCGCCGGCGCGGGCTCGGTGCCGGACACCACCTTCCCGTTCTTCCAGTTCATCGGCTTCGCGCAGACCGAGACCGACCTGACCAAGATTGCCGGAAGCTACAACGGCTCGGGCTTCCATGAGGTGCCATCGAAGAAGTTCCAGATGGTGGCGCAGGACTACCGCATGGCGCTGGCGGCCGATGGCTCGTTCACGGTGTGCGACAACAAGGCCGGTGGCACCTGCAAGCAGCGCGGCGACAAATTCGTGCCGCAGGACAACGGCACCCTCCTCTCCACGCGCTACGAGGGCGAACTGCCGCCGACGCTGGGCGCCGTGCTGGGCCGCGCCTACCTGATCGTCGGCAAGCTGGCCGGGCACCTCGTGCCGATCATGATCCGGGTGGGCTTTGCCAACGACGACTTCACCCAGTTGCCGGTGGGCGCCGACGACGAGATCGGCATCGGCATGATGGCGCAGGCGGTCTCCGCGCCACAGGGCACCTACAACGCCGAGTACGTGGGCGTGGACAGCAACTTCGAGTACCGCGTGACGGCACTGGTCGATGGCGACGCGGCCATGCTCGACCCGTTCCGCGCCTCGGACGCCACGCTGGCCACCGCGATGAAGCTCGACTTCTCCCAGACGGTGCCCGGCGTGGTCACCACCACCCGCAAGGACGTCGGCGCCAGCGGCCCCAAGGGCAAGTTCATGTTCACCGGCCCACGCGGCGTGTTCGGCTTCGTCGAGGACCGCAACGGCTCGCCCTACTTCACCGTCGGCGCGTTTGTCGAATAACGGACAGGAGACACAACATGACCCTGCACCGCCTGTTCGCCCGCCTCGCCACCATCGCCACGCTGGCCGCGTGCGCCGGCATGCCGATCGCCCACGCCCAGAAAGCCGGGGACAACGTCGTCTCGGCCGGCTGGTTCCATATCCAGACCCACGGCACGAGCCCGCCGCTGACCACCAGCGTGGTGGACGTGCCGATCAACTACCCGCTCGGCCTGCCCTCCACGTTCACGGCGCCGGGCAGCGGCCTGTCGACGTCGAATGCCGATACGCTGGGGCTGACCTTCAGCCACTTCGTCACGGACCATATCGCCGTGACGGCCGTGGGTGGCATTCCGCCCGAGTTCAAGCTGTACGGCCACGGCGAGCTGATCCCGCCGGGGCCCGCCGGCGCACTGGGGCGGCAGAGCCTGGGCGATCCGTCGCTGAACCCGATCATCACGCGCGCCCGCCAGTGGAGCCCTGCCGCGATGGTCCAGTACCACTTCCTGGAGCCGGGCACGCGCTTCCGGCCGTTCCTGGGGGTGGGCGTGTCGTACAACTTCTTCACCGATATCCGCGTGAATCCGGCCTTCGCGGAGTCGGTCAACAACAACCTTGGCGCGGTGCTGGCGGCCGGCGCCGGTATCCCGGGGCCGACTTCGGTCCATGCCGATGCCTCGTCGTCGTGGGCGCCGGTGTTCAACGTCGGCGGCACCTACAACTTCAACGAGCACTGGGGCGTGACGGCGGCGGTGACCTACATCCCGCTGAAGAGCACCTCGACGATGACCATCAAGGCATCGGACGGCACCACGCTGTCCACCTCGAAGACGAAGCTCGAACCGAATCCGATCATCTTCTTCCTGGCGGCGACGTACAAGTTCTGATCCGGCGCTCCCAAGCAAAAAGGGCGAAGCTCGCGCTTCGCCCTTTTTGCATCTGCGTTGCCGCAGTCCTTACTGTGCCGAGGTGCCCGTCGGCGGCGTGGTGGCCTGCGCCACTGCGCCCGTCTCGGTCAGCCCGCCGCCCAGCGCGCGGTACAGGTCGATCGAGTTGACCAGACGCAACTGCCGCGCCTGGATCAGCGCCTGCTCGGCGGAGAACAGCTGGCGCTGCGCGTCGAGTTCGTCCAGATAGCTCGCCACGCCGCTGCGGAAGCGCAGCCGGGACAGCTCGTAGCGCGCCGATTCCGCGTCGCGCTGCTGCTGCTGGCCGGCCACCTGCTCTTCGAGCGTGCCGCGCGCCACGAGGGCGTCGGCCACTTCGCTGAAGGCCACCTGGATGGTCTTCTCGTAGTTGGCCACCTGGATGTTCTTGCGCACGTTCGCCAGGTCGAGGTTCGACAGATTGCGGCCGTAGTCGAAGATCGGCAGCACCAGCTGCGGCGAGAACGACCAGATGTTGGCGCCGGAGTCGAACAGGTTGGTGAACGAGGTGCTGATGTTGCCGGCACTCGCGGTCATCGTGATGCGCGGGAAGAACGCCGCCCGCGCCGCGCCGATGTTGGCGTTAGCCGACAGCAGGGCCTGCTCGGCCTGGCGGATGTCCGGACGCTGCGTCAGCAGATCGGACGGCAAGCCTTCCGGGATGTCGCTGATGATGTGCTCGTCGGACAGCTGCATCGGTGCCGGCAGGTTGGCGATCTCGCCGATCGGCTTGCCCACCAGCACTTCCAGCGCGTTCTGCGCCTGCGCGCGCTGGCGCGCCAGCTGCGCAGCGGCCACGCGGGCCTGCGCCACGAGCGACTCGTTGTCGCGCAGATCCAGGGCCGAGGTGGCCCCCGCATCGAAACGCCGCTTCGCCAGCTCGAACGTGCTCTGGCGCGCTTCCAGCGTGTTGCGGGCCAGGTCGTACTGCTCGGCCGCCGCGCGCTCGGCCAGATAGGCCTTGGCGACTTCGGACACCAGCGAGATGTAGGCGGCGCGATGGGCCTCCTCGGTGCTCAGGTACTGGGCCAGCGCGGCGTTCGACAGGCTGCGGACGCGCCCGAAGAAGTCCAGCTCCCACTGGGTCACCGACAGGCCCACCTGGTAGATGTTGCCCGTGAACGATTGATCGACGCCCGAGGTTGCCCCGGAGAACCGGCCGCGCTGGAAGCTCGCGTTGCCGTTCAGGGTCGGCAGCAGGTCCGCGCGCTGGATCCGATACTGCGCGCGCGCTTCCTCGATACGCAAGGCCGCCGTGCGCAGGTCGCGGTTGTTCTCCAGCGCCGTGGCGATCAGCCCCTGCAGGCGCGGATCGGTGAAGAAGTCGCGCCAGCCGATGTCCGTGGCGCGGCGGGTCTCGCCGCTCTTCACCTCGGCCGATGCGTAGCCCTCCGGCGCCGCCGGAAAGCCAGCCGCCACCGGCGCGGCCGGTCGGTCATAGTGCGGCGCCAGCGTGCAGCCCGTCAGCACGCCGGCCACCAGCAGCAGTGTGGTCAGTGTCTTGGTCATGTCAGTTTTTCTCCTGGGCTTCTTCCAGGCGCGCGCGTTCCCGCTCGTGCTGGCTCGCGCTGCCCTTGAAGCGGCCGCGCACCACCACGAAGAATACCGGCACCAGGAAAATCGCCAGCACCGTGGCCGTGATCATCCCGCCCATCACGCCCGTCCCGATGGCGCGCTGGCTGCCCGAGCCCGCGCCGGTGGCAATCGCCAGCGGCAGCACGCCCAGGATAAATGCGAACGACGTCATCAGGATCGGCCGGAAGCGCAGGTGCACCGCCTCGAGCGTCGCCTCGACCAGCCCCTTGCCCTGGGCCTGCAGGTCCTTGGCGAACTCCACGATCAGAATGGCGTTCTTCGCCGAGAGGCCGATCGTCGCGATCAGGCCCACCTTGAAGTACACGTCGTTGGGCATGCCGCGCAGCGTCACGCCGAGCAGCGCGCCGAGCACGCCCAGCGGCACCACCAGCAGCACCGCCACCGGGATCGACCAGCTCTCATACAGCGCGGCCAGGCACAGGAACACGATCACCAGCGACAGCGTGTAGAGAATCGGCTCCTGCGAACCGGCCAGGCGCTCTTCATACGACTGGCCCGACCACTCGAAGCCGAAGCCCGGCGGCAGCTTGGCGAAGTTCTCCTCCATCACGCGCATGGCCTCGCCCGTGGACTTGCCCGGCGCAGCCTGGCCAGCCAGCTTCACGGCCGGCATGCCGTTGTAGCGCTCCAGGCGCGGCGAGCCCATGATCCACTGCGACGTGGCGAACGCGGCAAACGCCACCATGTCGCCATTGGCGTTGCGCACGCGCAGCTTGGTCAGGTCGTCCGGCAGTTGCCGGTCCGCGCCCTCAGCCTGCACGATCACGCGGCGCACGCGGCCTTCGTAGATGAAGTCATTCACGTACGAGGAACCGAAGGCGATGGTCAGCGTGGCGTTGATATCCGCCACCGTCACGCCCAGCGCCCGCGCCTTTTCGCGGTCGATGTCGATGCGCAGCTGCGGCGCGTCTTCCTGGCCCTCCGGGCGCACGCCCTGGAGCACCGGATTCTGCGCCGCCATGCCGAGCATCTGGTTACGCGCTTCCATCAGCTTGGCGTGGCCCTGCCCCGTGCGGTCCTGCAGGCGGAAGTCGAAGCCCGACGAATTGCCGAGTTCCGAGATCGCCGGCGGGTTCAGCGGGAAGATGATCGCATCCTTGATGAACGACAGCGCGCCGAATGCCCGGCCCACCAGCGCCTGGGCGGTCTGGTCCGCGCCGGGGCGCTCCTTCCAGTCCTTGAGCCGCACGAAGGCGATGCCGCCGTTCTGGCCACGGCCGAAGAACGAGAAGCCCGCCACCGTGATCATCTGGTCGACGACCTTCGACTCCTTCTGGAGGTAGTAGTCCTCGATCTGCTTGAGCACGCCGATGGTGCGCTCCTGCGTGGCGCCCTGCGGGAGCTGCACGACCGTGATCATGTAGCCCTGGTCCTCATCGGGCAGGAACGACGACGGCAGGCGCTGGAACAGCAGCACCACGCCGGCGATGATCACCGCGTAGATGATCAGGTAGCGGCCCGAGCGCTTCAGGATGCGCGCGACCATGCCCTGGTAGCCGGTGGACGCCGTGGCGAACGTGCGGTTGAACCAGCCGAAGAAGCCCTTCTTCTCTTCGTGATGGCCGGCCTCGACCGGCTTGAGCAGCGTGGCGCACAGCGCCGGGGTCAGCGTCAGCGCCAGCACGGCCGAGAACGCCATCGAGGCGATCAGCGACAGCGAGAACTGGCGGTAGATGTTGCCGACCGAGCCCGAGAAGAAGGCCATCGGGATGAACACGGCGGTCAGCACCAGCGTGATGCCGACGATGGCGCCCGTGATCTGGCCCATGGCCTTGCGGGTGGCCTGGCGGGGCGAGAGCCCCTCCTCGCTCATGATCCGCTCGACGTTCTCGACGACCACGATGGCATCGTCCACCAGGATACCGATGGCCAGCACCATGCCGAACATCGTCAGCACGTTGATGGAGAAGCCGAAGGCCAGCATCGCCCCGAACGTGCCGAGCAGCGCCACTGGCACCACCAGCGTCGGGATCAGCGTGGCGCGGAAGTTCTGGAGGAACAGGTACATCACCAGGAACACCAGCACCACGGCTTCGAGCAGCGTCTTGACCACTTCCTCGATCGAGATCTTCACGAAAGCGGAGGTGTCGTACGGCACGCTGAACTCGTAGTCCGGCGGGAAGTAGCGTTGCAGCTCTTCCATCTTCGCGCGCACGGCGGTGGCCGTGGCCAGCGCGTTACCCGTGGGCGCGAGCTTGATGGCGATGGCCGACGCCGGCTTGCCGTTGATGCGGGCCAGCGTGGAGTAGTCCGCGCCGCCCAGTTCCACACGGCCTACGTCCTTGATGCGCACCGACGACCCATCCGGGTTCGTGCGCAGCAGGATGTTGGCGAACTGCTCGGGCGTGGTCAGCCGGCTTTCCGTGCTCACCGTGGCGTTCAGCTCCGTGCCCCGGGGCGACGGCGTGCCGCCCAGTTCGCCCACGGCGACCTGGATGTTCTGCTCGGAAACCGCCGCGGTCACGTCCAGCGGCGTCAGGTTGTAGCCGGTCAGCTTGGCCGGATCCAGCCAGACGCGCATGGCGTACTCGGTACCGAACAGGTCGGCCGAGCCCACGCCGGGCACGCGGCGGATGGAGTCCACCACCTGCGCGGAGACGAAGTTACCGAGCGCGATCGCATCCGTATTGCCGGACTTGGACGAGACCGTGATGAACATCATGTAGTTGTTGCCGGCCTTGTCCACCTTCACGCCCTGCTGGCGCACCTCCGCCGGCAAGCGCGCTTCCACGCGCTTGAGGCGGTTCTGCACCTCCACGGAGTTCAGGTCGACGTTCGAGCCCGGCGCGAACGCGATGTTGATCGACGCCAGCCCGGACGCCTCGCTTTGCGACTCGTAGTACAGCAGGTTCGGCGCGCCGTTGAGTTCCTGCTCGATCACGGACACCACCGAGTCCTCGATGGTCTTGGCGGACGCACCGGGGTAAGTCGTGGTCACCGAAATGATCGGGGGGGCGATGTTGGGGTACTGGGCGATCGGCAGCTGCAGGATCGCCAGCACCCCGCCGAGCGCGATGATCAGCGCGAGCACCCACGCGAACACCGGCCGGTCGATAAAAAACTTGGCCATGAATCTGGCTCCCTATCTATTACTTATGGTGCGATGGCGCGGGTCAGCCTTGGGTGGCCGGGGTCGACGCGGTCTTCGGCGCCTGGAACGGCACGGCCTTGGCGGGCGCGCCCGGCTGCACCTTCTGCAGCCCTTCCACGATCACCTTCTCGCCGCCCTTCAGGCCTTCGGTGATGATCCAGCGGTCGTCGATCGCCTGCGGTGCCTTGACCGGCACCACGGCCACCTTGCCGTCGGCGCCCACCACCATCACGCTGGCGCCCTGCGCCGTGCGGATCAGCGCGCGCTGCGGCACGGTCAGGGCGTTCTCGTCCACGCCCTGCTCGATCTTCACGCGCACGAAGGTGCCCGAGAGCAGTTCGCGCTTGGCGTTCGGGAACTCCGCGCGCAGCGTGATCGAACCGGTGGTCGGGTCCACGGTCATGTCCGTGAACAGCAGCTTCCCGGTCTGGCTGTACTCGCGGTCGCCCGCCTCGGGGAACAGGTGCACACGGGCACCGCCATTCACACCCTTGACCTGACCATTCTCGATGGCCCGGCGCAGGCGTGCCACTTCGGCGGCAGGTTGCGTGAACGTCACCCAGATCGGATCGACCTGCTCGACCACCGTCAGCTTGGTGGCTTCGCCCTTGCCGACCAGCGCGCCTTCGGTGACCAGCGCGCGGCCCACGCGGCCGGAGATCGGCGCGGTGACCGTGGTGTAGCCCAGGTTGATCTGGGCCGTGGTCACGGCAGCCTTGGCGGCGGCGATGTCGGCATTGGCCTGGCCGGCAGCGGCCACGGCGTCATCGAACTCCTGCTTGCTGACCGCGTTGGCGGCCACCAGCGGCTTGTAGCGCTCGGCCTTCTGACGCGCGGAGACGGCGTTGGCCTCGGCCCGCTCCAGCTGCGCCCTGGCGGACGCCAGCTGGGCCTGGTACGGGGCCGGATCGATGCGGAACAGCACCTGGCCAGCCTTCACTTCGCCGCCTTCGGTGTAGTTGCGGGACAGCACGATGCCTTCCACGCGGGCGCGCACTTCGGCGGTCCGCACGCCTTCCAGGCGGCCCGGCAATTCATTGATGACGGCAACAGCGGACGGTGTGACGGTAACCACACCCACTTCGGCCGGCGGCATGGCGCCGCCCTGCGGGGCCTTCTGGCCGCAGGCGGACAACGCCAGGACCGCCACGGCGGCGGCAACGCAATGGATACGTTGGGACTTCCTCATCGATAACCCCATGATGATGTTTGAGATCTGCCGCACTGGCCGCATGTGACGGCCGGACGGGCGCGCCACTGCGTGGCGAGTGCGGAAAAGCGTAATGCGCACCGCAAGCCGGCCCCCTTGAGTGGGCGCATGGCTAGCGGCGTTGGTGCGTTAAAACTGGCAGGTTGGTGCCCGGCGCGTCGGCCGTGACGTCACTTTGCGTGCAGGGCGTCACTGGATCTTGGGCTGGCCGACGATCGAGCAAGCGCGTAGTATATATACATTCAAGCATGTATGTTAAGTCCGGCACGCAAACAGCGCCTTTTACAACACTTTGAAGCGCAGCCTTTTTGACGCAATCTTGACGATTTGCGTCAACAGTGAGCACGAATATTGCGGGCAGGTTAGGATGCGCCCCGCCGATGGCGGTGTCGCCATGAACAAATGAGAGGTTGTCGTCACAATCGTGTGGCACAACGGAGACCTGGGCGGATAAGCGTCCGCTGGCAGGAAAGAGGAAATGGTCAGACGTACCAAGGAAGAAGCGCAGGAAACCCGCAACCGGATCCTGGATGCCGCCGAGGCGGTGTTCCACGCCCGTGGCGTGGCGCGCCCGTCACTTGCAGATATTGCCGAGGCGGCCGGCGTCACGCGCGGCGCCATCTACTGGCACTTCAAGAACAAGAGCGATGTCTTCGCGGCCATGTGCGACCGCGTGAACCTGCCGGTGGAGGCGCTGATCGCCCCCGAGCGGCGTGCGCTGCGCGAGGATCCGCTGAACAGCATCCGCGACATCTGCGCCTTCGTATTCAAGCAGACCGTGGTGAACCCGCAGTGGCGCCGCGTCTTCGAGATCATCTTCCACAAGTGCGAGATGGTGCAGGACAACGGCGCGATCTTCGAACGCCAGCGCCAGTCGCACAAGGAAGGGCTGGTCAAGATGCACGAGCACCTGCGCATGGCCGTGGAATGCGGCCAGCTACCGGAGGATCTCGACATCCCGCTGGCCGTCAACGCCTTCCACGCGGCCATTGGCGGCGTGCTGGCGCACTGGCTGTTCTCGCCCGAGGATTTCGAACTCAATCACGAAGCCGAGCGGCTGGCCGACGCCATGATCGACATGCTGCGCTTCTCCACCGCCCTCCGGAAAGGCTACGTGCCGCGCCCGATGGGGCCGATCGACGCCGAAATGGCCACGTTCTGCGGGTCGTCCACGCCACAGGCCCTGGCCGAATAAGCCTCCCCAGCCCTATCCCCGCAGCGCCTCGCGCCAGCGCGCCAGGAACGCCCGCTTGCGCAGGGCGTCCTGCGCGGCCAGCAGGCCGGGGCCCACGCTGATCGGCTTGAGCGCATAGCCGAGCCGCTCCGCCAGCGTCTGGGCCGTGTAGGCGCTGTCAGTATCGGTGCGGATCGTATAGAGCTGGGAAGTCGACTTGCCGAGCTGCGCCTGCCCCTCGCGCGAGAGCACGAAGTCCAGCCACAGCCGCGCCGCATTGGGCCGGGGCGCCTGCCGGGCGATAAACGCCACGCGCGACATCACCAGCGTGTAGTCGCGCGGCGCGATCACGCCGATGCTGGCGCCGCGCTCCATCAGCGACAGCGCGTACGACCCCAGCAGGTTGTAGCCGAGCACCAGCTCGCCGCTGGCGATGCCTTCGATCATGTCCGCCGTCGAGGCCGACAGCTTCACGCCCGCGCGACCCAGCGCCTGCGCCAGATACCAGAACTCGCTGCCCATGCGCGCGTCCTGCTGCGCAAGCAGGTAGCCCACCCCCGAACGCTCCACGTCATAGGTCACGATGCGCCCGCGCCACTGCGGCCCGCGCTCCTGCAGCAGCCGCGCCAGCCCGCTGCGGCTGCCGGGCACATGCGCGCCATCGAAATACTTGCGGTTGTAGACGATCACGGCCGGCTCGAAGGTCGTGCCCCAGGCCTCGTCACGCCACACCGCCCAGCTCGGCAGGCCGGCGCGCTCGGGCGAGTTGTAGCGCTGGGCATAGCCGTCGTTGACAAGCTTGATCTGGAGGTCCATCGCCGTGCTCCACAGCACATCGGCGAACGCCGCGTCACGCGGCGCGCGCGTGGCGCCCAGCGCGGCGCTCTCGGCCAGGAATCGATCGTTCAGCTCCACCGTGTTCAGGTCCGCGTAGCGCACGCGCACGCCGGGGTAGCGCGCTTCGAAGGCGGCGATCAGCGGCTGGACCACCGCGAGATCCGTGGATGCATAGACTGCCACCGCACCTTCGCGCTGGGCCCGTTCGATGATGCCGGCGTACTCGGGCGGATAGCCGTCCGGTACGCGCGGCGCGGCCTGGGCCAGTGCGGGCAGGGCGGCCATCGCGGCACCCGCGCGCAGCAGGTGCCGGCGCACCGGCGATGCGGGCGCGGAGGACGGCGTCGGCAGGGGCGATGTCAGGACGCGATTCGGCAAGGCGGAACGGAGGGCGATGTGGGACAGGCCGCCGACACCGGCGGGCAGGGCGGAGGTATTATAGGCGCCCTCGGGACGCGCCCGCGCCCTCGATTCCCGATCCGGCAGAGGAGGTCCGGCATGCGTATCCTGCTGGTAGAAGATGAGGTGGAACTGGCCCGCTGGGTGGCCCGCGCGCTGGAGCAGGGCGGCTTCGTCATCGAGCACGTGGCGGACGGCCTGCAGGCCGAAGCCCGGCTGATGGCCGAGGAATACGACGCCGTGGTGCTCGACCTGCGCCTGCCCGGCAAGGACGGCCTGGCCGTGCTCAAGGCCATGCGTGGCCGCGACGACCGCACGCCGGTGCTGATCCTGACCGCCCAGGACACCCTCGACGAACGTGTGCGCGGCCTGAACCTCGGCGCCGACGACTACCTGCCCAAGCCCTTCGCCATCGCGGAACTCGAGGCGCGCATCCTCGCCCTGATCCGCCGCAGCCGTGGCCGCGCCCATCCCCGCCTGCAATGCGGCACGCTGGTATTCGATGGCGAGACGCGCAGCTTCACCCTCGGCGGCGCCCCGCTGGCGCTCACGCCGCGCGAATCCACGCTGCTCGGCGCACTGCTGGCCCGCAGCGGCCAGCCGCTGACCAAGGCGCAACTGCTCGACAAAGTCTTCTCGCTCGATGCCGACGTGAGTCCGGACGCCATCGAGGTGCTGGTCTACCGCCTGCGCAAGAAGCTGACCGGCCATGGCGTGACCATCGTCACGCTGCGCGGCTTCGGCTACCTGCTGGAACCCGAGGCCGAGGCCTGACATGAGGCGCCGCCGCCCGCGCACGCCAACGCCGGCGCGGCCCTGGCTGCGCGGCAGCCTGCGCCGCCAGCTACTGATCCTGCTCGTGCCGGCGCTGGCGCTGATGATGGCGGTGGACAGCTGGTTCACCTACGGCACGCTGCGCCACGCCGCCAACACCGCCTACGACCGCTCGCTCTACGGCTCCGTGCGCACCATCGACAACGCCATCGGCATGGCCGGCGAGAGCGTGCAGCTGACGCTGCCGGATGCCGCGATGGAGATGTTCGAGACCGCCGCGCAGACCCACGTGTTCTACCGGGTGTCGATGGAGCGGGCAGGGCGCGTGGAGACCGTGACCGGCTATGACGACCTGCCGCTGCCGGCGGGCACCCTCGTCAACAATCAGACCCGCTTCTACGACGCCACCTATCGCGGCGAGCCGGTGCGCATTGCGGCGATGGCCCGGCCGGTCTACCGGCCCGACGCGCGCATCCGCGTGATCATCCAGGTGGCCGAGACCGCCGAACCCCGCTCGGCGCTGATCGCCAATGTCTGGCGCAGCGCGCTGCTGCGCGACCTGGCGCTGATCGTGCTGTCGGCCCTGATCCTGGTGGGCGGCGTGACCTATGTGCTGCGTCCGCTGCAGCGCGTGCGCGACGATGTGCGCGCGCGCTCGCCCGAGGACCTGACGCCGCTCGAATTCGACCGCGTGCCGGTGGAAGTGCGTCCGCTGGTGGACGCGGTGAACCTGCACGTCTCGCGCTCCGAGACCATGGCGCAGTCGCAGGCCCAGTTCATCGCCGATGCCGCGCACCAGCTGCGCACGCCGCTGGCCATCCTCAAGACGCAGGCCGAGTTCGCCCAGCGGCAGCTGGCGGCCCGCCACAGCGAGGCCGGGCGCGAGGCGGCTGGCGAAGCGGTGGGCGGCATCGTCACGCAACTGGAGCAGGCCGCGCGGCTGACCAACCAGCTACTGGCGCTGGCGCGTGCTCGGCAGCCAGTGCGCGAGGGCGGCGGGCCGGCCGAATTCGTGGCCGAGATCGACGCGGTGACCGTGGCAGAACAGGTGGCACTCGACTACCTGCCGCTGGCGCGCGGCAAGCAGCAGGACTTCGGCTGGGAACGGCCGACGGACCTGACGCTGCCGGTGCGCGCCGACGCCGCGCTGCTGCGCGAGGCACTGGCCAACCTGGTGCACAACGCGATCCAATACTCGGGGCGCGGCAGCCGCATCACGCTCTCCGCCGCGCGCGTGGGCGGCGATGCACTGCTGGTGGTGGAAGACGACGGCCCCGGCATCCCCGAAGCCGAGCGCGAGAAGGTGTTCGCGCGCTTCTATCGACGGGTGGAAAACACCGAACCGGGATCCGGCCTGGGCCTCGCCATCTCGCGGGAAATGGCCGCACGCTTCGGCGGCACCGTGGTGCTGCGCGAAGGCGTGCAGGGCAGGGGGGTGCGAGCGGAGTTGAGATTGCCGATGGCTGGCGACGCGTAGACGCGACAGCGATTTTTCGAACTAGTACGATTGTAGTGCCCACTTCGACGCTTCTAGCATGGCCCCTACGCAGCTTTTCCGGGCTGCGCGGGCAACGGAGCGAGAATCATGGCGCGGCAGTCGTATTTCCTGAAAGTCCCCGGTGCGACAAGCGCCGCAGGGTTGTCGGTGGTGTCATTCGAGGCGGTGGAGCGGCTGGGCGAGCCCTACGAGGCCATCGTCCAACTGACACACCCTCTTGAACTGGACCGCGCCGATTATCTCGGCAAGCCGGCCACATTCCTGATCGACCCAGGCGATGAGGCCGAGCCGCGCACCTTCGCCGGCTTTATTTCCTGCTTCTCGAAGACAGCCCAGACGCGGGATTTTCATGGCTACGAGATGGTTGTCGAGCCGCTGGCCGCGCGGCTTCGGCTGACCCGCTCCACGCGCATCTATCAACACCAGACCGCGCCGGAGATTATCGAGGCGATCCTCCGGCGGCATGAACTGGTCGGCCATCATTTTTCCTTCCGGCTGCGGCGCCAATATCCCCAGCACAAGTTTCGCTTCCAGTATCAGATGTCCGATTGGGATTACATCCGCCTGCTGATGGAGCAGGAGGGGCTGTATTCCTATTTCCTTCCCGGCAAGTTCGGCGAGATGGTGGTGTTTGGCGATGACATTGACCATTACCTTTACAAGCCTGAATTGCGGGTGCCGTATCGCGAGACGGCGGGATTGGAGGCTGGTGTCGAAGCGGTCATCGGCCTTCGT